>JADFXV010000070.1 GCA_015233395.1 Desulfovibrionaceae bacterium
CCAGGCAGCCTTGTTCGAGGATGATGCGCAGCGCCTCGCCCAGGCCGTCCGGCGGCTCGGGCGCGACCCGGGCCAGCGCGCGCCAGAGGTCTGCGGCGGTGCAGGGCATGGGGCCATGAAATCCCAGGGCCCGCGCGTACCGAGGGTCGTCGACGACCGCTTCGTCCGCGTCGCGCGCACAGCGCCAGAGCAGCTCGGCCAGGGGCGCGGCCGCCCACTCTTTCTGGCTGGCGAAACTTCCGAAACGCTCCCGGCACAGCGCCTCAAGCGCGCCGGTCGCCAGGGCGGCCACGGCCAGATCCGCGGCCGGGCGCTCCTGCGTGTCCAGAACGCGGATCTCGATGGCGCCGCGCTCGAAGCGGGCGATCGCGCCCCGGGAATTGAGCCATTCGTGGCGCAGGATTCCTTGCGGGTCATGCGGGGCGATGTCCGCGTACATGGGCTCAAGCACAGCGCGTTCGTACCCGGCCCTGGTGAACACAGGCTCCGGGACCACCAGGCCCGCGACCGAGGGCACGCGGCGGGAATTGTCGCGGTAGGCCATCAGCCGGCTGTCCATGAAACCGGTCGGGCGGGCGTCCAGCATGGGGGTGCTGGCGGCCAGGGCCGGCATGATGGGCAAGAGCAGGCGGATGGCCGCGTGCAGCCGGCCGAACTCTTCGTCGCCGGCGAAGGGCAGGTTGATGTGCATGCTTTGCAGGTTGGACCAGCCGTGCCCCGTGCATTGGAAGATGCGGTCGTAGGCCTCGTAGACCTGGCTGTATTCGTGGTTCCAGAGTTTGGTTTCCCGGGCCGGGTCCATGAAGGGATGCGCCCCGCCGGGCATGAGCCGGCCCCCGAGCGGCGCAAGGATGGCGTTGATCCTAGACACGTCTCCGGAAAAAGCCGCCGCGAGCCCCCGAAGGTCCGGGGCCGGGCCGTTGGTCTTGAGCTCGATCACGTGCAGGCACAGTTCGTTGGACCAGGACAGGCGGCCCATCTCGATTTCGGAGACCACGCTCCCGGCGGCGGCGCGCAGCGCCTCGTCGGCCACGGGCAGCACGGACAGGCCGCGCGCCGCGACGATCATGTATTCCAGCTCCAGGCCGACGGCTTCAAAAAGCCCCAGGGCGCGCTTCGTCATGCTCCGCTCCTCGCGCAGCGCTTGCGGTCCTGCATGCGGCGCAAAAACACGTCCATCACCCGCGCGTAGAGCGCGCCTTTCAGGACGGCGTCCTCGGCGTCGGCGTCGATGTTGGGGTTGTCGTTGATTTCGATCACATGCGCCTTGCGCCCCGCGACTTTCAGGTCCACGCCGTAGAGCCCGTCGCCGATGAAGCCGGCGGCCCTCACGGCGATCTTGACCACGTTTTTGGGCGCGGCTTCAAGCGGCACGGCTTCCACCCGGCCAAGCGCGTCTTTGGCGCCGCTGTCATTGTTGATGATCTGCCAGTGCTTGCGGGCCATGAAGTACTTGCAGGCGAACAGGGGCCTGCGGTCCAGCACGCCGATGCGCCAGTCGAAGGGCGTGGGCAAGAATTCCTGGGCGATGATCAGTTCGGAGCGCCTGAGCAGCCGTTTGGCCTGGGCCTTGTACTCGGCCGCGCCCGCCACCTTGACCACGCCCTGGGAGAACGAGCTGTCCGGCTGCTTGAGCACGAAAGGAAAGCTGAAGGCGCTCGTGGCCTGGTCCAGGTTGCCCTGGTGCAAAACCAGGGTTTTGGGCGTGCGCACGGCGTGGCGGCGCAGGTTTTCGGCCAGGTAGACCTTGTTGGAGCAGCGCAGGATGGACTGCGGATCGTCGATCACCACCAGGCCTTCGGCCTGGGCGCGGCTGGCCAGGCGGTAGGTGTGGTGGTTGACGTCCGTGGTTTCGCGGATAAACAGCCCGTCGTACTCGGTCAGCCGTTCCGAGTCCTCCCGGGTGATGCATTCGGCGGCGATGCTCACGTCCTCGGCGGCCTTGATGAAGCGCCTGAGGCTTTTGGCGTTGGAGGGAGGCATGGCCTCGTCCGGGTTGTGCAGGATGGCCAGGTGGTAGTGCGCCGGGGCGCGCTTGCGCGGCGGCGGGCGGTGACCGTCCGCGAACTCCGCCAGGGCGTCCCGGGCAAAGGCCAATTCGGCGCCCGGGATGTCCTGCACGCCGAGCGGGGAGACGTTTTGCAGGCGCCATTCGCCGTTTTGGTGGAAGACGGCGCGCAAAAACGGCGAATAAAACAGCTGGAACACGCTGGCCGCCAGCCGTTCGCGCCCCGGTTCCGGGGTGTGGCCGAAGTAGATGTTGAAGGCCAGCTTTTCGCCGCGTAGCGTCCCCAGGCAGCGGTCGATGCCGGCTTTGCACTCCTCCGAGGCCAGGCGCATGATGCTTTGGGACTTCATGTCCTGCATGGTGGTGATCCGGGGCAAAGGCTTGTGCCCGCGCGCCTCGGCCAGCAGCGACACGTAGTAGCCGATGCTCTGGTAGCGGTGGGAGCGGCACAGGTTGAGCACCCGGGCGCCGTGCAGATGGGCGTATTTCGCGTCCGCGAGGTAGCTTTTGGCCGAAACCAGCGTCACTCCGGGCAGGGGGTCCAGGTCGCCGGTGTTGTCGACGACGGCGTAAAGGGACAAGGAATTACTCCGGTGCGGCGGGTTTTTCGATGATGAGCAGGCTGGCGTCGAAGGTGACGATGCCGAGCATGATCGAGCAGTTGAGCCTGCTTAGGTCCACGCTGTAGAGCGGCCCGGCGCCCATGGGGTTGCCGGACAGGGGATCGGCCACGATGGCCTTGCGCTGGTCGTGGTCGTAGCCGCACACGACCACGAAGTGCCCGGCGGGCTCGCCCCGGATGGGGTCGTAGTCCTGGCCCGGGCCGTATTCTCTGGCGCAGCGGTAAAGATAGGTGGCGGACAGGCCGCAGAGCACGGGAATGGAGCGCTTCAGAAAATCCCGAAGCAGTTTCGAGGTCAGATCCTGGAAGCGGACCTTGCCGCCGCGTTGCAAAAAATCGATGTATTTCCCGGCCGTGAACCTGAGCTTCGCGGATTTCTTGAAACGGCTCTGGCGGGCGAGATTGTCCGCGAGCCCGGGCAGCGCGTCGCCTTTGGACGAAAACCAGGTGGGATCGAAGACTTGCAGGTTGTAGGAATAGATGGTGGCTTCGTAGCCGCGCCCCAGGGCGTGGATGCCGAGCAGCACCTCCAGGGTTCCCCCGTCGCTCAGTCTGGGCGTCTGGGCGATCACCGCGTCCAGGGCGACATCGTCCCCGTGGTAGGCGTAGATGGCGTGCAGACAGGTGGGGCCGCAGGTCGTGTCGTCGGGCTGGGGCGAGATGGTGAAGCGAAGGCTTGTCTTCATATATGTTCCAGTGCACGGCGGTTTCCCGCATTGTGCGCAATGTATTCCTCCGGACCGGGCAAGGGCAAGCGTTTTTCCCGGGGGGATCAGCGCGGCGCGGCGCGATAGAAGGCGTCAAGCGTCCGGGCCTGGTCCGGCAGGCAGGCGGCCATGAAAGCGTAGGCCTCGGGCAGGAGTTTGCAGGCCCCGGCCACGGCCCGCCAGGAGGTCAGGGCCAATTCGCGCGCGCCCGGCGAGTCGCGCGACACCGCCTCGAGCATGAAACCGAGCTTGGCCAGATGGCCGGACTGCATGTCCGGCAGCGCCTCGCCGGGCCAAGGCTCCCTGGCCGCGACGGTCACGGCGTGGGAATGCCAGGGCCGGTAGACGCCGAAGTCGGGCGCAGTCCCGGCCAGGGCGCCGTATTGCCGTTTGAAATCCTCAAGCTCGGCGCTGATGAAAAATTTCGGGCTCAGCCCTCCCATGCGGCCCTGGCTCAAGGCGAACCGGAAACCACGACGCTCGGCGGGCAAGACGAAGTCGCCCGGATCAAGCTGGTGGTCGTGGGTCCAGAGCAGACAGGGCGGGAAGTTCAAGGCCAGTTGGGAAAGCAGCAGGCGGCAGTAATTGAGAAAGAGTCCGTCCGGCGACAGAACCCGGAAGATGTCGTCCGCGGTGGCCGCCGGATCGGCGGCGTAGGGCAAGGCGTTGATCGAGACGATCAAGCCGGCGCTTTGGTCGCCAAACGGGAGCGCTTCGTCGAAACCGTGGACCCGGAAAGACAGATTGGGCAGCGCAAACGCAGCCCGGGCGACGTCGATGGCGTCCTGGCTCACGTCGAGGCCGACGACCTCGGACTTAGGGAACATCGCGGCCAGGCTGCGGGCCGATTGCCCGAGGCCGCAGCCGAGATCGAGGATCAAGGACGGCTGCCCCGCCCGCGCGAGCCACGGTCCGAAATGCTCCAGGATGTCGCGGGTGTTGGCTGCGGGAAGCGAGGCCCAATCCTGCTCCGGCGTGCTCAGGAAATCCTTTTTGCAGCGCGTCCAGTCCTGCTGGTTGTAATTGGCGTGCGTGGGCTTGACCGCCAGGCGCGGCTCGCCCGGGCGCGGCTGGCGGTCAAGCGTTCCGGTCAGCCCGGCGAAGGCGATATAGGCCACGTCGACGCGGCCGCGCCGCGAGGCGAAGATCGACAGCGCGCCGACAAGCTTTTCCGGATCGCCGCCGAGATAGAGCCAGTCGATATCGTCAAGCAGGCCGAGAAACTCCGAATCCTCGGGGATGAAAGGCAGCGCGATCGGAGCGCGAAGCTCCCTGCCCGCGCCCGCGATGAGGATGGCGCCGCAGCGCAGGGCGCCGGCGTCGAGCCGCTTAACCGGGGAGCAGGCCAAAAGGCGCACCTGGGGCAACGCGGCGGCGACAAACTCGCCCAAAGGACCGGCAATGCTCTGCGGCGCATAGAGGCGAAGCATGGCGGGGCTCCTTTCTCGCCGCAGGGAAAGCCGCGCGGCCCGTTCCCTTGACAGTCCGTTGAAAAATGCCGTCCTGGCGTTTTTCGGCTTCGGGTCATCCCTGGCGCGCGACCGCCCGTTTTTCAACGGACTGTCAGCCGGCCGGGGCTTCGGCCAATAGGGGGGCGAGAGCGGCGATCAACGCCCGCGCCGGTTCGTCCGGGGCCGAGCCGTTCTCGGCTGCCGTTTCCAGGCGGCCGGCCAGCGCGCTGATCGCGTTTTCTCCGACCGCCATGGCCACGCCCTTGAGGCCGTGGGCCAGCTGGCGCAAAGCCGGGGCGTCGCTTGCGTTCAAGGCGTCGCTCATGGCGCTCACCCTGCCCGGCAGGCTGGAGACGAAATCGCCGTGCAATTCGTCGAGCAACCGCTCATCCCCGCCCAGGCGCAAGAGAGCCTCCGCGCGGCCCGAGGCGGCGTCCCGGTGAGGCCCGGCCGCGAGCGGGACCTCGGGAGCGCAGCCGAGGACCCGGATCAGGTCGGCCAGGCTCACCGGCTTGGCGATGAAATCGTTCATGCCGGCTTCCAGGCAGCGTTCGCGGTACCCGACCAGGGCATGGGCGGTCATGGCCATGATGGTCACGTTTTTCGCCCCTTCCCCCGCTTCGCCCGCGCGGATGCGCCGGGTGGCCTTCAGACCGTCCATGCCGGCCATTTCCAGATCCATCAAGACCGCGTCGAATTCGTTCGAAGACAGAAGCGACAGCGCCTGCGCTCCGCCATGGGCGGCCGTGGGCTCGTGTCCGAGCCGGCGCAGCAGGGCCAGGGCGACCTTCAAATTGACATGGTTGTCGTCCACGACCAGGACGCGAAACGACATGCCGACGCAGGCGAAGCCTTCAGAGACCGCCGGACCGATCTTGGCCGGATCTCCCTGTCGCAAAAACACTTCGAACGAAAACCGGCTGCCATTGCCGGGGATGCTTTGAACTTCGATGGCGCCGCCCATCAGCTCCACCAGGCTTCTGGCGATCGCAAGCCCCAGGCCGGTGCCTTCGACCCGGCCGGCCGGAAGATTGCCCTGGGCGAAGGGTTTGAAGATCATTTCGGTGAGATCCGGCCGGATGCCCGGGCCGGTGTCGGCCACGACGAAACGAAGGCCCTCCAGGTCCGGCCGGGGCGGCTTTGTCCGCGACACCGAGACGGTGACGCCGCCGGATTCGGTGAATTTGACGGCGTTGCCCAGCAGGTTGGTGAGGACCTGCCGCAGCCGCACGGCGTCGCCCAGAAGATACCGCGGCAGATCCGGTCCGGCTTCGTAACGCAGGGAAAGGCCCTTGCGTTCGGATAAGACGCCGAAGCTCTTGAGCAGCAAATCCATCAACTCCGCGAGGTCGAAATCGACCGGGGTCAAAGCAAGCTGCCTGGCCTCGATCTTGGACAGATCCAGGATGTCGTTGATGATCGACAGGAGGTTGCGGGCCGAATCCATGGCCGTGCTCAGATAGTCGCGCTGCAAGGGGCTTGCGGCGAATTGGAGGGCCAGCTCGGTCATGCCCATGATGGCGTTCATCGGGGTGCGTATCTCGTGGCTCATCTTGGCCAGAAATTCGCTTTTGGCCGCATTGGCCATCACCGCCTGCGCGGCCATTTCCTGCGCCCGGGCCGACACCTGGACCAGTTGCCGGTTGGCCTCGGAGAGCAGGCGGGTGCGTTCCCTGACCCGGCTTTCAAGCTCGTCCCGGGAGCGGCGCAAGGCTTCCTCGGCCGCTTCCGTGACCTGTTTGTCCCGGCGCAGGACGCCGATCATCTGGTCGAAGGATTTCCCCAGCTCGCGCACTTCCCGGCAGCCGCCCGCAACGCCCAGTTCGCCGTAGACTTTGGTGCGGGTGATTTCCCTGACCTTGGCCTCCATGGCGATCAGGCCCGAGAAGATCAGCCGCGAGGCGGCCAGGCTGCCCGCGGCCAGGATCGCTCCGGCCAACAGGCACAAGAGCAAAAAGCTCTGGCCGAATTCCTGCCGGATCAGATCGGTGAAATGCCGCGAGGGGATCCCGGCCTGCACGCCGAAAAAAGCGTCGCCCCCGGCCTTCGAAACCGATTTGACGAAAGCGTAGGTGACCGGCAGGCCGGTCGAGTCCCTGCCTTCCAAAAGCCCGCTGTCGCCCGGCGCGGACATGATCTTGTCCCAGTTCACGATCCTTTCGCCGAGAGGCGACTGCTCGCGCATCGGGTAGCGCAGCAGCCTCGCGCCGCTTCGGTCGAACAGGACGAAGCGGCAGCCCTCGGGCAAGGACAGACCCGACAGGAACCCGTCGTATTCGTCGAGCCTGAGTCCCAGCAGCAGGACGCCGGCCAGCTCTCCTTGCTTGTAGACCGGCAAGGAGAAGGGGAGCACCGGCAGGCCGGTGGTCTTGCTCACGACGCTCGGGTTCACGCAGAAGCGTCCCGACGTTATGGCGGTCCGAAAGCTCGGCCGGTCGCCGAAATCGATCGAGGCGTCCATGGAAGCCGAAGAGGCGAACAGCGTTCCGTCCGGACGCGCGAAAATAAGAGACGAGTATTGCTTGTTGCCGTCGATGATCTTGCGGAAATAGTCTTGGATCGTCGACGCGTCCAGGTCCGCGAAGCCGGGCTGGCTGGCGATGGTCTCCAGCACCGTCCGGGCGTGCAGCGTGGAATCCTCGTGCTTTTCGGCGAAAGCGCGGGCCAGGTTCACGACCTGGTTGGTGATTTCCGTTTTTTTGAGCTGAAAACGGCCCTGGCCCAGGAACAAAACCGCGGAAAGAGCCGGAATCGTGAGGCACAAAATCAGGATGGCGGTCAGCGTCCGGATGGAGAAGCGGGAAATGAAAGCGTCAAGGCCGCGCATAGCGTTTCCAGGAAGCCATTGTGAGCGGAGTTCTACCGGGAACGACGGCAAATGGCAAATAGCGCGCGCGCCGCGCTTGCGGCCCGCGCGCGCCGGGATTATCCTGGCCGGGAAGCTGGCCCGGAGGGGCAAACCAGGCAGGGAGGGACGCATGAGCAAACCGAAAGTCTACGTCACCAGGATGATCCCGGAACCGGGACTGGCGCTGCTTCGGGAACATTGCCTGGTCGCGGTCAACGACCGGGACCGGCCGCTTGCGCGCGAGGAATTGCTCGCCAACGTACGCGACGCCGAGGGCGTCATCGGCCAGCTCACGGACAAAATCGACGCCGGATTCTTCGACGCGGCGGCGCGCCTGAAAGGTTACGCCAACTACGCCGTGGGCTACGACAACATCGACGTCGCCGAGGCCAGCCGCCGGAGACTGCCGGTCTCCAACACCCCGGACGTGCTCACCCGGGCAACGGCCGAACTGGCCTGGGCGCTGCTTTTCGCCGTGGCCAGGCGCATCGTCGAGACCGACGCGGTCATGCGCTCGGGCGCCTGGCCTGGCTGGGGACCGCTGCAGTTTCTGGGGCTGGACGTTTCCGGAAAAACGCTCGGCATCCTCGGACCGGGAAGGATCGGCCAGGCCATGGCCCTGATGTCGCAAGGCTTCGCCATGACCGTGCTCTATCACGGCGGGAGCAAACCGGCGCTCGCGATCGAAGAGAAACTCGGGGCCAGACGCGTGGATTTCGACACGCTCCTCGCCGAGTCCGATTTCATCTCCATCCATGCGCCGCTCACGCCCGCGTCGCGCCGTCTGTTCGGGGCCGAGGCCTTCGCCAAGATGAAACGCACGGCGGTGATCGTCAATACTTCCAGAGGTCCGGTCATCGACGAAGCCGCGCTGGCCGTCGCCCTGCGGGAGAAAACCATCGCCGGGGCCGGACTCGACGTCTACGAATTCGAACCCAAAATGGCCGAGGGACTGCGCGAACTGCAAAACGTCGTCGTCACCCCGCACATCGGCTCGGCCACCCGCTCAACACGCGACAACATGGCCCTGCTGGCGGCGCGCAACCTGCTGGCCATGCTCCGCGGCGACACGCCGCCCACCTGCCTCAATCCGGAGGTTTTGGGAAAAAAGTAGAAAGAGAATCGGGGGGAAAAACCCTTTTTGCAGCGGGAAAACGCTTCGAAGCGGAGAGTACGAAAAGAAGACTTTTCTACTCTCCGCGCTTGTACAAAAAGGGGTTTCCCCCCTGCACCCCCCTTCCCCAAAAAACGTTTATGGTTTCAGATAGCTAACCAACGTTGGTTATGGCCCCTATCGAGGGGGTCCGGGGGGCATCATGCCCCCGGCGGGGTTTCCAAAGGGGCGCTGCCCCTTTGGCCCCCGGAGGGATTCCGGGGGCTCACGTCAGGGAGGACCGATGGACAAGCTCAAGGCGGCGGCGTTGCAGGCGGCCAAGGAAATCGTGGTCAAGTTCGTCGAGACCGGCCGCATTTCGCCGGCCAATTTCGCCGAAAATTTCGCGCCCATTTACAACGAAGTGCTGCGCACGATCAGCGCCGGCGAGCCCGAAAGCGCAGCCGGAGGCGAAACCGCCAAGGCCCGCAAGCCCAAGGACGTTTGATGGACGCGGCTGGATCCGGCAACCGGGACGAACACGGACGGCGCGTGGCCGTGATGTTCGGCCGCATCGCGGGTTGGTATGATTTTTTAAACCATTTTTTGAGCTTTGGTCTGGATCTGGTCTGGCGCAAACGTCTGGTGTCCCATCTGGCGCCGCTGGCCGCAAGCGGCGGCCCGGTCGTGCTGGACCTGGCCGCCGGCACGCTCGACGTGAGCCGGGCGATCGTGCGCCGGTATCCGGGCGCGCGCGTGGCCGCCATGGATTTCGCCCTGCCCATGCTCGTTCGCGGCCGGGTCAAGCTTGACGCCCGCGAGCGAAGCGCCGTGCTCACGGCCCTGGCCGACGGCCGCGAGTTGCCGTTGAAGGCGGCAAGCGTCGACGGCGTGACCATCGCTTTTGGCATCCGCAACA
Organism: Desulfovibrionaceae bacterium; assembly: GCA_015233395.1. Classification (GTDB taxonomy): domain Bacteria; phylum Desulfobacterota; class Desulfovibrionia; order Desulfovibrionales; family Desulfovibrionaceae; genus JADFXV01. Next base: position 9,649 of record JADFXV010000070.1, read on the forward strand.
TCCTGCCCCGTTCCCGCGCCCACGCCGAGATCCTGCGGGTTTTGCGCCCGGGCGGCCGCTACTGCATCCTGGAGTTCGGCGCGGGCCGCAAGCGCATCCTCAAGGGCCTGTACAATTTCTATCTGAACCGCCTGCTGCCGCTGCTTGGCCGCGTCGTCTCCGGCGACGCCCGGGCCTATCGCTACCTGGCCGAGACCATCAAGGCCTTCCCGGACGAAAACGCGCTCGACGCCGAACTGCTGGCCTCCGGCTTCGCCCGCGTCGTCCACGAACCCCTGGCCTGGGGCATCGTGTATATCCACGTGGCCGAAAAGAAAGGCGCGGCAGAGAAAGAGTGAAGAGCCGGGAGAAATTGCAGCCGCCGGGAAAGCGAAAATCCGATCGAACGGGTGAAAGCCGGATCAAGAAGATACGGTAATTTTCATGAGCAGGGGCGACTTACGAATCGTTTTGGGGGAGTCTTAGCCCCTTTCCCTGGTCAGCAGATTCCCGAGGGCCTTCAAGTGGCCTTTTTCTTCGCGGGCCAGGCGCAGGAAGATGTCGCGGGCTTCGCCGGGGCCTGGCGCCTCGGCGTAGCGCATGTACAGGTCGAGCGCCTGGGCTTCGATCTGCATGGCCAGTTGCAGGACGTCGGCCGGGGCGGTCAGGTTGCCGCCGGATTCTCGCATGTAATCGTCGAGAGAGCGGCCCGATTCCATGACCGGCGGGAATCGGCCGGCCAGGGTTTCGAGCGATTCGTGGCCCGGCCCGAGTTTTTCAAACAGGATGCGAATCAGGGTTTTGTGTTTGTCCTCGAAGCCGGCCAGGGTCGTCAGGGTTTCGGCCACGGCCGGGTCCGGACATTGTTCGGCCAGACGCAGGTACTGTGCGCCCAGAACGTCTTCCATGCCGTAGGCCAGGGCCAGGACGGCCGGAGGCGAGGGACTTTCCGGAAAGGCGAGCATGCCCGTGTCGCGGCTGCCGGTTGCGACCTGGCCGTTCCAGGCCTCGATGCCGCCGTCGAGTTCGAACACCGGGGCAAAGCCCTGGCCGGACAAGAGCCCGGCGGCGGCGGCGCTGCGTTTGCCGGAGCGGCAATAGGTAATGACCGGCGCGTTCCGGGGGATTTCGCCGAGCCGGTCGGCCAGGTCCGGCAGGGGGACATGGCGCGCTCCGGGCAGGTGGAATTCCTCGTATTCCCAGTCCTGGCGCACGTCGAGCAGGGTATAGGCGCCTTGCTTGCGCCTGCTCATGAACAGGGCGGCTTCTTCCGGGGCCATCGGGACCGGGTTTGCGCTCTTGCGTCCTTCGGATTCTGGCATTATTCCCTCCATCTGGCGCTTGCGCCAGTCCCGCCAGTGTCGGGCGGCTGCGGCATCTTGCCATACAACCTCGGGTGTCTTCAAGGGACGGGTGTCATGTCGCGTTTATCGATTCCATGGCTGGAAATGGCGTTTTTGTGCCTGCTCGCAGCGGGCCTGGCCTACGCGGGCAATCTCCTGCGGCCGGAGCCGTTGCCGTTGTGGGCCGATTATTTCCAGACCAAGATCGCCGAAACCAGAGCCAAGGGGCTCGGCGCGGTGAGCATCGCCGAGGCCAAGCGCCTATACGACGCCAAGAGTTTTCTGTTCATCGACGCGCGCGAGCCGGACGAATTCGCCGGCGGCCATCTGCCCGGAGCCCGCAACATCCCGTTTGAAACGGCCTACGCCGGGCTGGATTCGGTGCTCGACTACATCCCCAAACGCCAGGCGCTGGTCGTCTACTGTTCCAACGCGGCCTGTCCCAAAAGCCGCGATCTCGGCGAACAGCTCAAATTTCTGGGCTACCGGGATATCCTGATCATGAGCGAGGGCTATGACGCCTGGGCGGCCAAGGGCCTGCCCACGGAGGCCAAATGAAAGCGTATCTTGACATGCCGGCGCGGTTTGTATTCGGACTGGTCTTCGTTTACGCCGGAGCGGCCAAGATCGCGCAGCCCGCGGCCTTTGCCGCCGATATTTTTCAGTATCAGCTGCTTTCGGACTGGCTGATCTATCCGGCGGCCCTGTTTCTGCCGTGGCTTGAGGCGGTATGCGGCCTGTGCCTGTGGGCCGGGGCGTTCAAACGCGGGGCGGCGGCGTTGTGCAACCTGCTGCTCGCGGTTTTCATGGCGGCCCTGGCGGTCAATGTCTGGCGCGGCAACGATGTGGCCTGCGGCTGTTTCGGCGGCGGGGGCGGCGAAGACTTGCGAATGGCTTTGATCCGCGACGGCGCGCTCTTGGCCCTGGGGCTGGTGGTGCAGTATTGCGCGGGCGGCGGGCAGTCCCGGCCGAAGACGGCCGGCCCATCTGGCTCATCTGGCCTGTCTGGCCAAACTGGCGAATCCGGCCAATCCGGCTAATCGGTTTCCGAGGCCAGGGCGGCGATTTCCTCGCGGATGATCGTGGCGGCGGCGGCCGGGACGGCCTGGTCGATCGCGGCGCGCAGTTCGGCCCCAAGGGCCGTTGTGACGGCCGTTGTGACGTCCGCGGCCAGGGCGTGCGTGTCGGGCGCGAGCTCGCGCGCGAGCGTGGTCAGCTCGTCGCGAAGCCCGTCCAGGCGGGTTTGCAGGGACTCGTTCACGGCGGCGGCGACGCTTGCGGCCAGCTCGGACAGGTCCGGGGCGGCGGCTTCGGGAGCGGCGGGCTGGGCCGCGAGCCGGTCGTCCAGAATTGCTTCGAAGCGTGCGGCCAGCGTATTTTCAAGGGTTGAAAGACGTTCGCCAAGGGCTTGCTGGGCGCGTTCGAGCGCGGATAGGCCGGACATCAGCCGTTCGACGGCCGGTTCCAGGGCGCCGGCCAGGGCGTCCGAGTCGATTGCCGGCGTTTGGGCCATTTTCAGGGAATCGGCCAGGTCCATGACGGCCAGATGCTGGGCGGCGGCGATCTGTTCCAGCTTGTTTTCGACGGCGGCCAGGCGTTCGGCGACGGCGTCCCGGCTTGGCCCCGCAGCTGGCGCAGCTTCGCCGGTCAGCGAGGAATAGGCGTCCTCCGGGGTATAGGGAGCTTCGAGGCCGGATTCGGCCATGAGCGAATCGAGATCGATGAGATCGGCGTCCTGCACCCCGTCGCCGGCCATGGCGTCCTCCAATTCGGGCCCCAGGTCCGCGCCCGAGAGCAGACTGTCGAGGTCGTCGAGTCCGGTGAGATCGCCGTCCGGGACGTGCAGCCCGGAAGCCGGCGGCGCCGCGTCGTCCGTAGCGGGTTCGCCGTGAGGCGCCGCGCCCTCGTCCAGCAGGGCGTCCAGTCCGGCCACGTCGATGCCGCCCTCGCCCGCCACGGGGCGGGCGGCGTCATCCTCGGGCAGGCGCAGGTCGAAATCGGCTCCGGAATCGAGATCGGATACATTCAGATCGTCTTGCGGCAGCTCGGGCGACTCGTGAGCCTGGGCCGCCGGTTTGGCTTTGCCGGCCGCGCCGTCTTCGGCGAAAAGATCGTCGAGTTCCTGCTGAAAGCCCATGTCCATCCCCGCAGCCTCGGCCGTGGCGCCGCTTGCGGCCGAACCGCCGTCTTCGATGACGTCGGTCAGCTCGATGATGTCGTGTTCGGCAGCGCCGCTCGGATTTTCCTTGGGCATCGTGGCCACCTCGCGGGATGGAATGGGCGAAATTTAGCGGAAAAGGCCGCTTGCGCGGCCTTTTCCGATCGGGTCAGATTAGGCGGCCTTCTTGGGATGGCACTGGGTGCAGACAACCGGAGCCTTGTCCTTGCCGGCGGCCTTTTCCTTCTTGTGGCAACCCAGGCAGCTATTGGGAGCGGCCGGGTCGTGGAAGGCGCGGTAGAAGGACTTTTCGCTGCTCTTGTCAGCCATGTCGGCGCTGTCGTGGCAGCCCTTGCCGGAACAGCCGTAGGCGTCCTTGTTGGCGTCGAGCTTGTGATGGCAGGTCTTGCAATCCATCGCATGCGTCTTGTGGGAGAAAGTCACCGGGGACTGGGTGGCCGCGGCGCCTTCGGGAGCCTTCATGACCTTGTCGGCCGGAGCCTCTTTGCCGGCAGCGTACAACGACGGCAGGCTGAATACGCCGATCAGACCGGCGGCCAACAGACATACGCACAGAATCTTCCTCATTACCCGCACCTCCTTGGAGCGATAAAAGTTTTCATGAGGTTTGATACGGTCTGGCCCTTTGCCGTGTCAAGGGTTCCCGGGAAAAAACCCGGCCGGACTAGCAAAGAAAATCGCAACAAAATAAGACATTAAAGGTCGTATTTCTCCGCGTAGCCCCTCGGCGTCAGCATCCGCCCCCCGGCGATCCGGGTCATGGAATTGCCCACGACGACGATCGACAGCATGTCCACACTCTCGGGATCAAACGCGCCAAGCGGACAAACGCGGGTTTCTTGGCCCGCGCGGTAAGCCTGGCGCACCAGGCCGACCGGCACGGTCTCGCCCCGGACGCGGCGCACGATGGCAAGAGCCAGGGCGAGCTGGCCGCTGCGCCGTTTGGAGCGCGGATTGTAGAGCGCCAGGACGAAATCGGCCGAGGCCGCCGCCTGGATGCGCGCGGCGATGGTTTCCCAGGGCGTCAGCAGGTCGGACAGGCTCACGACCGCGAAATCGTGGGTCAAGGGCGCGCCGAGCAGGGCGGCGGCGGCGCACAAAGCGGGAATGCCGGGGACCACCTCGAACTCGATGCGCTCAAGCAGTCCGCGCTTTTCGAGAATCTCAAGGACCAGCCCGGCCATGCCGTACACCCCGGCGTCGCCGCTGGACACCACGGCCGTGTCGCAACCGGCCAGGGCCGACTCCACGGCGCTCTCGCAACGCGCGACCTCGCCGGTCATGCCGGTGGCGATCACCTTTTTGCCGGCCAAAAGGCGTTCCGGGACGTACCCGATATAGCCGGTGTAGCCGGCCACGACGGCCGCCCGGGACAAAACACGCTCCGCCTGGGGAGCCAAAAGCGAGGCGTCGCCCGGCCCGAGGCCGACGACGCTCAGCCGTCCAGGGCCACGGCCGCCGTGGCCGCCCTCGTTTTGATCTTGGTCGCCAAGAGCCGGGTCGTCCCGGCGGCGATCATCGCCGCTGCCTCGCATACGCTGGATACTCCCATGTGTTTGGCCACCATCGCCGACGGGTTGGGCGCAACCGCCCCGCCAAGCTCCCGGGCGCTGAAAAATACGGCCTTCGCGCCAAGCGCGTCCGCCGCCGCGAGAATCCCCGGTTCATGGCGCTTGGCCTCGATGCTGGCCAGAACCCGGACGCTTAAGGGGGAAAGGCGGCCCACGGCCAGGGCGGCCCGGACCGCTTCCAAAACAGCGTCCGCGTCCGCGCCCTTGCGGCAGCCGACGCCGACGGCCAGGACCTTGGGCCGCAGGGCCAGATGCCTTTGGCCTAGGCTGCGCACGCGCCAGTCCACGACCAGGCAGGGCGCGTCCGGCGGCAATTCCTGCGGCGAAGCGGCCCAGTCCACCCGTCCGGCGAGCAGGCCTTCGACCCGGGACAACCTGCCGGCCGGATCGAAAATGACGATGCGTTCCCCGGAAATCAGCGCCGCGTTGCAATGCTTGACCGCGTCCAGATTGTCGATGGCCAGGCCCAGATCCCTGGCGATCACGTCGAACGAGGGCAGGCCGAGACAGTCCGTGGCCGTGGTGATGACCGGCGCGCCGCCGGTCAGCGCGGCCACCTGCCGGGCAAGCTCGTTGGCCCCGCCCAGATGCCCGGAGAGCAGGCTGACGGCGTAGCGGCCCTGCTGGTCCAAAACGACCACCGCCGGGTCGAGGTCCTTGCCGCGCAGATGCGGCGCCACGGCCCGCACCACCAAACCGCAGGCGGCGATGAACACGTGCGCGCTCCTGGCCTGGAAAATATCGGCCATCAGCGCGGGCAGCGAGGCGAATCCGGTCGCCCGGCTGGCCCGCGCCAAGGCGACGGGGGTATACAGCTCGGCCGCGAGCTCGTCGGCCAGCCGCCTGCCGAGCTCCGCCCCCTGAGGCGTCAGGGCGTATACCGCGACGCTGGCGCCGGGCACGGCGGAATCCTACAAGCGCGCCGCGCGGGCGGCCTCGACGGTTGCGGCGTAGTCCTCTTCCGTGTGGGCGAAAGAGGTGAAGGCGCACTCGAAACCCGAGGGCGCGAGCATCACCCCGGCCTCGCGCATGCTTCGGTAATAGGAGGCGTACCGGGCGCTGTCGGCGGCCTTGGCGGTTTCATAGTCCGTCACCGGAGCCGGAGCGAAAAACAAAGTGAAGGCCGAGGCCATGACGTTGCAAACAACCGGCGCGCCCTTGGCTTCCAGAATCCGGGCCAATTCCCGGGCCAGCCGCTCGGTCCGCGCGGCCAAACCGGCGTAATCGGCCTTGGCCAAGAGCTTGAGCGTCGCGATCCCCGCGGCCATGGCCACCGGGTTGCCCGATAACGTCCCGGCCTGGTAGACGCCGCCCTCCGGGGCGATGTTCTCCATCAGGCTGCGCCGGCCGCCGTACGCGCCGACCGGAAAGCCGCCGCCGATGATTTTGCCCAGGCAGGTCAGGTCCGGGACGACGCCGAACACCGACTGCGCTCCGCCGTAAGCCATGCGAAAACCGGTGATGACCTCGTCGAAAACCAGCAGCGCCCCGTGCTTCGTGCACAAATCGCGCAGACCCTGCAAAAAACCCTCGGCCGGAGGAACCAGGCCGATGTTGCCGGCCACCGGTTCCACAAACACGGCCGCGATGTCCTTCTCGTACACCTCAAACAGATTGCCGACCGCCGCCAGATCGTTGAACGGCGCAAGCAGCGTGTGGCGCACCGTGTCCTCGGGAACGCCCGGAGTGCCCGGGATCGACAAGGTGGCCACGCCCGAACCCGCGCTGGCCAAAAAGGCGTCCGCATGGCCGTGGTAACACCCCTCGAATTTCACGATCCGGTTGCGGCCGGTCGCGGCCCGAGCCAAACGCAAGGCGCTCATGGCCGCCTCGGTGCCCGACGACACCATGCGCGCCATCTCGATGCCCGGCACGGCCTCGCAGACCATCTCGGCAAGCACGACCTCGGCCTCGCACGGCGCGCCGAAACTCGAACCGCGCGCCGCCGCCGCGCAGGCGGCCTCGATCACCTCCGGATGCGCGTGCCCAAGCAACATCGGACCCCAACTCATGACGTAATCGATGTACTGCCGCCCATCGACGCTGCGCATCTTCGAGCCGAAGGCGCTTTCGATGAAAAGCGGCTCGGCCCCGACGCCCAAACAAGCCCGCACCGGACTGTTCACACCGCCGGGAATCACCTTCTTCGCGCGCACAAACAAATCGTGGGATACAGTCATGACAGTCTCCGTGAGTAAATGACATGCCTCCGGCGGCCAGGGGCGCCGGCCCCTGACCCCCCCGGGGGGCAGAAACGCCCCCCGCCCCCCCCGGCGGGGGGGGC
>JADFXV010000071.1 GCA_015233395.1 Desulfovibrionaceae bacterium
GGCGTCCCTTTTTGTGGTTTCCGGTGATCGTTTTCGTGCTACCTTTTTACAATTTCGTGCCACTGTTTCAGTGCTGAACATCCGCCCAAGTGCCGCCGCCCAAGTCGCCACGCCCGCGCCTGATGTCGATAAGGTGGGAATTCCCACCTTTACCAGACACCTTGATTTCATTAATGAAGTCCTTTGTGGACTCCGAACGCAACCACTCCACTGGCTTATTGGCGGGCTTGCTCCCCGCCGCCTTCCACAAATCCGTCAGGCTCACCATGTCGTCGTCGTTGACCTTCATCCCAAAGGGCAAGAGTGGATGGCGTCCGGTACGAGGATAGGCCCCCCCTACCTACCCCCCGTACCACCCCTAAACGCCTCCGGCAGATATATTCACTATCCCCCTCACACAAAATATCAAAAATCCCGATGCGTTTTCCCCTGTTGTGTGTGGCACACAAGGGCTAACAGGGTTTACACGCATCCATGTTGACACTCTTGTTGCCGCGAATCCCTCGCGCGCGCACGCAAGGACCATGAAGAGAGCCTAGCCCGGAGGTACGGGGGGGGAGGGGGGGCGGATGGTCCCTTCAAGGGGGGCGAGTCCTGGTGCTGGACCGATTTCCACCGCCAGTCCTACAAAAGGATTTTCCGGCGATGTAGGGCGAAGCTGGCGTTTTGCTGGCGCGGTGGTGTGTGCGCTGTGTGGACGGTGTGCGGATGATCCTTGAACAGTCCTACCAGGGTTCTAACTGTGTTCTATCGGCACAGGGAAATCACACAATGACAGAAAAAATGCACTGTTTACGGATGAATGATCAGCGGACGCTAGTTGAATATTGGCGGGCGCGAACGGCGGGTCATTGGGCCGGATGTTCAGCACTGAAACAGTGGCACGAAATTGTAAAAAGGTAGCACGAAAACGATCACCGGAAACCACAAAAAGGGACGCCCGTAACAGCGTCCGGAATCGGGCATGTGTGGGGTAAGGTCTGAGTGTGTGGGGTATAGTGTGGGGTACGAAAAAAGGGTTTACCGCGTTTTCGCTGTAAACCCTTGATTTTTTTGGTTGCGGGGACAGGATTTGAACCTGTGATCTTCGGGTTATGAGCCCGATGAGCTACCGTGCTGCTCCACCCCGCGACACAGAAAGATGTTGTTATCCCTCTCGCGAAGGCTTGTCAAGGCAAATCGCGGCCAATGTCGGTCACGCGCGAAATATTCCGGGGCGGCGGCCGTGCGCCCGATTTCTCCGGCGATTGCTCCGCCTTGTTTGCTCCGGCGGGTTGAACTTTGGCCCGATCCCGGGCATCATGAGGCCATGTCCAGGCCGGGGTTTTCCTTTCTTGTCTGTCCGGATGCGGAAATGGTGCGCGAAAAGGCCGACAGCCTGCTCGCCGGCGTCTCTCCGGTCTTTGGACGGCGCGTCTATTGGGGCGACGAGGAATTGGCGCCCGGTTTCTGGGAGGATCTCACCGTCCAAAGCCTGATGGCCGAGCCCAAGGCGGTTGTGTTGCGCCGCGCCCACGCCTGCCCGGGCGAATTCTGGGGCAAACTCGCCGGTCCCTTGCGGGGCTTCAACAGCCTGATCTGGCCCATCTTCTGTCTTGAAGGGTCGCTTGAGCGCAAAAAATCCGCCGTTCCCAAGGAACTCGCCGCCGCGCCGTTCTGGAAAGTGGCCAAACAAAAGGGCTGGGTTTGGGAATCGGAAGGGTTGACCCCCGAGACGCTGCGCGCCTGCCTCATCGACTGGGCCGGCGGCAGGGGCCTGTCCTTCGCCCCCAGGGTCCTTGACGAGCTGAGCGCGGCCTTGCCCATGGATTTCGCCTTGACCCGGCGCGAACTGGAGAAGCTCGAACTCGCCGTCGCGCCGGGTTCGCAAGTCACAAGAGAGCATCTGAGTTTGGTCGGTTCGCACGCGGCCATGGACCCCTTCGCCTTTCTGCGGTCCTTCGCCAATCCCAAGGCCGCTTTTGAAGTCTGGCGCAAGATCATCGACGACCAGTTGCTGACCGGAGACGGCGCGATCTTCCCGTTTTTGGGGCTGCTCGCCAGCGACGCCAGACAGATGTGGAATCTGGTCTACGGCGATCCGGATTCGGTGCGCCTGTCGCCGTATGTCGCCAAAAACAAGGCCGAACTGGCGCGCAGGCTCGGTTCCAAGGGTTTGGAGCGCATATGGGAGCTGTGCTTTGAGGCCGAAACCGGGATCAAGACCGGCCGGCGCGATCCCGATCAGGCCATGGAAATCCTCGCTGCCGGGCTTTTTGCGCTCTTTGGCCGGCGCGCCTAGGCCGCCTTCCGGCTTTTTCCCTTGATACGCCGCCGAAATCTGATATATTGGCTCTGAATGGGCGATTTTTTTGCTTTTTGGCCCAAACCCCGGCAAAAAAAATCTCCGGGAGCTTGCGCAAGGCCGGTATCATGCTTACAAAGAAACAGCCGCCGCATTACCTTGGCCACCGCAAACGGCTCAAAGAGCGTCTGATGGCCGACCCGAGGGCTCTGGCGGATTACGAGGTGCTGGAGTTGCTTTTGAGCTACGCCAATCTCCGGCGCGACGCCAAGCCCTTGGCCAAGGCGCTGCTTGAGCGTTTCGGAGGGATCGAGGCGGTGTTCGCGGCCAGGCCAGGGGAACTGGCCGAGGTCGACGGCTTTGGCAAGGGATACGAGGAATTCTGGACTTTGTGGCGCGAATTCATCGCCCGCATCGGCGAAGCTCCGCTGCGCAAACGCGAGATTTTAAACAGCCCGGAGATTGTGGCCTCGCTCGCCATGGCGCGTCTTGGCGGCGCGGCCAAGGAAGAATTCTGGCTGGCCCTGGTGGATCACAAAAACCGTTTCATCGGCTGGGAGCGGCTCAGCCGGGGCACCGTGGACCAGGCCGCAGTCTATCCGCGCGAGGTTCTGGCGGCGGCGATCCGGCGCGACGCCACGGGCGTGGTGCTGGTCCACAACCATCCCGGCGGCGATCCGGCGCCCTCGCCCCAGGACAAGGACATCACCCGGCGGATCAAGAAGGCCGCCGGTGAAATCGGTCTGCGGGTGCTCGACCATCTGGTCGTGGCCCAGGACCGGTATTATAGTTTCCAGGCGCAGGGCGAGCTGTAGCCGGACGCGGCTGCGGCCTGCCCGCGAGTGTTCCTGTTGATCGACCGCAACCCACCAACTCCCGAGGAGAATGTCATGGCCAAAAGTTTGCACTGCATCGTTTCCGGCAAGGTCCAAGGCGTTTTTTTCAGGTCCTGGATTTTCGACCAGGCGAACAACCTGGGTCTGACCGGCTGGGTGCGCAACATCGGCGACGGCAAGGTCGAGGTCTTGGCTCAGGGGAGCGACGAGAACATGCAGATTTTCAAAGACCATCTGGTGCAGGGATCTCCCCTGTCCCGGGTGGACAACCTGGAAGCCAACTGGACCGATTACGACAAAGAATACCCGGATTTCCAAATCCGGGGCTAACCCGAAGCCACGGCCCGCGCGCGGCAAACCAAGGCGCGCGATGGCGCTGCCCGGCGCTTTCGCGGGCGGGCCGGTGGAGTATGACGTGGATGCAAGGAGTTGCACGTGAGCGAGAAAAAAAAACCGGGCGATAAGCCCCCGGAAAAAATCGAAATAGCCATCCCGGCCGGCCTGACGGCGAGCACCGCTTCCCCGGGCTCGATGGAAGGCGGCGACGACAAATCCACCCCGGACATCCCGCTGACCATGCCGGTATTGCCCGTGCGCGACATCGTGGTGTTCAACTACATGATCCTGCCGCTTTTCGTGGGCAGGGAGAAATCCGTGGCCGCCGTGGACGCGGCCATCAACAACAGCCGCTATATCCTGATCCTCACCCAGAAGGACGAAAAAGTCGACGAGCCCGGCCAGGCGGACCTGCACTCCACCGGCACGGTCGGGGTGATCATGCGCATGCTCAAGATGCCCGACGGCCGGCTCAAGGTGCTGGTCCAGGGGCTCACCCGGGCGCGCGTGACCGGGTTCACCCAGGAGACGCCCTACCAGATGGCCACGATCGAGGTCATCGAGGAAAAAGAGACCAAGGAAGTCACCAGCGAGCAGGAAGCCATGATGCGCGCCGCGCGCGAGCAGAGCGAAAAGATCCTCGCCCTGCGCGGCGTCTCGGCCGCCGACATCATGAGCGTGCTCAATTCGGTCAACGATCCCGGCCGCCTGGCCGATCTGATCGCCTCCAACCTGCGCATGCGCGTGGAAGAGGCCCAGAGCATCCTGGAATGCGCCGACCCCATCGAGCGGCTTGGCCGGGTCAACCGCCAGCTGATCAAGGAGGCCGAGGTGGCCTCCATGCAGGCCAAGATCCAGAATATGGCCAAGGAGGGCATGGACAAGGCCCAGAAGGACTTCTTCCTGCGCGAACAGATGAAAGCCATCCGCCGCGAACTGGGCGAGGGGGGCGAGGAATCCGAAGAGATCGACGAGCTCGCTCAGGCCCTGGACAAGGCGGGGCTGCCCAAGGAAGTCAAAAAGGAAGCCGAAAGGCAGCTCAAGCGCCTGTCCTCCATGCATCCGGAGTCCTCCGAGGCCACGGTCATCCGGACCTACCTCGACTGGATGGTGGAACTGCCCTGGAAAAAGCTCTCCAAGGACCGCCTGGACATCAAGCAGGCCAAGACCATTCTCGACGAGGACCACTACGACCTGGAGAAGGTCAAGGACCGCATTCTGGAGTACTTGAGCGTGCGCAAGCTCAACGCCAAGATGAAAGGGCCGATTTTGTGCTTCGTCGGCCCCCCGGGGGTGGGCAAGACTTCGCTTGGCCGCTCGATCGCCAGGGCGCTCGGCCGCAAGTTCGTACGCATGTCGCTTGGCGGCATGCGCGACGAGGCCGAGATACGCGGGCACCGGCGCACGTATATCGGCTCCATGCCCGGGCGCATCATTCAGAGCATCAAGAGCGCCGGCACCAGAAACCCGGTCATCATGCTCGACGAGATCGACAAGCTGGGCAGCGATTTCAGGGGCGACCCCTCCAGCGCCCTGCTTGAGGTGCTCGATCCGGAACAGAACTTTTCCTTTTCGGATCATTACCTGAACGTGCCCTTCGACCTGTCCAAGGTCATGTTCGTCTGCACCGCCAACATGCTCGACACCATCCCGTCGCCGCTGCTCGACCGCATGGAGACGATCAGGCTGCCGGGCTACACCGAGCAGGAAAAGACCAGGATCTGCAGGCGGTTCATCATGCCTCGCCAGATCAAGGAAAACGGACTGTCGGCGAAGGACGTGGAGATTTCGGACCAGGTGCTCGCCGTGCTGATCCGGGGCTACACGCGCGAAGCGGGGCTGCGCAACCTGGAGCGCGAATTCGGCAGCGTCTGCCGCAAACTGGCCAGGCGCAAGGCCGAGGGTGAAAAACCGCCGTTTCGGGTCACGGCCAAGTCGCTCGGCAAGCTGCTCGGACCGGCGCACCATCTGGGCGAGGAACACGAATCGACGCTGCCGCCTGGCGTGGCCGTGGGGCTCGCCTGGACTCCGGTCGGAGGCGAGATCCTGCATATCGAGGTGAGCACGATGCCGGGCAACGGCAAGCTCACCATGACCGGCAAGCTCGGCGACGTGATGAAGGAATCGGCGCAGGCGGCCCTGTCGTTCGCCCGCTCGCGGGCGGACCGGCTCGGCCTGAAACCCGATTTCAGCGACAAGCTCGACATCCACATCCACGTTCCGGCCGGGGCCACGCCCAAGGACGGGCCGAGCGCGGGCGTGACCCTAGTCACGGCCTTGATCAGCGCCTTGACCAACACGCCGGTTTGCCACGACGTGGCCATGACCGGCGAGATCACCTTGCGCGGCCGGGTTCTGCCGGTCGGCGGCATCAAGGAGAAGTTCCTGGCCGCCGTGGCCGCCGGCATGACGCGGGTGATCATCCCGGCCCAGAACAAGAAGGATCTCGACGAGATCCCGGCCGATCTGCGCCGCCGGCTCAAGGTGCAGACGGTCGAGATGATCGACGAGGTCTGGCCGCTGGCTTGCGAGCCCAAAGCGCCGGGCGCCAAGGCCGGCCCCGGCCAAGCCGGGGAGAAGGCGGGGAAAAAGACCAAGGCCGCGAAAAAACCGGCGCACAAGCAGGCCGCCTCGCTGGCCGGGAAATAAACCCGCGTTCGCGGGAGACAGCCCAAAAAAACGCCCGGGGAGAGAGCCTCCCCGGGCGTTTTTTTATGCCGGAAGCGGGAAAATCAAGCAGATTTTCCGCTCCCGTTTATGAGTATAGCCCCGCGAAAAGCGGGCGATGCTCTCGCGGAGTTATTCGACAATCCCTTCGGCGGGCGCTTCCAGGCGCTTCCAGGATATCTCGATCTCGATTTTTTCTTTGCGCTTTTTCTGGGACATCGAGGCTTCGAAGAAGACCACGCCGGGAGGAGTCAGGGTGATCGCCTCCATGCCCTGCTTCATGGTGACGCTGCCGCTCCTGAACCCCATGGCCAAATCGTCGAAAAATTTCGCCAACTGCTCGCTGCTGACGTGTTCTTCCCGGGTGACGTCGATCTTGTCCATGTCTATTTCTCCTTTTGTTTTTTTGCTTTCGTAGATTTTGAGGAACGATTGGTAATCGCCCTTGAGAAGCTTGGCGCACAGGGCGTTGCGCGCCGGGCCCGGAGCGACGATCGCCAGCAGGTTGCCGCAGACGGCGCGCATGAGGTCGCCCGCCTCGAACGGCTTGGACAGGTAATCGGTGGCCCCGGCGGCGATGAACCGTTCCCTGTCCCCGGAGAGCGCGTAGGCCGTGACCGCGATGATCGGCGTGGCCCGGTTGCGGTTCGCCGACTCCCTGACGCCGGCGATGACTTCGTCGCCGTAGATGTCGGGCAGCTTGATGTCCATCAGGACCACATCGTAACGCGCCGTCGTGAGTTTTTCCATGGCGTCCGCGCCGGTGCGGACGACGTCATGGGAAATTTCGTTTTTTTTGAGAATATGGGTGATGTATTTGAGGTTTAAGTGGTCGTCCTCGACGATCAGGGCTTTCATGACGATCCGGTTGTCCCGTTGAGCCCAGTGATCCCGGTCAGCCGATGCGGGAAAATGGGCACGTCAGGGCGGATGATCTGGATGATCCGCGCCAGCCCTGAAGTCGCGGCGTTGTTTTCGCCGGGGATGACCACGCAGTCGAAGTGGCGGGTGTTGACCAGCGCCAAGGCCTCGTCCTCGCCGGAAATGGTGGCGGCGAAAGGCATGCCGGCGTTTCCCGGCAGGGTCAGGGCGGACCGGGTCCGGGAATTGTCCGGCGAGACGATCAAAACCGAGGTTTTGGCTTTCATGCGCTCTCCGCCCCGCAGCCGTTTGGGCCTTGGGGCGAGTAGGCTATAAGAAGACTATGTTGCCGTGGAGAATACGACAATGTGACGATTCGGCGACAGACGGGGCTGGCGGTATAAGGCCCGGCCTGCCCCGTCCGCCAATGCGGCCAATTCAGCCGGCGCGGATCAATGCGGCGCCGCCGCCCGCGCCGCCCGCACCGCCCGCTCGGTCTTAGTCTCCATGACCTCGCCATGGTCGAACCCGGCCAGGTGGAGCAGGCCGTGGGCGATCAGCCTGGACAGGTGTTCGGCCGGGTCCTGGCCGTAGAGCGCCGCCTCGCGGTAGGCGGCCGGCGCGCTCAGGGCGATTTCCCCGATATACTCCGGTTCTCCCGGGCGCCGCCCCGGAAAGCTCAGCACGTTGGTCGGGGCGTCCACGCCGCCAAAGCGCAAGTTGAGCGCGGCGATCGCCGCATCGTCGACGATAACGAGCTCAAAGGCCGCCCGGCCCAGATCCAGCGCCGCGCACAGGCGCGCGCACAAGCCGGAAAGCTCCCCGCGCGACAGCGGCAGGGCCGGGCACAGCGCGGCTTTGGTTCTGATGGAGAAGTTTTTCTGGCGCATATGCTTGAGCGCGCGCGGCGAGCCTGACCGGTCCAAGCGGCTCAAACGGCCCGATTGGTCCGGCCGGTTTAGCCTGCGGCGGCCTTGGGTTTGGCCAAGGCCAGGGCGGCGATCGGCGCTGTTGCGGGCGTCTGTTTCCCGGCGTTCCGGGGGGCCTCGTCCTTGGGCGCCGCGTCTGCGGGGGCGGGATCCGGCGGCGCGGCGGCCTTGGCGTCTTTGGCGGGTTTGCCGTTTTTGGCCTGTTCCCTGGGATATTCGACGCGGTGGTGGAAGATGCCGGTCAGGATGCGGTGGAAGGTGCCCGAGAGTTGGTTGAGATCCTTGAACGTGAGTTCGGACTCGTCGAGTTCGCCTTCGGTGAACACCTTGCGGATGATGTTCTCGATATGGCCCTTGATGCGGCTTGGCGTAGGCTCGACGAGCGTGCGCGCCGAGGCCTCGATGGCGTCGGCGATCAGGATCAGGCCCGCCTCCTTGGTCTGGGGCTTGGGGCCGGGATAGCGGAATTCGCTTTCGGCGACCGGGTCTTCGCCTTTGGCCTCGGCGAGTTCCTGGGCCTTGTGGTAGAAATAGGCGATCAGCGTGGCGCCGTGGTGCTGGCGGATGAGGTCGGCGATCTCGGGTCCGAGTTTGTATTCCAGGGCCATCTCCATGCCTTTTTTGGCGTGGGAGATGAGGATGAGCGCGCTCATGGCCGGGGTCAGCTTGTCGTGCTTGTTTTCCCGGCCGACCTGGTTTTCGATGAAGTACTGCGGGTTCTTGAGCTTGCCGATGTCGTGGTACAGGGCCGCGACCTTGGCGAGCAGGGCGTTGGCGCCGATGGCACGCGCCCCTGCTTCGACCATGTTGGAGACGATCAGGGAATGGTGGTAGGTGCCCGGGGCTTCGACCATCAGGCGCTGGAGCAGGGGCTGCTCCAGGTTGAGCAGCTCCATGAGCCGAAAGCGCGAGGTGTAGCCGAAAACGATTTCCAGCATGGGGGAGAGCCCCAGGCCGCACAGCTGGCAGAACAGGGCGTTGGCCAGGGCCATGGCCAGGCCGCCGCCCAGGGCCTCGACGCCCCGGTAGTCGATCATGTGCAAGGCGATGGTCAGGAGCACGAAAATGGCCGCCAGCGGGAAAATCGAATTCATGAACTCGGCGCGCGTTTCCGAGCGCTTGATCAGGAAGGTGTAGCTCATGCCCCCGATGAAGTAGAAGCTAAAAAGCGGCAGCCCTCCGCCGCCGATGTAGGCGGCCGCAAACGAGAGCAGCATGGTCATGAAAAAGCAGATGGTCTTTGGGAAGAACAGGGCCAGGACGCCGGCCGCTCCGGCCACGGGCAGCATGAAGGAGGGATAGCCGGCCAGGCGCAACGCCGGGTATTCCCACAACGAATGCCGGGCCATGTCGAGCGTCTTGGCGCCGAGGGCGAAAATGAGCAGCACCGTGCCCATAAACAGCCAGTCGCGGTCCGACAGCCACCACAGCCCGCGCTTTTTGATGAACGCCAGATGCAGACCGAACAGGAACAAAAACTCCACGCCGAAGATGCCGAGCGCTCTGACGTATTGCAGATGCTTTCCCGAGCTGTTGGAGAGCATCTGCAACTGGCGCTGCTCTTCCTGGCTGACCCGTTCGCCCTGGCGCACGATGATCTCGCCTTTTTTGATCTGATGCAGGATCGGCTCGACCGAGGCCACGGCTTCGGCCTGACGGCTTTGGGTGAGCGTCTGATTGAGCGTCAGATCGGGTTCGACGAACGCGCCGACGAGGGTGTTGACCGCCTTGCGGGTGCGCAGGTTCTTTTTCAGGTCGCGCTTGAGCAGTTGCTCCAGGCCTTCCTTGAGGGATTCGATGTCGTTTACGCCCTCGAAGTTGGCCCGAATGGTTTCCATGCCGGAAGCGAGGTCGCGCACGATCATGCCGTTTTTGAGCGCGCCAAGAGCGCTCTTGCGCGCCACCACGCCGTCGGCGTAGGCGGTCTTGAGCCAGGACATGGCCTGGTCCGCGAGCTGGTCGGCGAAGTCCGCCTGCCGCCAGACGACCACCGTGTCCTTGGATATTTCCGTGTTGAGTTCCTCGGAGACTTCCCAGCGCAGCCGTTCCAGGTCGTCGGAGCCGGAACGCACGCGGTCGAGGACGTCGAAGACGTTCTTGCGCAGCGTTTCAAACGCGGCCGGATTGAGGTCGAACACCGGCGGCTGGTTTTCGGCCACTTGAGCGCGGCGGCGTAGGGTCGCCTCCCGGTCCTCGATGCGCAGGTCCATGGTGGCGGCCACGTCCTGGCTTGCGATTTCGCCCTCGAAGAAAAGTTTGACCTGGGACTGCAAGTCGACTCCGGCCAGGAAGCCGAGCATGAGCAGCACGGTCAAAATAAAGCCGATGCCGAGCCAAGCCCGTCCGGACGCGGCCTTGGACGTCGGGGAAGCCGGGGGCGCCGCCGCCGAAGCCGAGACGGCGGGGAAAGCCGGTCTCCGGAGCGCCTTGCGCAATCTAGCGATCAGAGCCGTCATGGCGTTCATAGGCTTGTACGATCCGTCCCACGAGCGGGTGGCGGATAACGTCCTCGTCGTGAAAATGAATGAAGGCCAGGCCCGGGACGCCGTCGAGGATTTTGTGGGCCTCGACCAGCCCGGAAGGGGACCGCGACGGCAAATCGATCTGGGTGACGTCGCCGGTGACCACGGCCTTGGAACCGAAACCCAGACGGGTGAGGAACATTTTCATCTGTTCCGGGGTCGTGTTCTGGGCCTCGTCCAGGATGATGAAGGCGTCGTTCAAGGTGCGCCCGCGCATGAAGGCCAGCGGGGCGATCTCGATGACGTCGGTTTCGAGCATTTCGCGCACCTTGCGGAAGTCGAGCAGGTCGTGCAGGGCGTCGTAGAGCGGGCGCAGGTAGGGGTTGATCTTGTCGGCCATGTCGCCGGGCAGAAAGCCGAGCTTTTCCCCGGCCTCCACGGCCGGGCGGGTGAGCACCAGCCTTTTCACCTGGCGTTTGGTCAGGGCGGCCACAGCCATGGCCACGGCCAGATAGGTCTTGCCGGTTCCGGCCGGGCCGATGCCGAAGACCATGTCGGATTTGCGGATGGCTTCGACGTAGGCGCGCTGGCCGAGCGTCTTGGGGGTGACGGTCTTGCGCGGCGAGGCGGCGAACACCTCGTCGGCGAAAATGTCGTCGAGTTTGGCCCCGGGCTCTCTGGCCAGGATGGACACCGCCTGGGAAACGTCCTCGGGATGGATGGGCAGGCCTTTTTTGAGCAGCCCGTACAACTGCGTGAGCGCGCCCGCGGCCAGGTCCGCGTCGGACGCGCTCTGTGCCCGCAAAACGGCGGTCGCGCCCCGGGTGTCGATGTCGACGCCGCTTTTTTCGGCGATCAGGCTGACGTTGCCGCCCTGGGGACCGAAAAGATCCCGGGCCAGCCCGCTGTCGTCGAATTCAAGTTTGCGTTCGAATAGCTTATTGGCTCGCATACGCTCCAGGCCGGCCGGCGGCGCGACGATTTGAGCCCTCATACACCCAACGCACGCCGCCCACAAGAGGTGCAAAGCGTTGCCGGGCGAGGGTTTTCTCATTCAGTCTTCCGGCCGTGGACATAGATAAGCACGATTTGCGATGCGGCTTGCATAGGCGGCCAAAGCATGAAAAAAACGCGACCGGGCGGCGCAGCCCCGTTTCGTCAATGGGATTCCCAAGGGGCCATAGCCCCCTTGGCCGCCGGAGGCTTTTTTCATCGCAATATTGCGGAGCGCGCCATGACGCTTTCAGACAAGATAGCCGCCACGAAAACAGCCCTGGCGCTCGCCTTGGACCGCTTCGGTTCGCGGCGCACGGCCGTGGCCTGGACCGGGGGCAAGGATTCCACCGCAGCCCTGCACCTGTACCTGGAAGTCCTGAGGGATCGCGGCGATCCGTCCAGAGCGGTGGCCCTGTCCCTGGACACCGGCCGCAAATTCGCCGCTGCCGTGGCTTTCCGCGACCGTCTCGCGGCCGCTTGGGACATCGACCTGCGCCTGGTCCGGCCCGCGCCCGGGGCCGAGCAAAGGGCCGACCCGAGCGACAAGACAGCTTGCTGCCGTCTGCTCAAGATCGAGCCGCTGCGCCTGGCCCTGGCCGAACAGGCCGTCGCCTGCCTGATCACGGGAATCCGGGCCGACGAACATCCAGACCGGGCAAGCAGGCCGGTCTTCGAAGAGCGCAAAAATCCGGATTACACCGGCGTCAACGCCATATTGCCCTGGACGCTGCTTGACGTCTGGGCCTACGTCGCGGACCGGGGCCTGCCTTACTGCGAGCTCTACGACCAGGGCTACACCTCCCTTGGCTGCGCGCCCTGCACGCTCAAACCGGAACCGGGCGCGCCCGAGCGGGACGGGCGCGATCCGGACAAGGAAGCGCTGCTGCCGGTCCTGCACAGCCTGGGATATTTCTGAACGCCGCGAGCTTGACTTTGCTTCGCAACCGGGCCAAATTGCGCACCATGGAAAAGAGAGGATTTTTTCGCCGTTCACGCTGTTCTCCGGCATAACGCCGGGAACAAGTCCCGCACGCAACACAGGAGGCAATATGCAGTCCGACCAGACATCACCGAACCTGTCCCGGCGCGAATTCGTCGCCGCCACGGCCGCCGCCGGACTTTTGTCCATGGCCGGCAGCCTCGGCTTCGCCAAGGACACCCTTGCGGCGGAGGCCTTCGCCATGCCGCCCCTGCCCTACCCGGACAACGCCCTGGAGCCGGTCATTTCGGCCAACACCATCAGCTTCCATTATTCGAAACACACCAAGCTCTATTACGACAACACCAATAAAATCCTGGAAACCAAGCCCATGGCCGGCATGACCCTGGAAAAGGTGTTCCTGGAGGCGGCCAAGGACGCCGCGGCCATGGCGCTGTTCAACAACGCCGCCCAGGCCTGGAACCACACCTTCTACTGGAATGGCCTCAAGGCGGGCGGCGGCGGCGAACCCAAGGGCAAGCTGGCCGAAATGATCCATGAATCCTTCGGCGGCCTGGAAAACTGCCTCAAAGCGCTCACCGAAGCCGCCGTGACCCAGTTCGGCAGCGGCTGGGCCTGGCTGGCCGTCGAGGGCGGAAAGCTTGCGGCGGTCAAGACCGGCAATGCCGGCAATCCCATGACAAACGGCCAAAAACCGCTTTTGGCCATTGACGTTTGGGAGCATGCCTATTACCTCGACTACCAGAATCGCCGCGCGGATTACGTCAAGGCCGTTCTGGAAAAATTGGTCAACTGGGAATTCGCGGCCAAGAATCTGGAAGCCTAAACCATCTCGGGAGGGCGGCGCAGCCGCCCTCCCGAACCTCGCTCAAACAGCCTCGCGCGGCGCAAAGTGCGAGCCGCCAACCATGACGCCAGCCACGATACATTCCCCGAAACAGTCTCCGGGGCAGTCCCCGAAACAATTCATGTCCCGGCCAAAGCGAGCGCTTGCGCCCCTCGCCCTGCGCGCGGCGCTGGTCCTGATCCTGGGCCTTTGCCCGTGCGCCTGCTCGGGCGCGGCCAGGCAAACGCCGGCGGACCGCGGCGCCGGCTACCTGAACCAGGTCGACGCCTTTGTCGAGCAAGGCCGCTACACCGCCGCCCTGGCCCTGATCGACGAGCGCGCGAGGCTCGAATCGGACAACTACGAACACTATCTGCTGCGCTCCACCGTGTTCACGGCCATGCACCGGGATGACTTGGCCCTGGCCGACCTGGACGCGGCCCTGGCGGTTTTCGTCCGCACAAAACGCAATTTTCCCCCCAAGGAACAAAACCCGCGCCTGGCCGGTATCCACAAGAATTACGCCCTGGCCTGCTATCTGGCCGAGCGCCGCGCTGAGGGAGAGGCGGCGCAAAAATACCGGGAACTCTTCACCGCGCACGCCGCCCTGGTCAAAAGCCTCGATCAACCCACCTACCTGGATTTGATGACCATGATCGGCCAGACGCCGCAACCCGGCCAAGACGATACCGGGGCGCAGTGAGCCTGCCCCCAGTCATCCCAGTCGCGCCGGTTGCGCCGGCCGCGTAAGGACCGCCGCCGGGCAACACCGGCGCCGTCGGGCGCAAGCGGGCTCGACCGGTCAAAACCGGTCGCATTCCGGCGCGCGCTTTACCATCCCGGCCAAATCAAGTACCACCACTGCCCATGCACGAGCTCTCCATCGTCCAAAGCCTGCTCGATCTGGCCGCAAAGGAAATGGCCGCGAACGGACTGGCCAAACTGCTGCGCATCAAGGTCAAATACGGCGGCCTGACGGCCATTGCCCCCGACGCCTTGGAGATGGGCTTCACCGCCCTCACGGCGGGAACCCCCCTGGCCGGCGCCGTGCTCGAACTCGAAGAAACGCCCGTGATCCTGCGCTGCGGAAAATGCGGCCTGGAATTTTCCCCGAAGGACGCCTCGGGCCGCTACGGCGTCTTCGCCCCATGCCCGGCCTGCGGCGAGGAAATCGGCCACGCCGTGGCCGGGGGCAAGGAACTGTTCATCGAATACATCGAGGCCGAATAGGCGTCCCGCAAAACGCCCAGCGCCTCGCCAAGGAGCCGTCATGAAAATCCCCGTCGTGCGCAACATCCTGGAAGCCAACGACCGCGTCGCGGCCGGCCTCAAGGAAATCTTCGCCGCCAAGCACATCCTGGTCCTCAACCTCATGAGCTCGCCCGGCGCGGGCAAGACCTCGCTGCTGGAAAAAACGCTCGGCGACCTGCGCGGCGAGTTCAAGATGGCCGTCATCGAAGGCGACCTGCAAACCGACAACGACGCCCGCCGCGTGGCCGCCACCGGAGCCCAGGCCGTGCAAATCAACACCGAGGGCGGCTGCCACTTAAGCTCCTCCATGGTCGCCGAGGCGCTCAAAAACCTCGACATCGAAGGCCTGGACATCCTGTTCATCGAAAACGTGGGCAACCTGGTCTGTCCGGCCGAATTCGACGTGGGCGAAGACTTCAAAGTCACCCTGCTCTCGACCACCGAGGGCGACGACAAACCCGAAAAATACCCGCTCATGTTCAATCTCTCCAAAGCCATGGTGCTCAACAAAATCGACCTCTTGCCGCACGTGGACTTCGACATGGAACGGGCTGCGAAATTCGCCCGCGCCTTAAACAGCGATCTGCCCGTGTTCCCGGTCTCCTGCCGCACGGGCGAAGGCCTTGCCGCCTGGTACGACTGGCTGCGCGCCGCCCGCGCCGCCAAAGCGTAGACGGGGCGCAGCCCCGGACCTCCGCGACAGGGGGTATTTCGTTCGGGAGCCAATATGGCTGATTCAGCGCATAGCATAGAAAGTTTTTGGGAGGAGGGGGGTCCGGGGGGAGGGACCTTTTGTTCACAAAAGGTCCCTCCCCCCGGTTCCTCTTCGCCGTCCCATCCCCCTCTCCCCCTTCCCCCGGCCGGAGGCTCGGCATGACGCGAATCCTCGCTGCGGACGTTGGCGGCACGAACAGCCGGTTTGCCGTTTTCGAGGTCTTGGGCGGGGAGCTTGCCCTGTCCCGTGCGCAAGTGGACGCGCCGACCGCCGGGGCGTCGTGTTTTGAAGAGTTGCTTGAGCGCGCCTTGACGCTGGGTTTGGCCTGGTCGCCTCAAGAGATCGACGTCGCCGTTCTGGCCGTGGCCGGTCCGGTCGAAGCCGGCCGATACGCCAAATTGGCCAACGCCGCCCTGACGGTGGACGCCCGGTCCGTCGGCGAGCGTTTTGGGCTGACGCGCGTGGTCCTGATCAACGATTTTCTGGCCCAGGCTTACGCCTGCCTGAGTCCGGCCGCCGCGACCGCGCGTGTCGTCCAGGCGGGCAAGGGCCTGGCGCAAGCCGCCCTGGCCGTGATCGGGGCCGGAACCGGGCTCGGGCACTGCGCCCTGATCCCGGACCGAAGCGGCGGCTACCTCGCGGCGCCTTCGGAAGCCGGACACGCCGCTTTCCCCTTCACCGTCGAGGAAACCGACGTCTCGCGGTTTATTCGCGGCGAAACCGGCCAGGACGCGCCCTACGTCGAAGCCGTGGTCAGCGGACCGGGGCTGGCGCTGATCCACAAATTCTGCACCGGCCGCGATCTGTCGCCCACCGAGGCGGCCGCCGAACTGACCCCCGGCTCGCAAACCGCCGGACTTTTCGCCCGATTCTACGGCCGGGCCTGCCGCAACTACGTGCTCGCCTGCCTGGGCCGGGGCGGGCTGTTCGTCTCCGGCGGCGTGGCGGCGAAAAATCCGTTCCTCGTGGATCACGACGCCTTCCGGACTGAATTTTCCGCCTGCCCGGCCTTCGCGGATTGGCTGGCCAAACTGCCCGTCAAACTCGTCGGGCGCGAAGATTTCGGCCTCTGGGGCGCAGCCGTTTACGGCCTGAAGACGATGTAGACCCGGGGCTGCGCCCCTGGACTCCACTGGGGCTCCGCCCCAGGCCCCGTCGGGGGCCATGATGGCCCCCGGACCCCCGCGACAGGGGGTTTGACGAGCGTTCCAATTTATTGAAGTATAACGAGTGAAAAAAAACGGATAAAGTTTTTGGGAGGAGGGGGGTCCGGAGGGAGGGGCCCTTTGTGAACAAAGGGCCCCTCCCCCCGGTTCCTCCATCTTTCCCCCTCCCTTTCCACCTCGCCTCCCCAAGGAGTTTCCATGTGCGGCATCATAGCTTACTGCGGCCATCGTCCGGCGGTTCCGGTGATTATCGAGGGACTCAAGCGTCTGGAGTATCGCGGCTACGACTCGGCCGGGCTGGCGTTTATCCAGGGCGGCGCGCTGCAGGTGATCAAAAGCGAGGGCAAGCTGGTCAATCTGGAGAACCGGTTGGCCTGCGGCCAGGATTTCCTGGCGGTGTCGGGCATCGGCCACACGCGCTGGGCCACGCACGGGCTGCCGGTCGAGCGCAACGCCCATCCTCACGTGGACAACGCGGGCCGGGTGGCGGTGGTGCACAACGGCATCATCGAAAACTACCAGGAGCTGCGCGAGGAACTCGCCCGCGCCGGGTGCGTTTTCGCGTCCGACACCGACACCGAGGTTTTGGCCCATTTGATCGGGCTGGGTCTCG
>JADFXV010000072.1 GCA_015233395.1 Desulfovibrionaceae bacterium
GCAAGATGAACGGGCTCGAATTCAAGGAAGGGCTCGCTGCGCTTGCGGCCGAGGCCGGGGTGGAGCTTGGGCCGGCGGAGGCCGACGACGGGAGCGCCGGCGAGGCGGCGCGGCAGCGCAAGGCGGCGCTGGCGATGCACGGCCTGGCCCAGGATTATTTCCGGGAAATGCTCCATGCGGACGCGGGGCGCGCGGCCGTGGACTATTTGGACCGGCGCGGGGTCGCCCCGGAGATGCGCGAATTTTTCGGCCTGGGCTATGCCCCGGACGAATGGGAGGGGCTCAAGCGGCGCCTGCGTTCCAAGGGGTTTTCGGAGCAGGATATTTTCGACTCCGGGCTGGCGTCGCGCAGCGAGTCCGGCCGGGTGTACGACCGGTTTCGCGGGCGTTTGACCTTTCCGATCGAAGATTTAGGCGGCCGGGTCATTGCCTTTGGCGCGAGAATCCTTATTAGTGGAGAACCCAAGTATTTAAATAGCCCGGAATCGCCGATATATACGAAAGGGGCGCAACTTTACGGCCTGGCCAAGGCGCGCGGCGCGATCACCAAGGCCAGGCGCGGCCTGTTGACCGAAGGCTATTTGGATGTCATTTCCCTTCACCAATTCGGGTACGCGAACGCCTGCGGCGTGCTCGGCACGGCGCTGACGCCCGAGCAGGTGAAGAGGCTGTGCGGCTTTTGTCCGCAGGTGGACCTGATTTTCGACGGCGACGACGCCGGGCGCAAGGCGGCGCTGCGCAGCGCGGCCATGATTTTGGCCCACGGAGCGGGCTGCCGGGTGGTCATC
Organism: Desulfovibrionaceae bacterium; assembly: GCA_015233395.1. Classification (GTDB taxonomy): domain Bacteria; phylum Desulfobacterota; class Desulfovibrionia; order Desulfovibrionales; family Desulfovibrionaceae; genus JADFXV01. The sequence continues at coordinate 789 of JADFXV010000072.1, forward strand.
ATGCCCCAGGGCGAGGACGTGGACAGCCTGCTGCAAGCCCACGGCCGGCCGGCGCTGGACGCCTGTTTCGCGTCCGCCCCGGAGGGCCTTGAGTATTGCCTGGGGATGGTCCGCGACAATTTTTCGCCAAAGGAGATGCTCGACTGGGCCAGAGGCTTTGCCGGCAACGTGCGCGACCCGGGGCTGGCCTCGTTTTTTTTGCCGCGCCTGGCCTCGGGGCTGGGGTTTGACGCGGCGGCGCTTTCGCGCGACGCCTCCGGCAAGCGCGGCCCGGTTGGAACCGCGGGGGCCGCGGACGCGCGCAAGACCGCGCCCAGATTCCGGGGCAGCAAGACCGCGCGGGATACGGAGATCCTTGAATTCGTGATCCGCAACCCGGATTACATCGCCCTTCTCGACAGCCTGGGCATACGGGATTTCCTGTCCACGCAACGGGCGACGCAATTCTGGGAGATCCTGGCCGCCCGGCCCGGAGAAGACGTGATCGCGCTGCTCGATGCAAAGCAGAAATCGTTTTACGTCCCGAAGTTTCTGGCCGGGCCGGAACAAGAGGACAAAGTGGAATCGGTGTTCCTCGATCTTTCGAATATTTTGGCGGAAACCCGGCGAAAAAGCGAATTCGAGAAAATGAAGGACGCCCTGCGGCAAGCCAAAGCCGGGGGCGACGACGCGGAATACAAGCGGCTACTCGCGATATTGAATTCCTTGGTACGGAGGGAAGATGAGCAATCTTAAGGAAATCCACCAGATCAAAACCCTGATCGCCAAGGGCAAGCTCAAGGGGTTCCTCACTTTCGAGGAACTCAACAAGGCCTTGCCCTCGGAAGTCAACAATCCCGAGCAGATCGAGGAAGTGATCGCGATCTTCGATGCGCTCGACATCGCCATCGTGGACTCGGAAAAAGAAGTCAAAAAACTCGAAACCGCGCCCATCGAGCCCGACGACTCCGAACCGGCAGCCGAGCTCGAACTGACCGAAAACGCCGAGGACGCGCTCGACTATTCCTCGCGCTCGACCGATCCGGTGCGCATGTACCTGCGCGAAATGGGCGCCGTGCCGCTGCTCGACCGCGACGGCGAGGTGCATATCGCCCGCAAGATCGAAAACGGCGAAATGGACGTGCTGTTCGCCCTGGTCGAAGTGCCCGTGGCCATCGAGGAACTCGTCCAGGTCGGCGAGGATCTCAAGATCGGCCGCATCAAGCTCAAGGACGTGGTCAAGACCATCGAGGAGGACGACCCCTCCGAAGACGAGATGAACCAGCGCCAGCGGGTCATTTTCCTGCTCGAAGAGATCAAGTCCACCTTCAAGAAGAAACGCAAGATCTACACCAAGCTCGACCAGTGCGCCTGCCTGGACCGCCGGGTCTACGGCGTGCAGAAGGAAATCCTGTCCTACAAGGAAGAGGTCGTCACCAAGCTGCGCGACATCAAGCTGGAAAAAACCCTGATCGACCGCATCATCGAGACCGTCGAGGACTACGTGCGCCAGATGCACAACTGCCAGCGCGACCTCTCGGCGTACATCCTGTCCACCGGCCGCTCCCAGGTCGACATCCAGGCCATCTTCAAGGGCATCGACAACCGCACCGTAAGCCCCGTGGTCGCCTCGGACACGCTCGGCATGACCATGGAGGAATTCTTCTCGTTCAAGGAAATGCTCGCCGGCAAGATGGAAATCCTGGTCCGGCTCCAGGACAAATGCTGCCACCACGCCGGCGAACTCGAAGAAGTCCTGTGGCGCATCAAACGCGGCAACAACGCCGCCATGCGCGCCAAACAGGAACTCATCCGCGCCAACCTGCGCCTGGTCGTGTCCATCGCCAAGAAGTACACCAACCGAGGCCTGCAATTCCTCGACCTGATCCAGGAAGGCAACATCGGCCTGATGAAAGCCGTGGACAAATTCGAATACCAGCGCGGCTACAAGTTCTCCACCTACGCCACCTGGTGGATACGCCAGGCCATCACGCGCGCCATCGCCGACCAGGCCCGCACCATCCGCATCCCGGTGCACATGATCGAAACCATCAACAAACTCATCCGCACCTCGCGCTACCTGGTCCAGGAACTCGGCCGCGACCCGACCCCCGAGGAAATCGCCGAACGCATGGACTACCCGCTGGAAAAGGTCAAAAAGGTGCTCAAGATCGCCAAAGAGCCGATCTCACTCGAAACCCCGATCGGCGACGAAGAGGATTCGAGCCTGGGCGACTTCATCGAAGACAAAAAAGCCCTGGCCCCGGCCGAAGAAGTGGTCAACACCAAACTGGGCGAACAAATCGCCCGCGTGCTCGCCGACCTGACCCCGCGCGAAGAACAGGTCCTGCGCAAACGCTTCGGCATCGGCGAAAAAAGCGACCACACCCTGGAAGAAGTCGGCAAACTCTTCAACGTCACCCGCGAACGCATCCGCCAAATCGAAGCCAAGGCGCTGCGCAAACTGCGCCACCCCGTCCGCAGCCAGCACCTGCGCTCGTATTACGAATATTAAGAGCTTTTGGAGAGAAGAGGGGAGAACCGGGGGGAGGAACCTTTTGTGGACAAAAGGTTCCTCCCCCGGACCCCCTCCTCCAAAAAACTTTCGTAATAGGCGAGGCGGGACGGGCTTTTCTTGGGCGCAGGCCGGGGGCGGCAGCCCCCTTGGGGAAAAAATAGTGGTTCCGGTTTTGTCATCCGCCACGATTGAAAACGGCGCCCTAGTCGCCCCCGGTTAAAAGTTTTTGAAGGGGGTCCAGGGGGAAACTTTTTTCAAAAAGTTTCCCCCTGGCCGCCGGAGGCTCCTCGCATTATGCTGCATCATCCCGACATCGACCCCGTAATCATCCGTCTCGGTCCGCTCTCCGTGCGCTGGTATGGCCTGATGTACCTGGTCGGCTTCGCGACGGGCTGGCTGCTCGGGCGCTCCCGCGCCAAGCCCGGCAGCGGTTTCACGCCGCTGATGGTCGACGACATGATTACCTGGTGCGTGCTCGGGCTGGTGGCCGGGGCCAGGCTCGGCTACGTTTTGTTCTACGATTTTCCGGTGTTTCTGGCCGATCCGCTTTCGATCGTCAAAGTCTGGCAGGGCGGCATGAGCTTCCACGGCGGGGCGATCGGGGTGGGGTTGGTGTTGTGGTTTTTCGCCAAAAAACATGGCCTGACTTTCTTTCAGGTCACCGATTTTCTCGTGCCCTTGTGCCCGCCCGGGCTTTTTTTCGGCCGCATGGGCAACTTCATCAACGGCGAGCTCTGGGGCAAGCCCACGGACCTGCCCTGGGGCATGGTCTTTTCCGATCCGAGGTCCGGGCTGGTCGCCCGCCACCCGTCGCAGCTTTACGAGGGCCTGCTCGAAGGACTGGTCCTGTTCACCGTCATGTGGCTGTTCACAAGCAAAAAGCGGCCGGTCAGGGCCGCTTCCGGGCTCTTCGTGATGCTTTACGGCTCGTTTCGTTTCCTGGTCGAATTCGTGCGCGAGCCCGATCCGCAGCTCGGCTACCTGGCCTGGAACTGGCTGACCATGGGCCAGATCCTGTCGCTGCCCATGATCCTGCTCGGCGCCTATTGGCTCTGGCTCGCCTACGCCGCAACTCCCAGGCCCGATCAGGCGTAGCTTAAAAGAATCTCCGCCATCCGGTCCATATCCGGGACGCGCTCGGCCAAGGCGCCGGGCCCGACCGTCGGCAAACGGCTCTCGAACGTCGGCCGGTCGTTTTCGTAGATCACCCCGATCGGAATCGTCTCGCCGAACTCGGCGGCCTTGTCCATGGCCGCCCGCCAATCGGTCCGGTCGTAGCCGTCCGCGAGCTTGACGCAGCGCTCCCGGTACCAGCCGAAGGTGTTGACGTGGTTAAACGTCACGCACGGTTGCAGGATGTCGATCAGGGCGAAGCCTTTGTGCCGCACCCCGGCCATGATGAGTTCGCTCAGATGCTCCGTGTCGCCGGAAAAGCCCCGGGCCACGAACGAGGCGCGCATGGCCACGGCCACGGCCACGGGATTGAAGGCCTCCGACGGCGCGCCGAACGGCTGAGCCTTGGTGGCGTGGCCCTGGCCCGTGGTCGGGCTGGCCTGGCCCTTGGTCAGGCCGTAGATCTGGTTGTCGTGGACCAGGCAGGTGATGTCCAGATTGCGCCGCACGGCGGCCAGGAAATGGTTGCCGCCCTCGCCGTAGGAACAGCCGTCTCCGGATTCGACGATCACGGCCAGCTCCGGGTTGGCGAGCTTGGCCCCCTGAGCGGGCGGCAGGCTGCGGCCGTGCAGGCCGTTGAAGAAATTGCAGTTGAGATAATGCGGGCTCTTGGCCGCTTGGCCGATGCCCGAAAACAGGGCCAGCTTGTGCGGCGGCAAGTCGAGCGCGGCCAAGGCCTGCTTGAGGGCCTTGAGGATATTGTGGTTGCCGCAGCCCGGACACCAGGCGGTCTCGTAGTCGCCGTAGGTTTCAATCGGCAGCATGGGTCTCTCCGGCTTGGCCGGCGTCAAGCCGGTCCAGAATGTACTTCGCCGTAAACGGCCGCCCGTCGTAGCGTAAAATCCGCTTGGCGATCCGTATCCCGGTCTTGGCCAGGATCAGCTCGGCGAACTGCCCGGTGGCGTTGCCCTCGACCATGACCACCTCGCCCGCGCGCTTGAAATGCGCGGCGAACGACTCCGGAACCAGCGGATACACCTGGGGAAAATGCAGGCAGGCGGCTTTTTTGCCCTGGCCGCGCAAGATCTCCGCGGCCTCGGAGGCCGCGCCCAGGGTCGAGCCCCAGCACACCAAAAGAACCTCGGGCTCCGGGTCGCCGCTGTAGTCCGGCGCCAGCGCCTCGGCGGTCAGGCCGCGCAGCTTGCGCTGGCGCTTGTCCACCATGGCCGTGCGCACGCCGCCGTCCTCGGTGATGTGGCCGTCCGGGGTGTGTTCGTCGGAATCCACGCACACCAGGTACGGCCCGAACCCGGGGATCAGCCTGGGCGACACTCCGGAATCGTCCGGGGCGTAACGCCGGTAATCCGCCGGCCCCTCGCGGCCGGGCCGGGCCGTCTCCGGCAGGCCGCGCAGGTCGAAAGGCTCCACGGCCCGGTAGCCGTCGGCCAGGTATTGGTCGATGAGCACGAACACCGGGGACTGATGCCGCTCGGCCTGGTCCACCGCCCGGCGGGTCAGATGGAAACACTGCTCGGGCGCGCCCGGGGCGAACACCGCGCGGGGAAATTCGCCGTGCCCGGCGTACAGGACCAGATTCAGATCGCCCTGCTCGGTCCTGGTGGGCAGGCCCGTGGCCGGGCCGGGCCGCTGGCCGACCACGGCCACGATCGGGGTCTCGGTCATGCCGGCCAGGCTCACGCCCTCGCACATCAGGGCGAAACCGCCGCCGGCCGTGGCCACCATGGCCGTGGCTCCGGCGTAGGACGCGCCCAGCGCCATGTTGAAGGCCGCGATCTCGTCCTCGGCCTGCTCGACCACCACGCCCATCTCCCGGGCGTGGGCGATGAGCGTGAGCGCCACCCCGGTGGACGGGGTCATGGGATAAAAGGAACAGAAATCGACGCCCGCGGCCAAGCCGCCCAGGGCCACTGCCGCAGCGCCGTCGAGCATGAGCCGCTTGCCCCGGATCTTGGGCGGCGCCAGGCAGGCGAACCCGGGATTGGCGCCCTCGGCGAACGCCTGGGCGGCCTTGAACACCGACAGGTTCTGGCCGACGACCTCGCCGCCCTTGCGGGCGAAATTCTCCTCGATCAGATCCGTGAGCCAGCCCGGCTCAAGGCACAGCAGCCTGGCCAGCACGCCAAGCGCGGCGATGTTCTCGAAAATCGGCCGGGGACACAGCGTGGCGAACGGAACCTTGATCCCAGGCGCGCCGGCGAAATCGTACGACTCGTCGGCCACCACCAGCCCGCGCCCGGTCAATTCGCCCCGGTGCAAGGCGATGGTCGCGGCGTCGAGCGCGACCAGCAGATCGATGCCCTCGCGCGGCGCGAGCGCCTGCTCCGGCGAAACCCGGATGATGAACAGATTGTGGCCGCCCCGGATGCGCGACATGTAGTCCTGCGAGACCACGATCTCATAGCCGGCCCGGATCAGCGCCTTGGACAAGAATTCGCCGACCGTGACCAGCCCCTGGCCGGCCTCGCCGCCGATGACAACCGTGATGCTGGGATCGCTCATGCCTGCCCTCCGGGGGCCAAGGGGCTTTGCCCCTTGGATCCCCACCGGGGGGCATGATGCCCCCCGGACCCCCTCGACAGGGGGTCGTCGTTGATTGTCCCGGACTCTCTCAGATGAATCCCCCTCGACCCGTTTTAAAAAACCTGATTTCGGCGGTGGCCGGTTTTTGCGAAGCAAAAACCGGCCACCGCCGCGAATAAAGTTTTGAAAGGGGTCCGGGGGAAACTTTTTTTCAAAAAAGTTTCCCCCGGTCTTCTCCCCTCTTCTCCACGCTTACGCGCCCGTCGGGTTGAAAGTGCGCGCGGCGAGGTCTTTGTCGAGCATGAACAGTCCTCCCGGGGTTTTGTCGATCAGCTTGAGCTGGGCGATGACGCCGGCGAAGGAGGCTTCTTCCTCGACTTGTTCGGTGACGAACCATTCGATGAAGATCACGGCCGCGTGGTCTTTTTCTTTTTGGGCCAGTTCGAGCAGCGCGCCGATGCGTCCGGTCACGCCGCGTTCGTGTTTGAGGCCGTCTTCGAACACGGCCAGGGGCGACATCCAGCCGGTCGGCGGGCCGTCGATCGGCGCAAGTTTCACCGTGCCGCCGCGTTCGACGAGTTGGGCCATAAATTTCTGGGCGTGGAAGCGTTCTTCGAGTTCCTGGACGCGCATCCAGGAGGCGAAGCCGGCCAGTCCCAGGCCGTCGAAATAGGCGGCCATGGAGAGGTACATGTAGCCGGAGTAGAACTCCCATTTGATCTGTTCGTTGATGGCCGCTTCCATTTTCTTGCCGATCATGGTGTTAGGCGTCCTTTTTCCACAGGCCGTGGATATTGCAGTGTTCGCGCGCCGTGACCTTGGCGGCCTTGATGCAGAATTCGGCTTCGGGTTTGTCGCCCGGATTCAGGTACTGGAAATAGGACGCTCCGTCGGCGACCAGTTCGATCCACTGGATCCAATGTTTGGCTTCCATGGGATGCGCCACGCTGCCGACCGAAACTTTGTAGCCCGAGGCGGTCTTTTCGATGACCGGAACGTGTTTTTCCTGGGCCGCGTCGGTGGTGTTGCCGGCGAGCAGCTTCATGGGCTGGCCGCAGCAGACCAGCTCGCCTTCGCCGCCGTTTAACACTTCCACGATGTTGCCGCACGCTTCGCATTTGTAGATTTCCAGCCGTTTCGCCATGAGGTGACTCCTTTTGGGGTTGAAATAATACGCCCGGCCCGGGAGTTGGACCGCCGCGTTCCGGACGGGCGCGGTACGCTTGATGCTATTCATACTATTCCTTCCGATTTAGGCAAGAAAAAATTGGACCATCGCTCGTCCTCGGGCGGCGCTTGCGAATCGGCCGGGCCGCCGCGAATTGAAATTTTTCTGGAGATGATTACAATGCGACGGAAAGAATCCGCCGTCTCAGGCGAAGGAGGCCCGCATGGGCATCGAAGACCAAATGCTTGACTTGGCCAAACGGGCCAAAGCCGCCGCCCGCGAGATCGCGCGCGCGCCCAGCGCGGCCAAGAACGCGGCCATCGTCCGGGTCGGCGAACTGCTCGCGCTGCGCCGGGAGGCCGTCGCCGGCGCCAACGAAAAGGACCTCGCCGCCGCCAGGGCCGCCGGCATGGACGCCCCCAAGCTCGACCGGCTAACCCTGTCGCCCAAGGTGATCGAGGCCATGATCCTGGCCTGCGGCGAAGTGGCCGCCCTGCCCGACCCGGCCGGCGAGATCGAAGCCATGACCCAGCGCCCGAACGGGCTCATGGTCGGGCGCATGCGCACCCCGCTCGGGGTCATCGCCATGATCTACGAATCGCGCCCCAACGTGACCGTGGACGCGGCCATCTTGTGCCTGAAGGCGGGCAACGCCGTGATCCTGCGCGGCGGCTCCGAAGCCTTTCACTCCAACGCGGCGCTGGCGGACATCCTGCGCGAGGCCCTGACCTCGTCGGGCATTCCGGCGGACTGCGCCCAGGTCGTGCCCACCACCGACCGGGGCGCGGTCAAGGCCCTGTGCAAGCTCGACGCCTATATCGACGTCATGATCCCGCGCGGCGGCGAAGGACTGATCCGGGCCGTGACCGCCGAAGCCACCATGCCCGTGCTCAAGCATTTCATGGGCGTGTGCCACGCCTACGTGGACAGCCCGGTGGATGCAGACCAGGCGGTGGCCATCCTGCTCAACGCCAAGGCCCAGCGCCCGGGCGTGTGCAACGCCCTGGAATGCCTGCTGGTGCATAAGGACGTGGCCGAAACCGTCCTACCCATGACCGCCGCCGCGCTCGGCGCGGCCGGGGTCAGCTTCCGGGCCTGCGAACGCTCGCTGCCGCTGCTCGGAAAATTCGCGACAAAAGCCGAAGAGTCCGACTACGGACACGAATTCCACGACCTGATCCTGGCGGTCAAAGTCGTTGACTCCATGGACGAGGCCCTGGACCATATCGCCCGGTACTCCTCCAACCACACCGAAGTCATCCTGACCCGCGACCACCCCCGGGCCATGCGCTTTTTGCGCGAAGCCGACTCCTCCATGGTCGGAATCAACTGCTCCACCCGCTTCAACGACGGCGGCGAACTGGGCCTGGGCGCGGAAATCGGCATCAGCACCTCCAAACTGCACGCCTTCGGACCCATGGGACTCAGAGAACTCACCAGCGCCAAATTCGTGGTCCTGGGCAATGGACAGGTCCGGGGATAAGAGGGGAGCAGAGAATCGGGGGCAATCAACGACGCCCCCGTCGAGGGGGTCCGGGGGGGATCATCCCCCCCGGTGGGGGAGTCCAGAGGGGGCAGCGCCCCCTCTGGCCGCCGGAGGCATTCATTGACGACGCGCGTCGGCATTTTTGGCGGCAGTTTCAATCCGCCGCATGTGGGTCATCTCCGGGCGGCGGTCGAGGTCCGGGAGGCGCTTAGGCTTGCGCTGGTCGAGATGGTGCCGGTGGCGGTGGCGCCGCACAAGCCCGAGGCGGACATGTTGCCGGCCGCGTTTCGTTTGCGGCTGCTTGAGTTGTCTCTCGCGGGCGTGCCGGGCTTGCGGGCCTGCGACCTGGAGATGCGCCGTCCCGGGCCGTCGTACACCATCGACACCTTGCGCCGGTACGCCGGGCAAAATCCGGACCGCGACCTCTATTTCATCCTGGGCGTCAACGACCTGCTCAATCTGCCCCACTGGAAAGAGGGCCCGGAGCTTGGCCGGGTGGTCAATCTGGCGGTCGTGCCGCGCGACGGGCTGGGTCTGGCGGAGGCGTCCGATTTTTTGGCGCGCCGGGCCGGGGAGTTCGGGCTCACGCGTTCGGGGGAGACGGCCTGGCGTTTTCGCGACGGGTTTGAGCTTGTCTACGTGGACATCCCCCGGATCGACGTCAACGCCTCGCTTTTGCGCGACAAGTGGCGCAGCGGCGCGAGTCTCGCCGGTTTGATTCCCGGTCCGGCGCTTGAGGCGCTGCTCGCCTCCGGGGAACTGCTCGCGTCCCGCTGGGGCGGCTTTACTTTCGATTCAAAACGGTGACTTGGCCCTTGAGGCCTTCCTTGAGGATGAGGTCGGGGTTGGACATGGTCAGTTCCACCTCGTAGTAGGAGGGCTGGTCCAGGACGGTCTGGACGCGATCCTGGGTCTGGGGCTGGGGCTGTGCCGGGGTATGGGGTTTGAGCATCGCCTGAAGCTGCTGCGAGGAGGCCTGCGCGGGAACCCAGGGGACGCGGCTGACCTTGGCCGGGAAGGTTTTCCCGGGCAGGGAATCGAAAGTGACCGTGGTCTCGTCGCCGACTTGCAGCTTCTGGACCTCGATTTCGTGGACCAAGGCCCGCAGGATGATCGGATCCATGACGCCGACCTCAAGGATTTTCGTCCGTTCGCTGATATAGGCGCCGGTCCGCACTTCGGGATTCCACCAGACCACGTAGCCGTCGATGGGCGAGCGGACCACGCCGATCTTGGGCACGCCCTTGGGCGTGGCGCTTTGCACGCCGAGCTGATGGCGTACCATTTCCTGCCGGACGAGGAAGAGTTCGCGCTCCAGGGTCAGGTTTTCGACGATGACCGCGAGCTGCTTTTCCGCTGCCTCGATGTCCCCGGCGTTGATCGCGAGGGCTTGTTCCGAGGCCATTCCCCGGGCGCGCAGGGTTTCGAGTTCCTTGCGCCGGGTCCGCAGCTTGCCGAGTTGGACTTCGGCCTCGACCCTTCTGGCTTCGTATTCCTTGATGCCTGCCTGGGTCATTTTCTCTTTCGCATCGATGTGGGTGTCGAGATGGATCTCGTACTCCAGGATATTCTCGTCGCGCTTCACCTTCTTGCCCAGATCCGCGTGAATGGCGGTGATGTTGATCGCATACGGGATGGCCACTTCGTATTTCACCGGGCAGTACAGTTTTCCGGAAAAGGTGATCTCCTGGGCATAAGCTTCCGGCGGGGAGGAGGCTTCCGGCGGGGGCGGATTCTGGGCAGGCCCGTCCGGGGAAAGGGCCGGCCCGCCCTGGGCAAGGGCCGGACCGGCTTGGGTCAGGGCGAGCGCCAGGGCGAGTCCGGCTGAAGCGAGATATCGGTAAACGGTCATCGGCTGCACTCCCTGGGGATGACAAAGCGAATTGCCGCCGCAAGCGCTTGAGGTGAAGCGGATCGATCAAAATGTTCCGGCCTCATCTCCTATTGCCGCGAAAAAGTCCATAACGCCCGGACTCCCTCGCGGCCCCTTCGCGGGCGGGCCGCAGCGGGGCGGGCGCGTCCGGAAAGCGCGCCTTCGCCCGGCAAAAGACGCTTTCATTTTCAGGGGAAAAATCGTACATGGGACACGCGCCGCGAGCGCAATACCGAATGCCCCATCCACCCGCGCCATGACCACCCTCGTCCTGACAGCCACCCTGGCCATCGTGACCACTTTTTTCTGCTCCCTGTGCGAAGCGGTGCTTTACGCCACGCCCTGGAGCCTGATCGAACGGCTGCGCCGCGAAGGCCGCCCCTGCGGCCAGATCCTGTTCGACCTGCGCATGAACATCGACCGGCCGATCGCGGCGATCCTCACGCTCAACACCGTCGCCGCCACGGTCGGCGCCTCCGTGTGCGGGGCGGCGGCGGTCACCTATTTCGAGAGCGACATCCTTGGGCTGTTCACGGCCGCGTTCACGGCGGCGATCCTGGTGCTCGGCGAAATCATCCCCAAGACCATCGGCGTGGAATACAGCCAGCGCCTGGCGCCCTTGCTGGCCAGGCCCTTCCTGGTCATGGTCCGCTCGTTGGCCCCGGTCATCTGGCTGCTCGGACTGGTCACGCGCCTGATCCAGCCCAAAAAAAAGGGGCCGCCGACCACCGAGGAGGACATCCGCTCGATCGTAAGCCTGACGCGCAAGGCCGGCGTGATCAAGCCCTACGAGGAACTGGCGATCCAGAACATCCTGACGCTGGACCGCAAGATCGTCGCCGAAATCATGACCCCGCGCACGGTGGTCTTTTCGCTGGCCGCCGAAATGACCGTGAAGCAGGCCCGCGAAGCCCGGCCCGTCTGGCCGCATTCGCGCATCCCGGTCTACCAGGGCGACGATCCCGAACAGATCGTGGGCATCGTCTACCGGCGCCAGGTGCTCGAAACCCTGGCCAACGACCAGGACGACACGCGCCTGGAAGCGATCATGCGGCCGGTGCAGTTCGTGCTCGACACCCTGACCTTGGACCGGCTGCTGGTCAAATTTCTCGAGTCGCGCACCCACCTGTTCATCGCCCTGGACGAATACGGCGGCGTCTCCGGCGCGGTCACTCTCGAAGACGTGCTGGAGGAAATCCTGGGCAAGGAAATCGTGGACGAAACCGACCAGGTCGCCGACATGCGCGAACTGGCCCGCACCCAACGCACCAAACTCCTGGCCGAAGCGGCCGAGACGTCCAAGGAATAAACCCGGGGCGCAGCCCCGGTTAGGATTTGCATCATGGCTCAATCGAACAAGTACGTGTATCTGGCCGCCGGGTTGCTTTTGGCGCTCGGGCTCGGCTATCTGGTGTTTTCCGGGTTGTCCCAGGACAGCGTGTATTTTTTGAATGTCGGCGAAGCGCTGGCCATGAAGCCCGGGGCGGTCAGCCAGGCCCGGCTGTTCGGCACGGTGGGCGGGCAGGATCTGGCCTTGGCCCCGGACGCGCTTGGCGTGGCTTTCAGCCTGTGCGACAAGGACGATCCGGCCAAGACCATCCGGGTGGAGTACCGGGGCGCGGTGCCCGACACCTTCAAGCCCGGCGCGGAGGTCATCGTGGAGGGCAAAATGCGCGGCGACGGGGGATTTGCCGCCGCCAGCCTGCTCACCAAATGCCCTTCGAAATACCAGAAGGAGAACCGGGGTTAGCGCCCGGCGCTTCTCCGGCTCGGGCGATTCCGTGAGCGTACGTTCCAATCCGCTGGCTTTTTTCGCCCATTTCTGGAAGCGGCGCGAGCTGATCGGCCAGTTCACCCGGCTGGAGTTCGTGGCCCGGTATCACGGTTCGCAGCTCGGGGTGCTGTGGAGCCTGGCCTCGCCGTTTTTCACGCTGCTGGTGTACACCTTCGTCTTTTCGGTCATTTTCAAGCCCCGCTGGGCCAACGCCGTCAACGCCGGATTTCTCGACTACGCCCTGATCCTGTTCACCGGCATCACGGCGTTTGAGATCTTCGCCGCCTGCGCCAACCGCGCGCCGTATGAGATCGCCGACAATTCCAGCTACGTCAAAAAAATGGTCTTTCCGCTGGAGATCCTGGCCGTGAGCATCCTGTTCTCGGCCATGATCGAATCGCTGCCCGCGCTCGGCCTGGTGGTTCTCGGGGTCGCCTGCACCACGGGCAAGCTGCACGCGACGCTTTTGCTTTTGCCCCTGGCTTACGCCCCGCTCGTCTTTCTCACCCTGGCCGTGTGCTGGACGTTAAACGCGCTCGGCGTCTTCATGCGCGACGTGGGGCACGTGGTGCGGGTGTTCACCCAGCTCTATTTTTTCCTCACCCCGATCCTGTTTCCGGCCGAGGCCGTGCCCGAGCAGTACCGCTACCTTCTGCCGCTCAACCCCATGTACGTGGTTGTCGAGCATTTCCGCCGCTTCGTGCTCTGGGGCCAGGGACCGGCCTGGACCGAGCTTAGCGCCGTGACGCTGGTCACCTTCGTGCTGGCGCTGCTCGCCTACCGCTGGTTCATGCGGGTCAAGGGGGTGTTCGCCGATGTCATCTGAACCGGCCGGCGCCCCGCTTTTTTCCGTCACGGACCTGTCCAAGGCCTACCGCATCTACGACCGGCCGCTGGACCGGGTGCGCCAGGGTTTCGCCAGGCCCGGCGCGGTCTATTACCGCGAGCACTGGGCGCTGCGCGAGGCCAGCTTCACGGTCGCCCCGGGCGAGGCCTTCGGGGTCATCGGCCGCAACGGGGCCGGGAAATCGACCCTGCTGACGCTCATGGCCGGGGTCTTGCGGCCGACCTCGGGCACGATCAAAGCCCCGGAGCGCCTGACCGCCCTGCTCGAACTGGGCAGCGGCTTCAACCCCAAGCTGACCGGCCGCCAGAACGTCTTTTTGAACGGCGCGATCCTCGGGCTTACGCGCCGCGACATCGCCGCGCGCCTGGAATCCATCCGGGAATTCGCCGACATCGGCGAGTATTTCGACGAGCCGGTCAAGACCTATTCCAGCGGCATGTTCCTGCGCCTGGCCTTCGCCGTGACCACGGGGCTGACGCCCGACGCCCTGATCGTGGACGAGGCCCTGGCCGTGGGCGACGTGTTTTTCCGGCAGAAATGCCACGCCCGCATGGAAGAGCTGCTGGCCCGGGGCGGGGCCGTGATCCTGGTCTCCCACGCCATGAACGACGTGGCCCAGTTCTGCCACCGGGCCCTGCTGCTCAACCGGGGCCGGGTGGAGTTTCTGGGCGACGCGGGCGACGCGGTCAAGCGCTACCTGGCCGCGCCGAGCCGGGTCTTCGACCTGGCCGCGCCGGACCGGGCGGCCGCCTCGGGACAAGGCGCGCAACCGGCGCCGGCCATCCCCCGGCCCCCGGACGCGGACATGCCCTGGCCCGAGGCCGGAGAATTCATGGACATTTCCCGCCTGGCCGCGGCCGACAACGGCGCGAGCCGCTGCCTGGGCCTGGCGCTGTGCGACGAAAACCTGCGCGCCGCGAGCGGCTTTCACCAGGGCGAGACCGCCCAGATCTTCGTGGCCCACGAAATTCTGCGCGACATCGAGGTCCCGGTCTGCGGCGCGGAATTCACCGACGCCAAAAGGGTGATCGTGTTCGGCAAGAACACCCTGCAATACGACTGCCCGTCGCCGAGGCGCGTCCCGGCCGGTACGGTGCTGCGCTACTGCTTCGCCACCAAGCTCGACTTGGCCCCGGGCGACTACACGCTGGGCGTGGGCTTTTCCACCGTGGACGCGCGCACCTTCGATCACCGCGCCGGCCTCACCCACCAGGCCATGGACGAACGAACCACCATCCTGAGCATCCACCCCAACGCCGCCGCCCTTCGCGTCACCATGCGCCCGCTGGGGAGTCTCCCGGTGCAACTCACCCACCACGGCGTGGCCAACCTGCCGGGCACGGCCCGCTGCGCCGCGCTCGCGCCCAAGGATTTCGCATGAACCGGCTCGCCTGCTGGTGCGGTGAAACCGCCCTGGAACGCTTCAGCAACGCCTACCACCGCTGCGGCCGCTGCCGCACCCTGGTCTGCGCCACCCGCCCGGACGAGCCCGTTTCAACGGACGAGGGCGACCCGGAAACCGGTTTCTACGGCAAGGACTACTGGTTCTCGCACCAGACCGCGCGCCTGGGCCTGCCCGACATCACCGCCCGCGCCGCCCTGGACCTGCCCGAACGCTGCGCCCATTGGCTGCGGGCGCTACTCGCCTTCAAGACCCCCCCGGCCCAGGTCCTGGAAATCGGCTGCTCGCACGGCGGCTTCGTCGCCCTGGCCGAGGCCGCCGGTTTTATCGCCGCCGGACTCGAACTCTCGCCCTGGGTGGCCGAGTCCGGCCGCCGCGCCTTCGGGGCCATGATCTTCACCGGCGCGGTCGAAACCCACGGCTTCACCCCGGGCTCGCTCGACGCCATCTGCCTCTTCGACGTGCTCGAACACCTGCCCGACCCCGTGGCCACGCTGGCTCATTGCGCCAGGCTGCTTGCCGACGACGGCGTGCTGCTGATCCAAACCCCGAAATACCCGGAACACGCCTCGCTCTCGGACCTGGAAACCGCCGCCCACCCCTTCCTGAACATGATGCAGGAACGCGAACACCTGCACCTGTTCTCCGCCCACGCGGCCGAAGAGCTGATGCACCGCCTGGGGCTGGCGCACGTCGCCTTCCAGCCGGCGATATTTCCGGCCTACGACATGTTCTTCGCGGCCTCCAAACGGCCCATCGAACAAACCGACCCGGACGCGGTCCGCGACTGCCTCGC
>JADFXV010000073.1 GCA_015233395.1 Desulfovibrionaceae bacterium
AAATCGTTCGCGAGCGATGCAAACGGGTGAAATTGGAACGGATCATGCGAAATTGGATTCCGTTGGGCGCAAAATCCCGTGAGAGACAGGAAAGACAACAGGTCTCGGAAATTGCGCAGGGGTCTCGTATCAGATTTCGACGAATACCGGAGCCATGAAGAAATTCCTTAACGCTTCTGGCTATATTGATGATTTCGAGAACTTGACGCCTGGCTCTCCAGAGTTCGATGCGAAATGGGCCAAGATGTCCAAGAACCCAGATTTCATTGAAAAACAGAAGCAATTCGTGTACAAAGACTACAGTGAAGCACGTGATTATATGACGAAAATCTACGGTATCGATCCAAACGACGACGCCGGATTGGCCAATTCCGTCTTTTCCCTCGCTGTACAGCAAGGAGCTGGCGGCGCCAAAAGTATCCTGAACACCGTTCTTGCGAACAACCCTAATCCTTCTGCCAGCGATTTGGCGTCCAGCTTGTATGATGAGCGGATGCGTGTAAGACCGGACGGCAATCTCGCTCATTTTTATAGTAGTACACCGGAGGTGCAGCAGTCGATTTACAATCGTCTTCAAGATGAAAAGCAAAAGGCTCTTCGCTTGGTTGGTTTCGGCGTCGACAGGAGTGCGCTACCGGCACGCGCATACCGCCAACGATAACCGCCTGCTCGCACAAAAATCCGCCGCCCCGTCCATACTCCGATCGCGGGCGGCGGAAAGATTATTTATGATACAGTTTCAGCTTCTTTGCTATCCAGACTTGGACGATCTGGGACAGGCACAATCCTTTCGCGTCTGAAAAATAATTCACTGTTCGTCAATAACTTTCACTCCTTTGACGTTTCTTCCTTTCCAACCAGGCGATCTCAATGACGCCGCTCAGCTTGTTGATCGTCACGATGACCTGTTTATCAAGAGTCTCCTGGGATGAATCGGATTCATCTAGAGAAGATGATTCGATCGTAAAATAGTCATCTTTATCCTTTAGTGTAGAAAATTTTACCGAGTTTATTTTATTTATAACAGTATTTACATCATTGTCATTCAATTGAGATGTTAGTTTTTTTCGAAATATCTCGCCTGAAAATATTGTCGATGAGTCTTTGTCGTTCAGCGCTTCGCATTCCAGTAAAAGTTTCTTTAGTCCCTCGTTGGAGACTAAATTTTTATTCAAATCTATGAAATCTGAATCCGATAGAATTTTTGATTTATTCGAGGAACTGATTTTTTTCCCGTCAAATTGTACTGTTGTAAATTTTTTCCCATCTCGGAAGAATGTTATCTCAAGGTTGTTTTCATGCACTTCGAACTTTAAATTTTTATCAACAATCGCATCAATATATTTAAATAATTCAGTATAAAACAACATGCCTTCATCTGCCAGATACACCAAAAAATGCGAACCGCCTCCAGCCGTACCAGTGGAATCAAAATACAACACATAAGTATTTAACTTTGGAGTTTTGAAAAATTGAATATCTTTGTCCCCGAGGCCATTGCCAATATATACTCCATTATGGCACAAATTATACCCAGTCCACGCAAGAGTAAAGTCAGGAATAAAGCAAAGGCGACCGGAGTTTGTTGAAGGTAGGCATTGAACAGCTGCATATCCTTCGTCATCTTGCGCAGTTGCAGGATCATAACCTGCGGCAGTTGCGGGGAACTCCATGAATATTGCGCTGGCGTCGTTCGCACCAGGCAAACAAAGCAGGCTCAAGATAATTGCCGACATGACAACTTTCATAGTTCCTCACAAAATGCTCGTATATCTTAAGCCAAAATTAAGACGTCAACACGTTTAATGGCTACTATGATCTCTAAGCCAGTTGGAAGCCCAAAAAGGTGACGACGCAGCGGATATCCGGGCTGGTCTTTTTTCATTGCGCGTCGGCAGGACGACCTGACCTCCCCTGCAACGCCTCGCGCACCCGCTCCGGCTTGTTGCGGGCGGCGAACAGTTCCCCGTCGCCCGCGCAGGCCGCGCCGCGCACGAAGCGCACCACGTCCGGAACCTTGCCCTGGATGTCGAAATAGCCGTCTTCGGTCAGCCATATCCCGCCCTTGGGATAGGGATAGAGCCGTAGCGCCGGGGCGTTGCGGCGCAGATCCCACATTTCGATTTCTCCATCCGGGGTATGGGCCAGAAAAATTCGTCCCCGAGTGCTGTCCAGGGCCGAGCCGGGACCGTTGGTGGGAAGAAAGCCGGGATTGGAATCGGCGATTTGTCCGGGCGTGGCCGGTTGGAATGGACCTTTTGGGAGAGTGGCGACGCCATTTCCGTCGATCACCCGCTTGCCGTTTTGGTCGAAGCCAAACGGCGTATTCCAAGCGTCGATCGGCCAGGGCGGCGTCCCGCCGGGCCGGGTCAGGGTCGTAAGGACGTGGCCGGACAGGGCGTCTCGGAGCGACACGGAATTGTCGTCGGCCATGGCCGCGAACCGGCCGTCCGGCCTGACGGCTAAATGATCCAAGGCTTTCAATGTCCCGGGCAAGGAACGGATCAAGCGGTCGCCGCTCGTCGCCTCGGCCACAACCAGCAGGGGGCCTTGCGCGTTTTGATCCGTCCAGACGGCGATTTGTCCGTTGTAGGCCAGGCCGTACCCGGCATGCCGCGTGACCGACAGCGTCTTGCCGCTGACCGGGTCCACGCTGACCTGGGCTTGTTCGGCTTGCACCACCAGCGTCGAGTCCCGGGTGAACCCGAGGCGCTCGGCGAGCCGGTCCCATTTGTCTCTCCAGCGAAAACCCAACCCACCGGCCGTTTCTTTGAACCGGATCGTTTGCACCAGACAACGCTCGGGCATGGTCCAGACCTTGATCACGTCGTATGTGTCAAGCGAGGCCAAAAGCCGCCCGTCCGGGGAGAAGGCCATGCTTTGGATCATGGAGTTGTGCCCGCGTTGCACGACCGTGCGCGCCTCGGGGTAAGCGTCCTCGTTCCCGGCCCAGGCCGCGCCGCCAAGCGCGGCCACAAGCGCGAAAACGGCCGCCAGCACGGTCTTCCCAGGCATCTCCCGGCCTCCGTTCACCATTATATACGCTTTCATGTACGCGCGCGGCGAACGCGCGTCAACAAGGGGCGGCGTCCCCGATCCCATTCTACATCGGGGGCGTGTCGTCTTCGCGCTGGTATTGGTCGATGACGGCGGCGATGGCTTGGCGTTCCTTCGGGAATTCGCGGCCGCAGAGGTCCTGGAGGGCGCGCAGGTAATCCTTGGCGTGGTCCAGGTAGAAGGCCAGGGCTTTGGAGAAGTTTTTCCCGACCAGTCCGCCCAGGAAGAGTTCGCTGATTTCGCGTTTTCGCAGCAGCACGCATTGCGAGAGCAGGAAGACCCGGCGTTCTTCTCGCGGCATTTCCCGGATGGATTGTTCGAGCACGGTCCTGGCGCGCGGCTGGTAGTACCAGAAATAGAGGAAGTCCAGGGCGTGGACGGTGATGACGCGTTTCAGATCCAGGGCGGCGGGGTTTGGCGATCCCGGCAGCGCGCCGGCGTTGTCGAGCAGGCTCAGGGCTTTTTCGCTCGGGAAGAGGATTTCGAGGCTGGAGTAGGCGGCGAACAGGCGGCGCAATTTCGAGGCGTAGTCGAGTGAGCGCAGGCGGACGTACGTGGCCCGGTCGCTTTGGCCTTCGATGACGGCGGCCACGCAGTCCGAGGAGAGTTTGGAGATGATGGCCGCCCATTGCTGCAGCGAGGCGGCGGGATCGGGCGCGCCGGCGAGGGTGAGCAATTTGGCGGCGGCGTAGCTGAGCGCCATGGCCAGGGGGGCGGACAGGACGCTGCGGAAAATGTTGGCGGCCGCGACCTTGGCCGGGAAGGCGCGCAGGAGGTTGTGGCCGCAGAGATACAAGCCGTTGGCCAGGGCCATGGCGGAGTAGACGGCGATCGGGGCGCTGACCGCCGTCAGGCCCAGGCCCCGGTTCAGGAGCGCTGTTTTGACCAGATAATCCAGCAGGGGCACGGAGAAGCCGGTGTACATGAGCGAATCGGCCACCTGGCCCCAACTGACGTAGCTTTGCCAGGGCAGAAGCGGCGAGCGCCTCAGGCCGCCGCGCCCCAGGACGGACTGGATGACGTTGCGCAGCCCGGTGATACAAAACCAGATCAGCGGGCCGAACCAGGCCAGCAGCCACCAGGATTTGGTCAGGGCGAAGGTCAAGGCGGCCGGGACGAGTCCGATCAGGATTTTGAGGCTGTTTTTGAGATGGCTGTTCAGATCGGTCCAGGTGATTTTCCAGTCGTCCGCGCGACTTTTTTCCCCGGCGTCCGGGGCGAAGCCCGGCGGGGTGTGGACGCCGCCGAGCACCAGGATATTGCTCTCGCCCGGTCCGGCCGGAAGATATTTTTCCTTGACCCAAGTGCGCGTCCGCTTGGCGCAAAGCCGCCGCAGCCAGGCCGGGCCGGCGGCCGGGGACTTGCCCGGGCGGCCTTGGCTTTCGCTTGAGGGCAGGGAGATTTGTTCATGCACGGCCACGCGCACGGGCATGTCCAGGCCGGCCGCGCGGGTGAAGGCCGTAAGGATGCGCCGGGAGCCGGCGGGCAGGGTTTCGGCGACCACCAACCCCATGCCCCGGGCGCGCCGGGACTCGCCGGTAGAGTCGGAGCCGATGGTGCTTTTCAGCGGTTTTGTCAGGCTGTACAGGCCGCACAACCTGCCGAAATCGGACAAGATCGCGGCCAGTTTGGCTTTCTGACCGCCCTCCTCGCCGGTTGTATCGATGATGGTCTGGACGACTTGTTTCAAGCGGATGGCCTTGCTCAAGGACAAGGCGGTCTGGAGCTCCGCGATCAGGCCGGTGTCGCGGCATTTGCCGAACGTCTGGTTGCGCAGGTTGACGATTTCCAGATGGGTGACGTCGCCGCCGCAGTCGTAGAGGATTTCAAGCACATCGGCGGCCGAAAGTCCTCCGAGGTTGAGGATGAACCGATGGCCGGTATGGAGCCTGCCCAGTTTTTCGATCAGTTCGGCCGGGGCCAGACGCAAAAGTTCCGGCTCGGCCGGGGGACTCATGTCGCCCGGAGCCTGGTCGACTCCGCCTTCGACGTGTTCGAGATACTCGTCGATGAGCGCATCCGGGTCCAGACTCTCCATGGCGGCGACGAGGGCGCTTGCGTCCGCGCGCCGGGCCGGATCGGCCCCGGCCGATTCCCGCGTCAGTTCCCGGGCGCGGTTTTCGAACAGGGGCAGCAGGCGCTCGTAAATCAGACGGCCCAGGTGAAAAAAAGAGAGCTGGCCCGCGCCCGCGAAATCGGTCAGGTCGCGCTCGGCGACGGGCGTAAGATCGATGCCGAAGCGCTCGCACAAAAGCGGCCGCTGGACCCGGTTGAAGCGCTCCAAGGCGGCGAAAACGAACCATTCGTGGTATTTGGACACCTTTTGGGCTTCATGCAGGAAGCGTTTGACCTCCTGGGTCCCGAGAAAATCCAGATAGCCCTGGTTGTCGTCGAAACCGCGCGGCACCCAGATGAGTTTGAGCTGCCTGCCGCGAAAGCGGACCCTGAACTCGATGCCGATGCGAGCCGCGACGCCCATGATCGCCGCAGCTTCAAGCAGTTCCCGGGCGGCGGCGGCCTCGACGTAGTTGTAATAGATGACGGTGAGTCTGCGGATGCCCTTGATCCAGGCGTCCAGGATCAGATGGGTGGGCGATTTGCTGCCCTTGGTGTTGGCGTCGTGGACATGTTCGTCGAAGGAAAGTTGGTTCCACTCCTCGCTCAACTCGATCAGGTGGTATTTGCGCAGTTGGCTCTTGATGTATCGGGGATTTCCGGCCAGGGCCAGGCGGAATTCGTGAGCCAGACGCAGCCGGCCGGCCCGGGTTCCCTGCCCGCGCACCAGTTCTTTCATGATCTGGGCAAGCACCCGGGCGGTGTTGATCCGCCACCGGCTTTGGGAGGCGTACAAGGCCTCCTCGCGCACCACGCGCAAGGCGGCCAGCCGGTCCTCCGCCTCGCCCCGCGTCAGCGAACCGAGCAGATGAGCCATGGCGTAGGCCACGCGCAGCCCTTGGCTCGCGGCCAATTCCTTGATGCCGTGGGGATGGAGGTGGGGGGCGAGCAGGCGGCGCAGACCCGGAACGTCGCCCCTGGCCAGAACTTCCGAGACGATCGCGAGCAACGCGTGGTCGTTGTCGTCAAACAGCAGGCGCTCGGCCAGCGCGAGCGGCGCCCGGTCAGGGTCTCGGGGTTCCATTACGGCCGCAAGCTATCAACATTTTTGAACTTGTCAACAACGACGCCAGGCGATCCCGCGCGAACCGGCCGTTTACACCACGGCCTGCACCGAGCCCCGGCGGTTTTTATCCTTGCCGAGCGCGGATTGGGCGTAAGCCGCCAGGCCCCGGGGCAGGACGGAGACGTTGTCCGCCTGCTCCGTCGCGGCCCCGCAATCCGGCATCTGGTCCTGGATTTGGCGCATCGATTCCGCCGCCGCGAAACGCGCGGCCGCGTCGTTTTGAGCGTCCGCAACGCCCGGACTGTTCGAACTGGCCGAACTGACAGAAGTGGCGGCGGCCGCGCCGCTTGCGGGGGAAAAATCGACTTCCTTGCGGGAATATTCGATGCCCAGCGGTCCCAGGCGAAAGCCGTAGGACTGCGTGACCATCTTGGCGACGCCGGACGGCTGGCCCTTGGACGGGACGGATTGCCCGGTCAGTTGGGCTGACCTGGCGTAGCTCGCGGCGGCGACGGCGCCGATGGGACCTGCCATGGACGGGCCTTGGCCGGAAAGATCCGGCCGGCGGAAGTTGCGGCTTCCCTTCCCAGGCTCAAACAAAGAGCCCCGTTCCCATCCATGGAACGGACATGAGTTCGGCTCCAAGATATATCACAAACAGATGTTTGGCAAGTCGCCGCTGATTTTTTTAAGCCCGCCAGGGTTCGGCCTAGCCACCTTGTTGACTGGACTTCCCGGTTGTGAAATCCTGCGCGCAACCCGTTGCAAACAAGGCCGCCGCATGAAACCCCTCATTTTGACGCCCAAGGGCGTTGCCCCGGACGCCCCCTGCCGTTGTTCGTCCGGCCCGCCGGACGCGGGCGATGGCTGCGGCGTGCTTGACGCCGCGCCCGCCTGCGCCAAACAAGCGCCCCTATCCCGGGAAATCCCCGGATACCAGATCCTCTCCTGCGTCACCGGCTGGATCGAGACGGCCCAATCGGCCGGCAGGGCCATCCCGCGCGTGGCCACGCGCCTTGGCCCGCTCGACCGCCTGGGCGCGCTCGGCGTGCGCCTGGGCATCGGCCGCGGCAGCTACCGGGTGGCCCCGGGACTGTACGCCGTGGGCGAGCCGGACAGCGAAAGCTGCGTGCTGGTCACGGCCAACTACAAATTGACTTTCGACAGCCTGCGCAGCGAGCTTGCCGGCCTTGACGCCTGGATCCTGGTCCTGGACACCAAGGGGGTCAACGTCTGGTGCGCCGCCGGGAAAAAGACCTTCTGCGCGGACGAACTCGCCCGCCGCGTGGACGCCGTGGAACTCAAAAAGCTCACCCCGAAACGCGAACTCATCCTGCCCCAGCTCGCCGCGCCCGGAGTAAGCGCCCTTGAGGTCACACGAAAAACCGGCTTCCGTGTCGTCTTCGGCCCGGTGCTGGCCAAGGACATCGGGCGCTTCCTGGAAAACGGCAAAAAGGCCGACGCCTCCATGCGCAGCGTGCCGTTCGGACTGCTTGACCGCCTGCTCGTCACCCCGGTGGAGCTAGTCGCCGCCTGGAAGACCTCGGCTTACGCGGCCGCCGCCTGCCTGGCGCTTGGCGGGATCGGGCCGGACGTCTTTTCCTTCTCCCGGATGGCCTCTCAAGGCGGCCACGCCCTACTCGCCTACGCCGCCGGCTTTTGCGCCGGGAATTTCCTGACCCCGGCTCTGCTGCCCGTTCTGCCGAGCCGCTCCTTCACGCTCAAGGGCGCGATCTGCGGCGCTGCGGCCGCGCTGGCCTGGATCATGTATTACTCCGCGAGCCAGGCCTGGTCCGACCTGGGCGCCCAGGCGCTGATCATCGTCGCCAGCTCTTCCTGGTTCGCCTTGAACTTCACCGGCTCCTCGACCTTCACTTCGCCGTCGGGCGTGGAAAAGGAAATGCGCCGGGCCATCCCGGCCCTGGCCGCCGCCCTGGCCGCCGCCCTGGCTTTCTGGCTCCTGCCGCGCTTTTTGGGATATTAAAGGCGAGCATGACGTCCAACCGTATGGCCCGATTGACATTTCCCAGGGATTGGAGTCCAATTTTCCGGTCTCTCTCCTCAAATCGAAGCCTGGGCGAACGGCCCGGCAAGGAGTGCCCCATGCGCGGCCTGCTCTACCTCCCCGGCGTGGCCACCCTGCGGCTCGATCGCGACCTGTGCTCCGGCTGCGGCGCCTGCCTTACCGTCTGCCCGCACGCGGTCTTCGAAATGGAGTCCGGCAAGGCCCTGGACAGCGCCCGCGACGCCTGCATGGAATGCGGCGCCTGCGCGCTCAACTGTCCGGCCGGAGCCATCAGCGTCTCCCCTGGCGTGGGCTGCGCCCGGGCCATCATCCACGGCTGGCTGACCGGCGGCGAACCGTCCTGCGACTGCGGCGGCCCGTCGGACTGCTGCTGAGCCGATAGAATAATCGCCTCCGGCGGCCAAAGGGGCGACGGCCCCTTGGCAATCCCATTCCGGGGGATGGATATATCGCCTTTGGACGCAATTGCGGGGCCGCGACAAAGGGACAAATCAGGAGAACGAGCCATGCCCGATGCCGCGCCCGAAGGAAAAGTCCTGGCCGTCATCAAGGAAACCGACCAGACGAATTCGCTGGTCGTGGACCTGCCCAACCGGAGCTTCCTGGAGCGAAAGCCTGGGCAATACGCCACCATCAGGATCAAACGGGCGGACGGCTGGAGCGAGCCCCACCCCTTCACCATCTCCTGCCCGCCCGCGGAAGGTTCGCTTCTGCGCTTCACCATCAAAAAAGCCGGCGGCTTCACCAGCGCAGTGCCGGACTTCCCCCCGGGCGCGCCGGTTCGGTGCGCCGGCCCCTTCGGCGCCTTCTGCAAAGACATCGAAACGCACAACGAGATCGTCATGATCGCCGGCGGCGTCGGCATCACGCCCTTTTTAAGCGTCCTGCGCCATTTCCGCGACATCAAGGCCCAAAACCGGATCCAGCTCTTCTGGTGCAACAAAACCCTTGGCGACGCTTTTAGCCTGAACGAACTGGCCGGAATGACCCGCGAACTTTCCCTGCGCGTGGTCCACGTCCTGTCGCGCGAGAAGAACGCCGCGAACCGCCACGACCCCAGCCTGCCCGCCGTGACTTACGAATCCGGCCGCCTGGCGAGAAACACCCTGCTCAAATACGGCGTCACGCCCGGCGCCGCCTACTACCTCTGCGGGCCCGGCGCCATGCAGGACACGGTCCTGGCCGAACTGGCCGGCTGCGGCGTGGACCCGGGAAAAGTGGAAAGGGAAAAATTCGGGCGATAGGCGAAGACCGGGGGCAAGGCGCCCTTGAGGGTGAAATTTTTTTATGAAAAAGTTTTCCCCCGGTTTCTCACGTATTCTCCATCCTCTCCACCAGCGCCTCCAGTTCCTCCGGGGCAAGCGACGGCTTGTCGTACATCCCTTTGGCGTCGCGCTGCCGGAAGGCTTCAAACAGGATCACGGCCGCGGCCACCGAGACGTTGAGGCTTTGCACCATGCCCTGCATGGGGATGTAGACTTCGCCGTGCACGTAGGGAGCAAACTCCTCGTCCACGCCCCGGTGCTCGTTGCCCAGGATGATGGCGGTCGGGCCGGTGTAATCAAACTCGGTCAGGGGCCTGGCCTTTGGGCTGAAACCCGCCGCCAGGATCTGGTAGCCCTCGCCGGCCAGCGGCACGCACAGGGGGCCGGGCTTGACGTATCTCGCGGTCTGAACCCATTTCCTGGCCGAGGCCGAGGCCTTGTGCCCCAGCGCCGGAAAGGCTTCCACCGTGTAGTACAGCTGGACGCGGCCGACTCCAAAAGCGTCGCAGCTGCGCAAGATGGCGGAAACGTTGTGCGGATCGTGGATGTTGGCCAAGACCAGGGTCAGGTCCTTTTGCCGCCTGGCGGCCACTTCCCGGATGCGGGCCTTGCGTTTTTCGGTGAGCACGGGCATACTGGGCGGTGATTAGAGCCGTGGCGGCAAAAAGGCAAGCACGTCCCGGGCGAACAACAGCACACGCATATGCCATACATTCTCGCCGCGATCGTTTTTCTGGCGCAACTGCCGCCGCTGGCCGCGCCGGCGTACGCCGCCGCGCCGCCCAAAGCCGACGCGGCGCTCGCGGCCTTGCGCCTCACCTACGGGCCGACCCTGGACCTTTACGGCAGTTTGAGCGGCGACGCGGCCGCCGCCTTCGTCCGCAGCCAACTCGATCCGCAAAGCCCGCCCCTGCCGGGCGCCCTGACCCGGATTCTCGCCTCGCTGCCGTTGTGCTCGTCCGGTCCGGTGGAGCTTTTCCGCGCCCAGTCCAAGTCCGGCGACCCGGGCGCGGCCGAGGCCGTGGTCCGCGAGGCGGGCGTTCAGGCCTTGGCCGCGCGCCTGGCCCGGGCGGCCCAAAGTCCCCGGCAGCTCGGCGAAGTCATGGACGCATTTTGGCTGTCGCTTTTTTTGCCCGACAGCGGCAAAAGCCTGGCCAGGCTCTGGTACGGGGCCTTCGAGCGCGAGGCGGTTTTGCCTTTCGCGCTTGGCCGGTTCGAGGATCTTTTGGCCGCCGCGCTGCGCCATCCGGCCATGCTCGTGGCCTACGACAACTGGCTCAGTTCCGCCCCGGGCGGCCCGGGGATCAAAAGCGCGCCCGGGACGCTGAACCCGGAGCTGGCCAGGGCCGTGCTCGGGGAGATGACCATGGGCCAGACGCAACTGAAAGACGTGAACGCCCTGGCCGAAATCCTCACCGGCTGGGGCCTTGGCGCGCCGCGCGAACCCGGGGACGAGAACGGAGTGTCGTTTGACGCCTTGCGCCACGCCAAGGGGCCGAAGATTTTTCTCGGTTCGACGATACTCGATGTGGGGCGCGGGGAACTGGCCTGGGCGGCCGCGCGCCTGGCCGCCCATCCGGCCACGGCCAAATTCGTTTGCGCCAAGCTGGCGGCCTATTTCCTTTCCGGCCAGGCGCCGCCGGCCCTGGTCGAAAAGCTGGCCGCCGTCTATCGCGAACATGACGGCTCCATCCGCGAGGTGCTGGCCGCCTTGTTCGCCAGCCGCGAATTCCTCCAGAGCGCGACGCCCTGGCGTTCGCTACGAAGCGACTTCGAATACGCCGCGGCCGCGGTCAGGCTGCTCGGACCGGAGAACTTCGATTACTCCGCCCTGGCCCAGGCGCTGGCCAAGGAGGGTTGTCCCCTTTTCGGCCGCGAGCCCGGCCGGCCGGCCGCAGCCGCTTTCGGCAAACAGGCGCTCGCCGCCCGCGAACGCCTGGCCGAGGGTCTGTGCCGGGGGGATTTCGCCGCCGTGAAGACCGCCGCGCCCGCGCTGCCCGCGTCCGAGGCCATGCTCGCCGCCCTGCCGGTCAAATTTTCCGAAGCGTCCTTGCGCAAGATCCGCGCCGTTCCCGAAGCCGCCCGCCCGTTGGCCATCCTGAGTTCGGACGAATTCATGGCGAAATGACCCGCTTTTCTCTACTTCCCCCTCAAGATCCTCTCCAGCAACCGGCTCGCGTTGGTTTCGGCCCGGCAGATCTCTTCGGAGGAAAGACCGGCGCCCCGGGCGATTTTGGTTCGCAGGTCGCGGGAGACGAGGTCGGCGGGAGCGTGGGCGTCGTTGTCGATCACCAGGCCCGCCCCGTGGAGGCGGGCCATGGCGGCCACGTGGCCGTTGGTCAGGCTGTGTCCCTTGCGGGTGGTGATTTCCAGCAGGACGTTTTTTTCGGCGGCGAGCGCGGCGTCCTCGGGCGTAATCAGGCCCGGGTGGGCCAGGACGTCCGCGCCGCCTTCGATGGCCGCCAGGTTCGTTCCCGGGGCCACCGGTTCGACAATGGTTTCGCCATGCACCACGACGATTTCGGCGCCGGCCTCGCGGGCCTCGGCGATCATGGCCGGGATCAGTTGCGGCGGCGCGTGGGTGATCTCCACTCCGGCGTAGACGTCGATGCCGAGGAAGCTCCCGGCCTCTTTGACGAAGCGGCGCAGATTGCCGAGAATAAAGACCATATTGCTCGGGTCGGCGTGGTCGGTCATGGCCACGGCGCGGTAGCCCGCGCTGGCCGCGCGCCGGGCCAGTTCGGCCGGGATGAGCGCTCCGTCGGAGAAGGTGGTGTGGGTGTGCAGATCGATCATGGCCCGGGCCTCACATCTTGTATTTGGAGTCGTCCAGAGAGAATTTTTCCAGAATCTCGTTCCATTTCTCGGCCTCTTCGGTCTTGATGACCGGTTTGGCCCCGCCCTGCTCCGAAGCCATCTGCTCCACGACCTTCCGGCTGACCAGGATCGGGGCCTGGGCCCGTATGGCCAGGGCGATGGCGTCCGAGGGCCGCGAATCGATGCGCCTGGGCGCCCCGTTCTGGTCCACTTCGATCTCGGCGTAATAGGTGCCTTCGCGCAGGTCGACCACGGCCACGGCCACGACCTTGCCTCCCAGTTGCCGGATGCAGGCCAGCAGCAGGTCGTGGGTCATGGGCCTGGGCAGGCTGACTTCGTTGAGCGCCAGCGAAATGGCCATGGCCTCCATGGCGCCGATCCAGATGGGCAGGACGATCTTCTCCTCGCTGTCCTTGAGGATGAGCACCGGGACCTGCGAATCCTCGTCCAGGGCCAGTCCGAAGACCTTCATTTCAATCATGGACTTCCTCCACGCTCCCCCGCAGGGAATGCCGCTTGGCTTCCCGGACCAGGGCCGAAACCAGTTTCCCGGTCAAATCCAGCGGCCCCTCGTAGTCCAGGTTCACCGTGCGTCCGGCCTCGTCGCGGCCGCGCCAGCTGGCCTCGTCCGCAGCCGCGCGCTTGCTCGGGCCTTCGATCAGGACCCGGCAGCGCCGGCCGACCCTGGCGGCGAGCGACGCCTCGGCCAGGGCCTCGACCGGTTCGTGCAGGCGGGCGAGCCTTTCCGCCTTGACCTCTTCGGGCACCTTGGGGGTGAGCTTCGCCGCCGCCACCCCGGGGCGGTCACAATACATAAACGAGAAGGCGCTATCAAATCCGGCCTGGCGCACGACGTCGAGCGTCTGGAGAAAATCCTCCTCGCTCTCGCCCGGAAAGCCCACGATCACGTCCGTGCTCAGGGCGATGTCCGCTCGCGCGCGGCGCAGTTTGTCCACCAGCCCGAGATAGTCCCGGGCGGTGTACTTGCGGCCCATGCGGCGCAAGACGGCGTCCGAGCCCGATTGCATGGGCAGATGCAGGCTCGGGCAGAGATTTTGGCATTCGCCGAAGGCGGCGATGACCTCGTCCGCAAGATCCTTGGGATGGGAGGTGACGAAGCGCACCCGCGCCAGGCCCGGGACGGCGCACACCTCGCGCAGCAGCGCGGCGAAACTCACGCTGCCCCGGTCCTGGCCGTAGCTGTTGACGTTCTGGCCGAGCAGGGTGATTTCCTTGACGCCGCGCCCGGTCAGTTCACGGCATTCGGCCAGCACGTCCCCGGCCGGCCGCGATTTCTGCCGCCCCCGCACGTAGGGCACGATGCAATAGGCGCAAAAATTGTCGCAGCCCTGCATGATGCTCACGTACGCCTGGGCGGGCAAGGGCGCGTCCGGATAGGAGCGCTCGCGCTGCGGGTAATGTTCGATGAAATCGAGCAGGCTCAGGCGCAGGCCGGGCTCGGCGGCCAGGCGCGCGAGCGCCTCCGGGGCCTGGGCCACCCCGTCGGCTCCGAAGACCAGGCGCACCATGGGAAAACGCTTGAAGAACCCGGCCCCGATCTGCTGGGCCACGCAGCCGCCCACGGCCGCGAAGGCGCGGGGATTGGCCCGGCGGTGTTCGGCCAGGCGGCCGAGCACGGAATAGACCTTCTGTTCGGGCTTGTCGCGCACGCTGCACGTGTTGACGATGAACACCTCGGCGTCGCGCTCCGGGCTTTTCTCCCAGCCGAACGAGTCGAGCCGCCGCGAGAGCCAATCCGAATCGGCCGCGTTCATCTGGCAGCCGAAGGTGACGATATGATAACGCATGACGGTTTCCAAAAGTCGGCGCGTATTGCTTGGGCCGCCTCGCGGGCGTCCTTCACGCCCTGCATGCTAGGCCAATTCCAGGCGGCTTGCACGAAATAATTCCCTCCCGGTTTCAGGCTTGTTTCGCCCCGCCCGGCTTGTGCGGGCGCGCCGATTGAGATACGAGGAGAACAGGTTCTCGACGCGTGCCCGGGCGTGGACTTCAGGCGCCCCGGCCAAAGGAACAATCCATGGCGGACATTCCCGAGACCGGGCGCGACGAGGCGGCCCCCGGCGCCGTCCCGGACGCAGCCCACGGCGCGGCTCTGGACGCGGCCCGCGCTTTGCAGGCCAGGCGCTTTGCCGGGATCGACCTGTCGCACCCGGCCGCGGCCGCCCTGTTTACGGCCGGAATCGGCCGCCTGGCGGCTCTGCTGGCGGCCGAGCCCAGGCTTTTCGAGAAGGACGCCCCGGCCGGGACCACGTCCCACA
Source organism: Desulfovibrionaceae bacterium (assembly GCA_015233395.1). Lineage (GTDB taxonomy): Bacteria > Desulfobacterota > Desulfovibrionia > Desulfovibrionales > Desulfovibrionaceae > JADFXV01. The sequence goes on from JADFXV010000073.1 coordinate 14,566, forward strand.
AAATAGGCGCGCCGCCCAAATTCATCCACGAAATCGTACCCCCGCCGCCGCCGGACGTCTTTTTCAAGCTCCAACGCGTGCTGGCCGATGAAAACACCACCAATGAGGACATCGCCGGGATCGTGTCCGCCGACCCCGGCTTGACCGGCTTTCTGCTGCGCATGGTCAACAGCGTCTACTACGGTTTTCCGGACAAGATCGACACGGTCAGCCGGGCCGTGTCCCTGCTCGGCCGCCGGGAGATTTTCTCCCACGCCGCGGCCCGGGCGGTCAGCGAAGTATACCGGGACATGCCCCCGCGCCGTTATCTGAACATGAGGCGTTTCTGGCGGCATTCGCTGGCCTGCGGCCTGTTTTGCCGGGCGGCCTCGCTGGCTGCGGGAGTGGGCGATCCGGAACGGTATTTCGTGGCCGGCCTGCTCCACGACATCGGCAAGCCGCAGCTGCTCTTGGCCCTGCCGGCCGCCTCGGAAACGGCCGTCGAGGCGGCCAGGATGGAAAACGTGCATCAAAGTCTCGCCGAACAGCGCCTGTTCGGCTACGACCACGGCGAGGTGGCCGGGATGGTCTTCGCCAAGTGGAATTTTCCCGAGGAACTCACGGACGCCGTCAGTCACCATCACCATCCCGAGCGAGCCCAAGGAAGCCACAAGACCGCCATGGTCCACGCCGCCGATTTCGCGGTCGTGGCCTTGGGCATAAGCGTCGACCCCCGCGCCCATATGCCGCCCTTTTCGCCCGAGGCGTGGGAGACGGCCGGGCTCGGCCCGGAGCCCCTGCTTGAGCTGCTCAACGCCGTCGAGACCCATCTGGACGACTTCGTCGCCATGTTTTCGGCGGGCTAGCCTTTCCGGGCTGGATTTTTTCTCCGGGCGGCTGTATACCGTTACCGTCGGCCGCGCCCAGGATCGTCCGGGGCTGGCCCGCCAGGCCTTCAGCCAAACCACGGCCAAGCGGCCGCGACCAAAACCGCAAGCCATAAGGAACCGTCATGGAAGAGATGGATTTCAATCCGCAGGAATTTTTGCTGGGCAACGCCTTCAAGGTCGCCCTCAAGGCCCAGGAACAGCTCGACACGGCCCAGAATCTGTCCTCCCAGGACCTGGTCAACCTGTCGCAGGTCTTTAAAAACGTGATGGAAACCCTGGTCTACACCGAACCCCAAGAGGAGTTCGAGGAACCGGTCGAAGAGGATTTCTAAACCCCGCGCGGGGCCAGGCGCCCTGGCCCGGCCTCGCGCGACCGCCGATGCGGCGGGGGAGAACAACATGTCGCGTTTACGCCTTCTTATCGTCTTGCCACTGTCTTTGTGGCTTTGCGGCTGCGCCGCCACCCAGGTCGCCCTGGAGAAAAAGGACCTCAAGGTCGAAACCCAGATGTCCAGCACCATCTTCCTGGACATTGAAAACCAAAGAGAACGTTCGGTCTTCGTAGACGTGCGCAACACCACGGGCAAGGACATCGACATCCGCGAGCGCATCGTCGGCCGGTTGCGGGACAAGGGCTACGCCGTCGTCGAGTCGCCGCAGCGGGCGTTCCTCATCCTGCAGGCCAATATCCTGTATGTGGGCATGGCCGACCCCTCGGCCCTGCACGAATCGCTGTACGCCGGTTACGGCGGCGTCCTGGCCGGCGGCCTGGGCGGCGCGCTCATCGGCGGGGC
>JADFXV010000074.1 GCA_015233395.1 Desulfovibrionaceae bacterium
CCGGCCCCCCCTTCAAAAAACTTTATCCTCGGGGGTCTTGGATTGCCGCTGCGCGGCAATCCAAGACCCCCGCGAATCAATTTTTTTGAACAGGGTCCGGGGGGGAATTATTTCGAGGGGGTCCGGGGGGTTCAACTGCGAGTTGCGAAGGTCTTCCTTCGCTTACTCGCAGTTAATCCCCCGGTGGGGTTCCAAGGGGCAAAGCCCCTTGGCCGCCGGAGGCGCTCCCCATGCGCATAGGCTTTGACGTCAGCCAGACCGGCGGCGGCAAGGCTGGCTGCGGCATGATGAGTTATCATTTGATCCGGGCTTTGGCGGCTTTGGACCGGGTGAACGAGTATGTGTTGTATCCGGCGTTTGGGGATTTGTTTTGGGAGCGCAAGCGGGGGTCGATCGAGGCTCCGGCGGCGGATAATTTCAAGTTGGCCTTGCGGTTTCGGTCGTTTGAGTCGTCGCGGCGTTTCTGGACCGCTCCTGCGGCTGATTTCGAGGACCGGCTCGGGCGGCCGGACATTGTCCAGGCGAACAATTTTTTCTGTCCCACGGGTCTAACGAACGCCCGTCTGGTGTATTTTCTTCACGACGTCGCCTTTTTGGAGGACCCCAACTTCAGCACCTGCGAGAACCGCACCGGGTGTTTCCGGGGCGTTTACGAGGCCGCCTTGCGCGCGGACATGATCGTGGCCAATTCCGGTTTCACCCGGGAGCATTTTCTGCGCACTTTTCCGCATTATCCCGCCGCCCGGGTCAAGGTCATGCATTTGGCCAGCCGGTTTTCGGGCGCTCGGGCCGATGCCCGGCCGCCGGGCCTGGCCGGGATGGCGCCCGGAGAATTCTTTTTGTGCGTGGGCACGATCGAGCCGCGCAAGAACCATTTGCGCTTGTTTGAGGCGTACGCCCGGTTTTGCGCGCTGTCCGGGGCGGATATTCCGCTGGTTTTGGCCGGCGGCAAAGGCTGGCTCGTGGACGACGCGGCCGCCGCGGCCGGGCGGCTTGGCCTTGGCGACCGGTTGATTTTGACCGGCTATCTCGAAGACGAGGCTTTGGCCTGGCTGTACCGCAACTGTCTGGCCTTCGTGTATCCGTCGCTGTTTGAGGGTTTCGGCCTGCCGGTGGTCGAGGCGCTGAGCCTGGGCGCGCCGGTTGTCACCTCCAGCGCCAGCTCCCTGCCCGAGGTGACCGGAGGCGCGGCTTTGCTGGTCGACCCCCTGGACACGGACGCTTTGGCCGAAGCCATGCTGCGCCTGTGGCGCGAGCCCGCGTTGCGCGAAGACCTGGCCGCCCGCGCCCGCGAGCGCGCCGGTTTTTTTTCCTGGGAAAAGGCCGCCCGCGCGGTCATGGATTATCACCGCGAGGCGGCCCTGCTGCCCAAGTTCTTGATGCGGTGAAAATTCCGCGGCATGATTGACCCGCCTGGGACTTTGTGCCAACTCCAACCCGGGCCGCGGCCCGGCCGCCGGTTTTTCCGCATATCGAAGGAGCTCGCATGCATCAGGCTGCCTACTGGTCCCTGCTTATCGCCCTGTTTCTGTCCGTGATCATGCCCGCGTTGTGCGCCCTGCATCTGTGGCGCGGCGAGGACGGGACGGTGAGGCTCGTCGAGCGCGGCCACCAGGCGGCCTTGCTGCTGATGACCGCAAGCTCCGTCATTTTGACGGTCGCGCTTGTCCGGCGCGATTTCTCCTTCATGTACGTCTACGAATACACCGACGCGGCCTTGCCGCTGTTTTACGCCGTGACCGCCTTCTGGGCCGGGCAGGCCGGATCGCTTTTGCTGTGGGCCTGGCTTGCGGGCGTATTCGCCGTCTGTTTCGCCTCGGGTGCGGCCTACGCCGCCCTGTCGCCGCGCGCCAAGCTCCTGTTCTGGCTCTTTTTCCTGGCCATCCAGGCCTTTTTCCTGCTCTTGCTCACCGGTCCGAGCACGCCTTTTCTGGAGCTGGTTCCACCCGCGCCGGGCGGCAAGGGCTTAAATCCCCTGCTGCGCAATCCGGGCATGATCTTCCACCCGCCGCTGCTTTTTCTGGGCTATGCCGGGTTTAGCATCCCGGCCTGCCTCGGGCTGGCTTGCCGGCTTGCCGGCGAGCGGGTGAACTGGATACGCGCCTCGCGCAATTTCACGCTTCTGGCCTGGATTTTCCTGACTGCGGGCATTATCCTGGGCGGCTGGTGGTCGTACATGGAGCTCGGCTGGGGCGGCTACTGGGCCTGGGATCCGGTCGAAAACGCCTCGCTCGCGCCCTGGCTCACGGGCACGGCCTTTCTGCACACGGCGGCGGTGGAGACCCGGCGCGGGGCGCTGCGCGCCACCAACGTCGCCCTGATCGCCCTGACCTTGCTGCTTTGCTTTTTCGGCACCTACATCGTGCGCAGCGGGGTGATCGAATCCCTGCACGCCTTCGGCGAGGGCGGCGTGGGCCAGCCGCTGCTGGTCATGGTCGCCTGCTTCGCGGCGGTCGCGGCGCTGGTCCTGTCCCTCGGCGGCCAGGACTCCCAGGCTCAATCCAAGCCGCTGCCCGGGCTCTACAGCCTGCCCGGCTTTCTCGTCCTGGCCTGCTGGCTTTTCTGCGCCCTGGCGGCGGTCATCCTCATCGCCACCATGTGGCCGGCGCTGAGCGCGATCTGGAGCGCCAAGCCCCAGGGCCTGGACGCCGCCTTCTACAACCGGGTGTGCAACCCGATGTTCGCGCTTCTGGCCGGGCTGCTGGCCTTTTGCCCCTGGCTGTCCTGGAAGCAAGGGGCGCGCTCGCCGCTGATGCTGGCCCTGGTCGCCGTCGTGGCCGCGGGCGCGGCGGCGGTCGCGGCGCTCGCCTTCCATATCACCCTGCCCTCGGCCCTGGCCGGGGTGGCGCTGGCCTGCGCGGCCATGGCCAGCATCTCGCTGTTGTTTATCAAAGAGAGCTACGCCAGGACCCGCAGGGGCGGGCTTGGGGCCTACCTCACCCATTGCGGCCTGGCGCTGACGGTGCTCGGCGTGGCCGTTTCCGGCCCCTACCAGACGGCCAAGGAAGCGGTGCTGGCCCCGGACCAGACGCTGACCATCGGGGCCTACACCGTGACCAACAAGGGTCTGACCAAGGAGAACACCCCGGCCATGTTCGCGGCCACGGCGACGCTGCCGGTGGAGAAAAACGGCCGGCCGGCGGGCGAGCTCGCCCCGCAGCGCCGCCTGTACCGCAATTTCGAGCAGCCCTTCGCCGAGGTGTCGACCGTCCCCTCGCTTGGCGACGAGCTCTACGCCACCCTGCTCGGCTTCACCGACGACGGCGCGGTGAGCGTCAAGGTCAGCGTCAATCCCCTGGTCAACTGGGTCTGGATCGGCGGCACGGTCATGTGCCTGGCCGCGCTGTTGTGCCTGCGCCGCTTCCGGGGCGACGAACGGTGAGCCAATCGGGCCAATCGGGCCAAACGGGTTCCGTGCTCGCGCGCCTTGAGTCGGTGAGCAAATTCTACGGCGAGCGCCTGGTGCTGCGCGCAATCAGTCTTGAGGCCCGGGCCGGCGAAGTCCTGCTCGTGGCCGGACCCAACGGCGCGGGCAAGTCCACGCTGCTCAAGATCATGGCCGGGCTGATCCGTCCGGACGAGGGCGAGGCCACGCTGCTCACCCCGGCGGGCGCGGCCGCCTATCTCGGCCACAAGACCTTCATCTACGGCAAGCTCAGCGCCCTGGACAACCTGCTCTTCTGGGCAAGGCTCCACGGCCTGGCCGACGCGCGCAACCGGGCGCTTGAGCAGCTTGACCGCCTGGGCCTGGCCGGGCAGGCGCGCGACCCGGCCGGAACCTTTTCCCGGGGCATGATGCAGCGCTTGAGCCTGGCCCGGGTGTTCCTGCTTTCCCCGCGCATCCTCTATCTGGACGAACCGGACACCGGCCTGGACCTGGCCTCCAAGGCGGTCCTGCGCCGGGCGGTGCTGGAGGCGAAAGAGCGGGGCATGGGCGTGGTCTGGGTCAGCCACGACCCGGCCGCCGATCTTGTCCACGCCGGCCGGGCGGCGCTTCTGGCCGAGCGGGGACTGGCCTACTGCGGCCCTACGGCGGGCATGACGGGCGCCTCGGGGCCGGGGACGGCGTGTTAGCCCGGGCGGCGGCGCTTGCGGCCAAGGACCTGCGCCTGGCGCTGTCCGGCGGCCAGGGCGTGGTCCAGACCGTGCTCTTCGGCCTGCTGCTCATTTTCGTCTTCAGCCTGTCGCGCGCGCCCGGCGAACTCACCCCGGCCCAGGCCGCCTCGGCCATCTTCTGGCTGGCCTCGGCCTTCGGCGCGATCCTGATCTTCAACACCCTGTACGGCTTCGAGGAGGAAACCGGGGCGCGCACGGCGCTGCGCCTGGCCCCCATGCCCGCCTCCACGGTCTGGCTGGGCAAGGCCCTGGCCGGACTGGCGCTTTTGCTCCTGTGCCAGGCCGTGTTCGCCCCGGCGGCGGTCGCCTTCCTGGGCCAGCGCCCGGCCGGAGACGCGGGCGCGGCCCTGGGCTACGTCCTGGCCGTGGACGCGGGACTCACCGCCCTGGGCTCGCTCATGGGCTCGCTCGCCGGCGGCCGCACGGCCCGCGAATCGCTCTTGACCGTGATCCTTTTTCCGCTGCTCGTGCCCCTGCTTTTGTCCGGCATCAGACTGCTCGAAGCCGCCATCGATCCCACGGCGAACGCGGACGCCGCCGCCTGGCTCGGCCTGGCGCTGGCGTTCGACGCCCTGTTCTCCGGCGCGGCCTTGATCCTGTTTCCTTTTTTGTATGCGGCAGAGGAGTAGAAGGGAAAAACCGGGGGGAAAAACCCTTTCCCCAAAAAAACTTCTATGGGGCCTCGCGCACAATTCCTTTGACGCCGGAGCCGAGTACCATGAGGCGTTACAAACCAGTCTTTTGCAAGTCTCCCAGGGTCTTGAAAAGAGAAGGGCGCCGCATCCCGGGCAGACGCCGCGTTGACAGGGTTCGGCGCCATGAATATACATTGAATACACCGAGGAGCTTTGCGCTCTTCAATGAACCCTCTCAAAATTCGCAATTCCGGGGGAGCCATGGAAACCACCCTTGCGCGCTGGGGACACAGTCTCGGCTTGCGGATCCCCAAGGCCATCGCGGGCGACGCGGGGCTCAAGGCCGGGGACGCGGTGAGCATCGAGGCCTCGCGGGACGGAATCGTCATCAAGAAGACGCGGCACAAGCCGCGCTGCGACCTGGCGGAACTTTTGAGCCGGATCGATTCGGAGAATCCCCATGCGGCCCCGGATTGGGGCGACCCCCGGGGCGGGGAGGTCTGGTGAGTATTCCCAAGCGCGGCGACTACGTTCATTTGGATCTGGACCCGGCGGCGGGGCGCGAGCAGCAAGGCCCCCGCTTCGCCCTGGTCCTGTCCGGCGAGGCGTTCAACGCCAAAACCGGGTTGGCCTTCATGGCCCCGATCACCACCAAGGTGAAAGGGTGGCCCTTTGAAGTCGCAATCCCGGCCGGCCAGCGCTGCTCCGGGGTCGTTCTCGCAGACCACGTCCGCAGTCTCGATTGGCGGGCGCGCGGGGTCAAGGTCAAGGGCGCCGCGCCGGTCGAGCTGGTCGAAGAAGTGGCCGCCCGCCTGGCGGCGATCGTGGAGGCGTAGCAAAGATCCGCGGGAGAAGCCTTCCGCGCGCGTGAGGCTCCCCCCGATTCTCCGTTTCCATTTGCTTCGCTTGCCTTACCAACCCGCGTGCTGCTATGCACGGTGCTTGCCGCCGGCGGGTGACGACGCGCGGGCGGACAAATTTTTTTCGATGGACGCGACATGCCCTTGATTTACCCGCTTGCGGCCGCCTTCGGGCTTGTGCTCGGCCAGTATCTGATCTGGTTTTACGCCCCGGTCGAGCAGACCATGGGGCTGATCCAGAAGATCTTCTATCTGCATCTGCCGCTGGCCTGGTGGAGCCTGGCCAGCTTTTTCACGGTGTTCATCGCCAGCGTCCTGTACCTGCTGCGGGGCAAGCCCGCCCACGACCGCCTGGCCCAGGCCGCCTGCGAGATCGGGGTGGCGCTCGCCACCCTGGCGCTGATCACCGGCTCGTTGTGGGCCAGGCCGATCTGGAACACCTGGTGGACCTGGGACCCCAAGCTGACCACCACCCTGGTGATGTGGTTCATTTACATGAGTTATCTCCTGCTGCGCTCGGCCGGGCTCGGCGGCGCGGGCAACGGGGCGCGCGTGAGCGCGGTGCTCGGCGTGGTCGCCTTTCTGGACGTGCCGCTGGTTTTTTTCGCGGCCAGGAAATGGCGCAGCATCCACCCCACGGTTTTCGGCAACGCATCCGGCGGGCTGGAGCCGGAAATGCTCACCACGGCGCTGGTCTGCGTGGCCGCGTTCGGGTTTTTCTGGCTGGCCCTGCTCGTGCAGCGCACGCGCCAGCTGCGTCTGGCCGCGCGACTGGACGCCCTGGCCCGAAAACCTCAAAAAAACAAGGATTCATGATGGATAGGCTGACATATCTGTTCATCGCCAACGCGGCGGCATTGACCGGCCTGTGCGGCTACCTGGTCTTTTTGGCCCTGCGCCAGAACGCCCTTGAGGCGCGCTGCCGCCGTTTGGAGGCCCTTGGTGGCGACAACTAAACCCAAAAACGCCAAGCAGCGCGGCTCGGCCAATACAGCCGGTCCGGCCGGCAAATCCGGCGCGCCCCGGAACGAAAAACCGGCAGCGGCGCATCCGGCGCGCGCCCCGCTCGGCGTGAAGGTCGTGGCCGGCTTCTGCCTGGCCTGTCTGGCGGCCATATTGGTTTTGTCCTTTCTCTACCGCATCGAGCGCCCGACCCTGACGGTCAGGACGGTCCGCGAAGGCGCGCCCCAGCCCCCGCCCGGAATGGGCGCCATGGGCGCGGACGCGGGCGAAGGCGCGGGTCCCATGGGCGCAATGGGCAAGGCCATGGGCGGCTCCGGCCAGACGCCCCCGGCCATGGCCGAAATGATCGAGATGATGGGCGCGCTCAAGGAAAAGCCCAACGATTTCGACCTGCTCATGCGCCTGGGCGAGCGCTTTTTGACCATGGAATTCCCGGAGCGGGCGGTGATTTTTTTCGAGCGCGCCGCGAAGGTGCGCCCGGACGATCCGGAAATGCTCAATGCGCTGGGCGTGTCCTATTTCCAGTCGAATCAGGCCGAGCGCGCCAAGGAACAATTCGAGCGCCTGCTCGCCCTGGACGGAAGCGACTACCGCGCTCATTACAACCTGGGCGTTCTGCTCGGGCGCTCCTTGAACGACCCGGCCGGAGCCAAGGCGCAATTCGCGGCCGTGCTGGCCTCGCCCGCCGCGCCGCCGGAGATCAAGGATCAGGCCCGCCGGGAAATGGGCCAGTGAGGCTTTGACGCGAAGAGGCGGCGGGCGATATTGACGGGAGCGGAAAATTTCCCGATATGCCTGCTCACGCTGCAAAGAACGCCGCGCGGCCGGGCCGGGGCCGCCGGACGGTTTTATTTCCCGCCGGATGCTTCCGGCGATAAAAGAGCGCGGCGCACGGGCCGCGTTGCAACGGCTCTCGATGAGGGTGGGAAGCGATGAAAAAGTACGCCATGGAAACCTGGGTCGGAATTTTCGTTCTGGCCGGACTGCTGTGCGTCGCCTACCTGACCGTCAAACTCGGCAAGCTGGACATCACCGACTCGGGCTATTATTCGGTTGAAGCCGTGTTCGGCGACGTGTCGGGCCTGGTCAGCGGCGCCTGGGTGGAGATGAGCGGCGTGCGCGTGGGCAAGGTCGACTCCATCGCGCTCGATCCCAAGACCGAGAACGCCCGGGTGCGCCTGAAGATCCGGCGCGAGGTGGTCCTGACCGGCGACGTCATCGCCTCGATCAAGACCAGCGGGCTGATCGGCGACAAGTACGTCAAGCTTTCGCCCGGAGGCGCGGGCGCGCCCCTGAAGCAAAACAGCGTCATCACCGATACGGAATCGGCCGTGGACATCGGCGATCTGATCGCAAAATACGTTTTTGGCGGAGTGAAATAACACCATGTTCCGTATGCGATATGTTTTCGTCCTGCTCCTGTCGCTCTTGCTCGCCGCCGCACCGGCCCTGGCCGCGATGGCCGGCGGGCCGCGCATGACCTTGGAGCAGTCGATCGACGCGGTCATCGGCATCCTCAAAAATCCAGGCATGGCCGGCCAGGACAAGGACAAACCCAGACGGGTCAAGCTCATCGAAGCCATCGACGGGGTTTTCGACGCCGCCGAACTGGCCAGGCGCGCCGTGACCAGGGACTGGGACAAGTTCACCCCGGACCAGAAAACTCGCTTCACCGAAGCCTTCGCCAGGCTGCTCGAACGCACCTACATGGACCGCATCGAATCCTACACCGACCAGCAGGTGGAATATTTGGGCGAAACGCTCTACGGCGACGACAAGGCCGAGGTGGCCACCAAGATCGTCTCCAAGGGCGTGGACATCCCCATCGGCTACCGGATGATCAAAAAGGACGGCTGGCGCGTCTACGACGTGGTCATCGAGGGAGTCAGCCTGGTGCAGAATTACCGCACCCAGTTCGGCCAGATCCTGCTGAAGGAAACCCCGGAACAACTCATCGGCCGGGTGGCGAACATGACCGCGCCCCAGGCGGAGAAAAAATAAATGAATCCGATCGGACCGCGCGCCCGCGCGCTGCTTTTGGCCGTGAGCCTGATCTGTGCGGGCGCCCCGGCGGCCCTGGCCGGTCAAGCCAGTCAGACCGCCGCGGAGTCCTCCGGTTCAGCCGCCGGCGCCGTGTACGCCCAAGCCGACCGGATCTGTCCTGCGCTCGCGGACGACGACGCATACGGACCTCCGCCCGCCCCCATCGCCGACCCCCTGGAGGGATACAACCGGGCGATGTTCAGGTTCAACGACGCATTTTATTTCAATGTGCTCAAGCCCGTGTCGCACGGTTACGGCCTGGTTGTGCCCCGGCCCCTGCGCATCGGGATCAAAAACGCCTACGACAACCTGCTCTTTCCGGTGCGCTTCATCAATTCCCTGCTGCAGTTCAAGCCCGGCAAGGCGGCCAACGAACTGGGGCGCTTCATGCTCAACACCGTCTTCGGCGTCGGCGGCCTGTTCGACGTGGCCAAAGAACGCCCTGGACTCAAACCCATGGAAGCCGACTTCGGCCAGACGCTCGGCGTCTGGGGCTTCGGACAGGGCTTTTATTTCGTCATCCCCTTCCTCGGCCCAAGCTCCCTGCGCGACGGCCTGGGGCGCGTAGGCGACCTGGCCTTCAGCCCCGTGACCTACGCCACCGAACCGTTCACGCCCGTGGCCTGGTATTGGTCCTGGGCGGCCAGGATCGGCGACGGCGTCAACAACGCCTCGCTGAGCCAAGGGGAATACGAGGCCTTCAAAAACGCCGCCGTCGAACCCTACGCCGCCATGCGCGACGGCTACGCCCAATACCGCCGCCAACTGGTCGGCGCCGGCTCGCCCTGCCCCCCGCCCGGCAAATAGAAAAAGACCGGGGAGAACCCCCTTTTATCAACGGGAGCAAAAAATTTCCTTGCTTTTCGCGCTCCCGTTGATGAGATGGCCCCGCCGATAGCGGGGCCAAGCGGCGTACGCGCTGGGAGCATCATGGCGAAAACTCGGGGCTGTCCTAGCCAACAGGCTACAATCCGCATCTTTCGTAATGTTATTAAACTGTTGAAGTGGTTTTTCCGCTTTGTCTTAAAGCGGGGGCCGGGGGCGCCGGCCCCCCGGGGAAAAAAAGTGGTCTTGGTTTTCTGCTTTCAAGCCTGAACGCGGCAGCCCTTTGAAGAGGAAAGCCAGAACCACTGGTTTTTCCCAAGGGGGCTTCGCCCCCGGCCCCCATAAAAGCGGGAAACGAATCGCTTAACGAGGACAGCCCCAAAAACTTCATGCTCCCGGCAAGATAGAAAAATTTCCCCCGATCTCTTACGCTTCGTCTTTCTCTTTCTTCTCTTTCTTCTCTTTCACGGCCTTGGGCGCCCCCTGCATGAAAATCATTTCGCGCTCGCCGGTCACCGGGCGGTACGCGTCGCGCATGGACAGGCTCGCGACCGGGCAGACGTCGACGCAGACGCCGCAGTAGACGCAGGCGAAGGGGTCGCATTCCCAGGTTCTGGCCTTCAGGTCCACCTTGAGGCACTGCGAGGGACAGGCCAGCTGGCATTTCTTGCAGAAGATGCAGACGTCGATCGCGTTTTCGAGCATGCCCCGGAAGCCCTTGAACGGGGCGCGGACCTCGGCGGGATACAGGCGGGTCGCGCTCTTGCTGAACAGGTTTTTGAGGACGTTTTTGGTCATGAACATGGCCTGGTGCTCCTTTACCGCTCGGTGCAGCTGATGCACGGGTCGATGGACAAGACCACCACCGGGACGTCGGCCAGTTCGACGCCGGGCAGCATGGCGAGCAGCGGCGGGATGTTGGCGAAAGTCGGGGTGCGGATGCGCAGGCGGTCGAGAAATTTCGTGTCGTCGCCTTTGATGTAGTACATCAGTTCGCCGCGCGGCTGTTCCACGCGGGTGATGATTTCGCCGTTCGGCTTGCCCTTGACCGGGACGCTGATCTCGCCTTCGGGCAGTCTGGTCAGGGCCTGGCGCACCAGGTCCACGCTTTGGAGCACCTCGCGGAAGCGCACGGCCAGCCTGGCGTAACAGTCGCCGTCCACTTCCACCACGGGTTCGAAGTCGAGTTCGTCGAAGGCGGCGTAGCCGAGCATGCGAGCGTCCTGGGCCCAGCCCGAGGCGCGAAGCACCGGGCCGACGGCGCCGAGCTGATGGGCCTGGTCCTTGGTCAGCACGCCCACGCCCTGGGTGCGGCTTTTGACCGTGTAGTCGCTCACGATGGTCGATTTGAGCGCCAGGACTTCCTTTTCCACGAGCTTGAGCTGTTCGCCGATCCAGGTCTGGTGCTCCCTGGACAGGTCGCGGCGCACGCCGCCGATCACGTTGACCGAGACGACCACGCGGTTGCCGGTGGTGGCCTCGTTGATGTCCATGATGCGCTCGCGGATGCGCCAGCACTGCATAAACAGGCTCTCGAAGCCGAAGGCGTCGGCGAACAGGCCGATCCACAGGAGGTGGCTGTGGATGCGGTGCAGTTCGCTCCAGACCACGCGCAGGTATTTGGCGCGGCGCGGGACGTCCGCGCCCATCATTTCCTCCAAGCTCTGGCAGTAGCACATGGCGTGGATCTTGGAGCAGATGCCGCAGACGCGCTCCACGATCTGGATCATCTGGTGGAAATCGCGGACTTCGCAGAGCTTTTCCAGGCCGCGGTGGACGTAGCCCAGGGCCGGGACGGCGCTGACGACGATTTCGTCCTCGAGTTCCAGAGTCAGGTGGATCGGCTCGGGCAGGACCGGATGTTGCGGGCCGAAGGGGAGAATGGTGCGGGCCATGGGGGCTTCCTATGCTTTTTTCGTCAGGCTGAGTTTGCAGAAGGGCGCGTTTTGAACTTCGTCGGCCAGGTAGAGATGGCCGCCGAAATCGAGCGCCAGGCCGGAGAAATTCAGGCCGAACTGGTCCTTGATCTCGTTTTCGACCAGCAGGGCGGCGAAATAGACGCCGGAGATGCTCGGGGCGACGGCGTCCTTGGGAACGGTCAGCCGGTAGTGGCTCAGGACCAAATCCTTGTCGAAATGGTAGAGCAGGTCGAGTGTTCCGTCGCCCAGGTCCACGGCGGTCAGGGTCGCCAGGCGCTGGCCCTCGCCGAACATTTTTTGCGCCAGACCGGGCAGTTCGTCCATGGTGATCCGGGTGATGACGTCGTTCATAATCGTATCCTTTAGGCCAAGCCGAGCTTGGTTTTGACAACGTCGAGCGCCTTGACCACGCCGTCGATGATCGATTCGGGCTTGGCCGGGCAGCCCGGGACGTAGACGTCCACCGGGATGACCTTGTCCACGCCGCCGACCACGTTGTAGGCCTCGCGGAACACGCCGCCGGACAGGCCGCAGGCGCCGACGGCGATGACCGCCTTGGGGCCGGGCATCTGGTCGTAGATGTTCTTGAGCACGGTCTTGTTGCGGTGGTTGACCGTGCCGGTGACCACGAGCACGTCGGCGTGCTTGGGGTTGCCGATGTTGAGGATCCCGAAGCGTTCGACGTCGTAGAGCGGGGTCAGGCAGGCCAAGACCTCGATGTCGCAGCCGTTGCAGGAGCCGCAGTCGAAATGCACCACCCAGGGCGATTTCAGGCGGCCTTTGTTGATCCAGTCGGTAAGGCTCATGGGGTTCCCTTAATTATTGAACGACTGCCAGACAATGTTGAGCACGGACAGGGCCAGGCCCACGCCGAGCGCGTTTTGGAGCATGAAGCGCCAGGTCATGCGGGCGGTGACGTTGTCGATCACCAGTTCCAGAAAGTAGGCGCCGGCCAATAACGTGGCCGCGCCAAGCGCGCTCGTGCTCCAAAAAAGCGAGCACAGGCCGAGAATCAGGGCCACGTCGAACCAGTGGGCGATTTCGATCAGCGCGAGATTCGGCCCCGAGTATTCGGTCAGCACGCCGCGCACGATTTCCTGGTGGGCGTGGTGGCAGGCGGCGATGTCGAACGGCGATTTGCGCAGCTTGATGGTGAGCGCGTAGCCGAGCACGATGAACATCAGCGGCAACTGGGGCAGAAGCGGCCGGCCGTAGGCGTAGACGTCGGCGATCTTGAAGCTGCCGGTGACCATGGAAAAACTCACGAAGACCAGAATCAGCAGCGGCTCGTAGGCCAGCATCTGCATAAGCTCGCGCTGCGCGCCGATCTGGCTGTAGGGCGAGGGCGCGGCCATGGCGCCCATGATCAGAAACACGCCGCCGACGGTGAGCACGAAGAAAATGAGCAGCAGGTCGGCCTGCATGCCGAACAAAAAGACGCACAGGGCCGAGGCCGTCAGGGTGACGACCGGGCACAGGGCCTGCCACATGTTGACCACCATCCGGTCTTTGCCGAGCAGCTTGAGCACGTCGTAGAACGGCTGCGCGATGGGCGGGCCGTAGCGCGACTGCAGGCGCGCCGTGATTTTGCGGTCGATGCCGGTGACCAGGCCGCCGATGAACGGGGCGGCGATGGTGAGCGCCAGCGCGAGCAGGAATTTGCTTGTCACAGGATGCCTCCGAACATGACCGCGAGCATGGTCATGGCGATGACGTTGATCCAGCGCGTCAGGACCTCTTCGCCGCAGATCGCGCTGAGATAGAGGTTCGCGGGCGTGGCCGCGACCGGGCCGAGCGGGCCGCGAAAGACGTTCCCGGCGGCGTCCCCGGTCTGTTCGCCGCACAGGTAGGGCGCCGAGGCGCTCCTGGCGGGCAGGCGTCTGGCCAGGCGCAGGGCGTAAAAGAATCCGGCCCCGAGCAGGAGAAACAGGGGATAGACGCTAAACGTCCCCGCGCCGCTGGCGAACGAGCCGGCCGAGACGTCGTAGGCCGCGCCCTTGTAAAAAAGCGAGACAAAGGGCGCGGCCAGCGAGCGGTAGATCAGCGGCGAGGCCAAGCCCGCCAGGACCGCGCCGTAGGCCAGAAGCGTCATCGGGATGCGCATGCTCGCGGCCTGGACTGCGGCGCCCGGGGCGACCAGCCCGGCGGCCGGCATGGGCGCGGACAAAAGCAGCCCGGCCCATCTGGTCCAGAAGACCACGGTCAGGGCGCTGCCGAGCGCCAGGATCAAGACGAGCAGCGGCGAGGCCATGGCCGACTCGATGGCCATCCATTTGGTGAGCAGGACGCCGAAGGGAGGCAGGAGCATGGTCAGGATGCCGGCGACGGTCAGGGCCGCCGCGCGGGGCATGACCGCGATCAGGCCGCGCATGTCCTCGATGTCGCGCGAGCCGATGCGCTGCTCGATCGCGCCCACGCACAAAAAGAGCAGGGCCTTGGACACGGCGTGGAAGATGAGGAGCATCACGCCCGCGGCGATCGAGGCCGGGGTGTTGATGCCGGCGCAGGCGACGATCACGCCCAGGTTGCCGATGGTGGAATAGGCCAGGATCTTCTTGGCGTTGCTCTGGCCGATGGCCAGGGCGGCGGTGGTCAGGAAGGCGAAGGCGCCGAAAAGCGCGATCAGCGAACTCAGGCTCGTGCCCGCGTAGGCCGGGGCCAGGCGCAGGATCAGGTAGACCCCGGCCTTGACCATGGTCGAGGAGTGCAAAAGCGCCGAGACCGGGGTGGGCGCGACCATGGCCCCGCACAGCCAGCTCTGGAAAGGCAGCTGGGCGGCCTTGGTGAACCCGGCGAAGCAGAGCAAAAAAAACGCCGCCAGCAGGGCCAGGCTCGCTCCGCCGCCGGGATGGGCCAGCAGATCGCTGAGCAGGACCGTGCCCGAAGCCTTGTACACGGCGATCAGGGCCAGCGCGAAGGCCACGCCGCCGAGCATGTTCATCCACAAGGCGCGCACGGAGTTGGCGCGGGCCTCTTGTGTGCCGTCATGGCCGATCAGGGCGAAGGAACAGACGGTGGTCGCTTCCCAGAAGAAATAGACCCAGGCCAGGCTGTTGGACAGGACCAGTCCGTTCATGGCCCCCAAAAAAAGGACCAAAAAGAAGAAGAACCGGGGCTGGCGGGTTTTTTTCAGACCGAGATGCGCCTCGTGCTCCTTCATGTAGCCCAGGCCGTAGACGCAGACCAGCGAGCCCACGAAGCCGACCAGCAAAACCATGATTAGGCTCAGGTTGTCGGCCGCGAGCGAGGGTCCGGCCGCGGCGTGCCTGGCGAACGAGTATTCGAAATAGCCGAGCGGCAGGATTTGCAGCAGGCCAAGCGCGATGAGCAAGGGGCTCTTCAGCTTGACGGCGATGCCCAGGATCACGGCGAGCAGGGCGAAATCCAGGCCGGTGACCAGGACGTCCGGATCAAGGCCGAGCATTGATTGCGGACGAAGCTGGAAAGAGCCGCCGGCGAACAGAGCCAGCGAACAAAACGCCAGAACGGCGCCGGTCGCGATCACGACCGATTTTCGCGGGCCTTCGTTCTTGATGCACAACAGGGCGACGGCCGAGAGAACCGGCAGGACCACGAGGAGAAAAACCAAATATTCAAGCATGATCGCCTCGCGTTGTGGGAAATTTACGCCCGGAGAACTGCCTGGGCGCTGGCCTTATGCCCTAGTTCGCGAAAAATGGAAAGGCCATGAGCTTTTTTTCACAAGCGGTTCCGGCTCCACCCGCCGGTATTTCAGTAAAACCACGAGGGATTCCAAAGGGCGCAGCCCTTTGGCCGCCGGAGGCGTTACAAAACCACTCTTTTTGCAAGTCCCCCCAATCACTCCTTTTCCCCTGGGGGCCGAGGCGCCGTTGCGCCTAGCCTCCGGCCAGGGCCCAGAGCCAGGCCGCGGGCAGGGCGGCGGCGGCCATAAGCGCCATGGCCGCCTGGAAACGGGGCCTGGGCTTGGCCGGGCTCGGCAGGCGGGCGGCCCCGGCCAGTCCGAGCAACGCGCCGCAGGCGAAACCGAAGAAATGCCCGGCCAGGTCGATGGTGTTGCGCTCCTCGGAACCGGAGCCGAGGAAGGCCAAAAACATGAGCGCCGCCCCGGCCGGCGCCAGGCGGCGCAGGGAGAGTCCGCTTGGGCCGCGCGCGGCCAGGATCGCCCCGAGCACGCCGACCGCGCCGAACACGGCGGTGGAAGCGCCGATGAAATGCTCCCCCGGACCCTGGACAAGAACCTTGAGCAGGTTGCCGGCCAGCCCCGAGGCCAGGGCCAGGGCGAAACCCGGCCCGGTTCCGATCTCGCGGCACAGCGGAATCATGAACGCGCCGCCGAGGATCAGGTTGCCGGCCATGTGGGCGGCGTCGGCGTGCAGGGTGAGCGCGGTGGCGGCGCGCCACCACTGCCCGGCCAGGATCGCTCCGGTGTCGCCCGCGCCAAGCCGCAGCCAGTCGATGCGGACGCCGCCAAGCGAGACGTCCGCGCCGGTCAGGGAAAACAGGGCGCACAGGCC
>JADFXV010000075.1 GCA_015233395.1 Desulfovibrionaceae bacterium
CGGCCCGGGCGAGCGAAGGCGCGTTAACGGCGTACCGCTGGGCGAGCAGCAGGTGGTAGTGGTTGTCGCAGCAAATCGGCGCGAGCATGTCTACGAGGCCGGTGTTCGTTGGACCGGTGACCGGAACGAGCAGGCCGGTTTCGCCGTGCGCCACGAGTTCGCGGTAGCCGTCGAAATCCGAGGCGATCACCGGCAGGCCCATGGCCTGGGCTTCGAGCAGGGTGATGCCGAAGGTCTCCTGGGGATTGTCGGCCGGAGAGCAGAAGATGTCGGCGGCGGCGTACACCTCGCGCTTTTGACGCTCGGTGGGCCGGGGCAAGGCGATCAGGCGCAGGCCGAGGTTGGCGGCCAGTTCGGTCAGGGTCGCCAGATAGCCTTGTTCTTCGTCCTCGATCCAGCCCGAGACGATCAGGCAATAGGAGCTTTTGTCCGCGCCGTCCTGGAAGATCCGGCCAAGCGCCCGGAAAAGCGGCAAAAGATCCATCTTCGAGGCGTGGTCGATGCGGCCGAAGACCAACAGGGCGATCGTCCCCGGAGCGACTTTGAGCGCTTGCCGGGCGCTTTCGCGTTCGCCGGGGCTTGGAGGCGAGAAATCGTCCGGTTCGACGCCAAGCGGGATGACCGTCAGGCGCGGCGGGTGGAACCGGTTTGCGTCCAGGCCGTAGGCCCGGGCGAGATGGTCGAAATAGGCGGCGACCACCGCCCGTCCGCTTTCGGAGGTGGCCGTCACGGCGTCGCGGGCCGTGGTTCCGGCGAAGAGGTGCTTGAGGAAATTGACGCCGTAGTCGGCGTAGGACAGGGAATGGGTGGCGCCGGTGATGGGGAAGATGCGCCGGGAGTATGCGTTGCGCAGCCTGGCTGCGTGGAAGGGATAGTTCATGCAGTCCGAGAGCTGGAAGACGTGGTAGTCTTCGCGGCCCAGCGCGAACGGCAATTCGAGGCGGGTGAAGGCGCAAAAGCGTCCCTGCCCGGCCTGGTCCGGGTAGAGGGCGGCGAGCTGGCCTAAAAGTTCGGCCGCGGCGCCCTTGGAATGGGCGAAGAAATGGTATTCGTCGAAGGCCTGCGCGCGCAGCAGGGCGGTGAAGAATTTGGAATTGGCCACCCGCCGCCCCAGGACCGGGCCGGGCTCGTAGAAGGGGTCGAGGCTCCCCCAGATCCGTTTTCCCATTCGCGGTTTAAGCCACGTATGCGCCGCCTTGTCAACGCCGCCGGTTCGCCGCCGATTTGCGGAATCGGACTTGATTTTTTGACCGGGCCGGGCAAAGACAAATGCGATGAAACCGTTTTACGCTTGGTCCATCCGCACGCATCTGATTTTCCTGGTGGCCGTGTCCGTGCTTCCGGCCATGGCCATCGTGCTCTACAACGGCTCGGTGCTGCGCGAGGCCTCGGTGCGCGACGCCAAGGATCTCTGCCTGCGCCTGGTGCAGAGCATGGCCACGCAGCAGGACCGGGTGGTGGACACCACCCGGCTGATGCTCAAAACCCTGGGCAAAATGCCCGAGATCAAGGCCGGCCGGGAACCGGACGTGACCGGCATCCTCGGCTCGGTGCTCCGGGAAAATCCCAACTATGCGCTGCTCGTTCTGGCCGCGCCGGACGGCTCGGTCAAAACTCCGACCGGGCCGGGCGCGACGATCAGCGTGGCCGACCGCGCCTATTTCCAGGACGTCCTGCGCACCCGCGATTTCGCCGTGGGCGAATTCGTCCTAAGCCGCATCGACAACCGCGCGATCCTGCCTTTCGCCTGTCCGGTGTTTAACGGCGGCGAGATCAGCGGCGTGCTCGTCGCCGCCCTGGACCTGGCCGCCTACGGGCGCATTTTTTCAGGCATCGACTTGCCCGAAAGTTCGGTCATGGCCCTGACCGACTCCCGGGGCGTGCGCCTCTACCGGTACCCCAAATCCGAGGATTTCGCCGGCAAGGAGGACTTGCCGGGCATGGTCGAGCTGCTGCGCGGCCCCGAAGACGAAGGCACCTTTCAGGGACGCGGCGCGGACGGTGTGAACCGGCTCTACGCCTTCAAGCGTTTGTCCGCGCGCGGTTCGCGGGCGGATCTGCTGCTGCGCATCGGCATCCCGCTGGACAAGGCCATGGCCGAGGCCGGACAAGTCGTGGAACGCAACCTGGCCATGCTGCTTGCGGCCGCGCTGCTGGCGCTCGTGTCCTCCTGGGCGCTGGGCAATCTGATCATCATGCGCCGCCTGGAGCGGCTGGTGGACTCGGCCGGGCGGCTGGAACGGGGCGAACTGGGCGCCCGCACCGGGTTTTCCGGCGAGGAAGGCGAGTTCGGCCAGCTCGGCGAAGCCTTCGACAGCATGGCGCGATCCCTGGAAAACCGGGAGCGCGAGGGCCTGCTCGCCCAGGCCGCCCTGCGCGAAAGCGAGGAGAAATACCGTGGCATCTTCGAAAACGCCGTCGAAGGCCTGTTCCAGTCCACCATGGAAGGGGCTTTTCTCAACGTCAACCCGGCCCTGGCCCGGATGCTCGGCTTTGACTCCACGGACGAACTGCTCGCCGCGGTCAACGATCTCGGGCGCCAACTCTACGTCGATCCCCTGGACCGGGAGGAATTGCTGGACATCCTGACCAAACGCGGCACGGTCAAAGGTTTTGAAACCCAGTTTCTGCGTAGCGACGGCTCAAGGGTGTCGGTCCTGGTCAACGCCCGGCTGGTGCGGGGCGAGCGCGGCGAGATCGCCTATATCGAGGGCTCCAACCTGGACATCAGCCGCCGCAAGCAGGCCGAGGAAACCGTGCGGCGCCTAAACGAGGAGCTCGAAGCCCGGGTGGCGGTGCGCACCTACCAGCTCGAAGTGGCCAACAACGAGCTCAAGGAAATTCTCGGCCGCCTGCGGGCGGCCCAGCACCACCTGGTCCAGTCGGAAAAAATGGCCGCCCTCGGCGGGCTGGTGGCGGGCGTGGCCCACGAGATCAACACCCCGGTGGGCGTCGCCGTGACCGCCGCCTCGCATCTGGAGCAAAAAACCAGGGAACTGCTCGCGGTGTTCGGCGAAGGGGCCGTCACCCGGGGCGGCCTGGCGGAATATCTGGCCGTGTGCCTGGAATCGAGCGGCATGGTCCTGTCCAACCTTCGCCGGGCGGCGGACCTGATCCGGGGCTTCAAACAGGTGGCCGTGGACCAGTCCTCGGAAGTGCGGCGCACCTTCAAATTCGGCGAATACGTCCGGGAAGTGCTGCTGAGCCTGAAGCCGAAACTCAAGAAAACCAGGCACGAGATCGAGGTGCGCTGCGAAGCGGACCTGGTCGTGGACAGTTATCCCGGGGCCTTGTCCCAGATCGTCACCAATCTGGTCATGAATTCCCTGATCCACGCCTACGGCGAAGACGACGCCGGCCATCTCCTGCTGACCGCCAAAGCCGAGGACGGCAACCTGGAGATGACCTACAGCGACGACGGCCGGGGCATCCCGAAGGAAAACCTGCCCCATATTTTCGAGCCCTTCTTCACCACCTCCCGGCACAAGGGCGGAACCGGGCTCGGCCTGCACATCCTCTACAACATCGTCACCCGGACGCTCGGCGGCCGGATCGCCTGCGAGAGCGAACCGGGCCACGGGACGGTTTTCACCATCGTTTTTCCTTTGACGCCCGAGTCTGCCCCGCCTGCTCCGGAAAAAGCCTAAAGATTTCGCTCGGCCAGCCGAAAAGAAAGACGACGGGCAGGCCCGCCGGTCTTTGATCGCGGCATTGGCTCCGTTTTTGCAGGCATTCGGCCCAAAGGCGTGGGCCGGCCAAAGCCCCACGTCCCCGGAGGAAACAATGAAGCGTGGCGAGAGACCGGAACTGGTCTGGGGCCTGGGTCTTGCCCAGGACGTGCTGGCGGAAATTTCCGCCGCCTTGGGCGAAGGCTATTTCATGCGCGACTGGCCGGCGGACAGGCCGCCGCAAAAACGCGATCTCACCCGGGCCAATCCCCTGCTCCTGTGGATCTCGCAGACGGCCTGGGACGCATATCCGGAAAAAAACCGCCGCACCCTGCGCGATTGGCACGCCTCCCAACGCGTGCTCATCCTCGACAATCCCGGGCCGGCCCCGGATTTCGAAGACGTGCTCGAACAGGGTTTTCTGACCGGCATCCGGACTCCGGTCGCGCGGCACAAGATCAAGGACGCCCTGTTTCGGGCCAAGGAAGTCAAAAGCCTCTACGACGACATCTACCGCATGACCCAGGAAATCATGCTCGAACGCGAGATTTTGGCCCGCAAAACCGACCAGATCCTGTTTTTGAACCGCATCCTGACCCGGGCCTCGGCCAGCCTGGACGCGGCCTCCATCCTGCGTCACGCCCAGGAGGACTTGAACATTCTGCTGCCCATAGACTCGCTTTTGGCGGCCTTCTGGCAGCCGGGCGAAAAAGGGGAGCTGGAGGCGGAGATCTTTTTGCCCCAGCCCCTGGACAAGGCCCACGAAGACGATTGGATCGAATATTTCCTGCAGCAGGCCCACGCGCTCAGCGGCGCGGCCGTCGGCGCCTATCAGATCGGCTACGTCAAGGACGCCTCCGGCAAAACGCCGGAGGGCAAACTCGGCGTCAACCCCAAGTCGCTCCTGCTCCTGCCGCTTCGGGCCGGGCGCGACCTGTTCGGCTGCCTGTGCATCAACCGGGGGCGGGGCGAGGCGCTCGGCAAGGACAAGGCCCAGGCCCTGCACGCCTCCGTCAATCATTTGGCGCTGGCCCTGAAAAACGCCAAACTCTACAGCGAAATCAAAGTCCAGGCCGACCACGACGGACTGACCCGCATCCACAACCGCCGCTCCTTCGACGAGCATATCCTGGGCGAGCTCAGCCGCCACCAGCGCTACAACATTCCGCTGTCGCTGATGATGCTCGACGTGGACCACTTCAAGAACGTCAACGACCTCATGGGACATCAGGCCGGCGACGTGGCCCTGCGCGAAATCGGGCGCATCCTGCAACAGACCGTGCGCAACTCGGACATGGCCGCGCGCTACGGCGGCGAGGAATTCGTGGTCATCCTGCCCCAGACCACCGAGGAGCAGGCCTGGCTTCTGGCCGAACGCCTGCGGGAGAAAATCGAGGCCAAGGTCATCGCCCACGGCGAGCGGATGTTCCAGGTCACGGTGAGCATCGGCGTGGCCGCGCTCAAACCCGGTTCCCTGGAAAAACGCGAAGAACTCCTGGAAAAAGCCGACCAGGCCCTGTACCGGGCCAAGGCCTCGGGCCGCAACGTGGTCTGCCTGTCCGGCGATCCCCGCTTCATTCCCAAACCGGCGCCGGCCGCCGTTCAGGCGATTCTGGGCTAGCAATCCCCGGGGGAAGGGCCAGCCCTTCCCCCGGTCCCCCGCCCTTCGCGGCGGGTCTCAAAATCCTCGACTGGCCGTTTGGTTGTTGCTAGGATGGACCGGCGGGAGCCCTCTCCCGTTGCTTGAAATCCTGCCGAACGGGGTCGCTCAATGCTGCTTGGCATCGACGTGGGCGGGACGCACACCGATGCGGTCCTGCTGGATTTGGGCGGAATCGTCGCCACGCGCAAGGTCAAAACCGACCACGCGGACTTGCTTGGCTCGATCGCCGCCGTGCTGGAAGGCGTTCTCGCCTCGGTCGATCCGGCCAAGGTTCTGCGCTTGAATCTCAGCACCACCTTGTCCACCAACGCCATCGTCGAGGGCAAAAGCGAGCCGGTGGGCGTGTTCGTCTCCTGCGGGCCGGGCATCGACCCGGAATACTACCGGGTCGGCGGGCATTATTTCCTGATCGGCGGCGCGGTCGACCACCGGGGCACGGCGCTCGAAGACGTCAATGAGGCGGCCCTGTGCGCGGCCGTGGAGAAGTGCCGCGCGGACGGGGTCAGGGTCTTCGCCTCGGTCGGCAAGTTCTCCACCCGCAATCCCGAACACGAGGAGGCCATCCTCGAAAAAGTCCATCCCCTGGCCGATTTCGTCACCTCCGGGCGTCGCGTGTCCGGGCAGCTGGGATTTCACCGGCGCATCAACACCGCCTATTTCAACTCCTCGGTCTGGCGCCTGTTCAACCGGTTCGCCGACGCGGTGCAGCGCTGCGTCGCCTCGCACGGCTTGCGCTGCCAGGTCAACATCCTCAAAGCCGACGGCGGCGCCATGCCGCTGAGCGTATCGCGCCGCGCGCCCGTGGAATCGATCCTGTCCGGCCCGGCCGCCTCGGTCATGGGCATCATCGCCATCTGCGACATCGATCTGGATTCCGTGATCCTCGACATCGGCGGCACGACCACGGACATCGCCGTATTCGCCGACGGCGCGCCGCTGATCGCGCAGACGGGCATTTCCATTTCCGGCAAGCCGACCCTGGTGCGCGCGTTCAAAACCCGCTCCATCGGCATCGGCGGCGATTCGGCCATCGCGGTCGAGGGCGGCCTGGTCACGGCCGGGCCGCAGCGGTACGGGCCGTCCATGGCCGACGGCGGCGAGGTTCCGACGCTCATCGACGCCTTCAACGTGCAAAACATCATCGCCTACGGCGACACCATGGCCTCCTATTCCGGCATCTCGGAGCTGGCCATGGAAAGCGGCCTGGACCCGGAAACCCTGGCCGATTACGCCATCGGCTACGCCGCCAACCGCATCCGCGAAGAGACGGCGCTGCTCATCCGCGAGATCAACGAAAAACCGGTCTACACCATTTTCGAATTGCTCGAAGGTAAATTCGTGCGTCCGGCCAAGGTCTACGTCATGGGCGGCCCGGCCCGCGCCTTCGCCACGGTCCTGCGCGAGGCCTTCAGCCTGCCCGTGCTCGTGCCCGAGAACCACGCCGTGGCCAACGCCGCCGGCGCCGCCCTGGCCCGCGCCACCGTGGACGTGGAGCTCTTCGCCGACACCCAGAAGGGCCGCATGTTCATCCCGGGCCTGGGCGTCGAGCGCGCCGTGCCGCCGAGCTACTCGCTTGACCAGGCCAGGGCCGAGGCCGTGGACAACCTGCGCGACTATCTGGGCGCGATCGAGACCGAGGACCCGGACCTGCCCGTGGACATCCTCGAAGAGTCGGTGTTCAACATGATTGAGGACTCGCGCCTGGCCGGGCGCAGCATCCGGGTCAAATGCCAGGTCAAGCCGGGCGTGGCCGAGGCCTACAAGCGGGGGATCAAGCGCCAATGCTGAAGGCCAAACGCAAACTGGGCGTGGTGTTCTTTCCGGCCTACGACTGGGCCATCAGCGCAACCCACCCCGAACGCCAGGAGCGGCTGCTCTACACCCAGGACCAGCTGCGCGAGGAAGGCCTGTTCGATATCCCCGGGGTGACCGAATACAAGCCCGAACTCGCCTCCTGGCTCGACGTGGACCGGGCGCATTTCTGTTTTCCCGACGTGGAGAGCGTCGCCACCCAGTCGCATTGCGTCAGCGCCGGCGGGGCCATCCGGGCCGCCAAGCTGGTCATGGAGCGCGAGGCCGACCGCGCCTTCGCGCTGATCCGTCCGCCCGGCCACCACGCCATGAAGGTCGTCCACGGCAGCCGGGGCTTCTGCAACATCAACATCGAAGCGGTCATGATCGAGTGGGTGCGCGAACACTACGGCCGCAAGCGCGTGGCCATCGTCGACACCGACTGCCACCACGGCGACGGCACCCAGGACATCTACTGGCACGATCCGGACACGCTGTTCATCTCCCTGCACCAGGACGGCCGCACCCTGTATCCGGGCACCGGGTTTCCCATGGAGGCCGGCGGACCGCGCGCGCTCGGGCGCACCATCAACGTGCCCCTGCCGCCGGGCACGTCCGACGAGGGCTTCCTGCACGTGATCGACAACCTGGTCCTGCCGATTCTAAGCGACTTCAAGCCGGACCTGATCGTCAATTCCGCGGGCCAGGACAACCATTTCTCCGACCCGATCACGGACATGAATTTTTCCGCCAGGGGCTACGCCGTCTTGAGCGAACGCCTGGGTCCGCACCTGGCCGTGCTCGAAGGCGGCTACGCCATCCAGGGCGCGCTGCCCTATGTCAATTTGGGCATCGCCCTGGCCCTGGCCGGGCTGGACTATTCCCACGTGCGCGAACCCGGCTTTGATCCGGACAAATGCCGTCAATCGGCCAAGATTACGGAGTATATCAAAGAAATCACGCCCCAGATCGCGGATTTTTATTTCGATCCGCCCAAAACGCCGAAAACCGGCCGCTTCGAGGGCGAGACCTATATCCGGGAAAAGGAAATCCACTACGACACGGACAATATCCACGAGGACCAGACCGAAACCCTGCATCTGTGCGGCGACTGCCCGGGGCTGCTCGTCATCGAGTCGCGCTCGACCGTGAACCCGCCCTGCCTGGGAGTGGAAATACCCGCCCTGGCCTGCCCGCGCTGCCACGACCTGGGCCTGCGCGCCTTCGAGGAGGCCCAGATCAAGTCCGGATACCGCCATGTCCAGCTCATTAATCGCAAGGATAAGGAATACCAGCGGTTTTTGGTCTAGCCGCCGCCCCGCGCGCCGGGGGGCGCGAATTTTCCTCGATGGCGCAACGGACCGGCGTCATTGCGCCATTGTGACCATTGCGCCCATTGTGGTTGACGCCGGTATCCAAATTGATCACCATGGCGTCCAATGAAGGAAAACGAAAAAACCAAGGACAAGATCCTGGCCGAGCTCGGCGCGCTCAAGCTCAAGGCCAAGCATCTTGAAGAGGCCGAGCTCTCCCTGCGCGAAAGCGAGGAGCGCTACCGTCGCCTGCTCGAATCCGTGACCGACTACGTCTACACGGTCACGGTGCGCGGCGGCCAGGCCGTGGGCACGCGCCACGGCGAAGGCTGCCTGAATGTGACCGGATACACGGCCGCCGAATACGACGCCGACCCGCTTTTGTGGTACCGCATGGTGCACGAGGAGGACCGCGACGCGGTTCTGGCCCAGATCGGCATGCTCCACCAGGGCCTGGACGCGCCGTCCATCGAGCACCGCATCCGGCACAAGGACGGCAGCGTGCGCTGGGTGCGCAGCACGCCGGTGATCAGGCGCGACGCCTTCGGCCGGGCGGCCTTCTACGACGGCGTGATCCAGGACATCACCAAATATAAGAACGTCGAGGAGCAGGTGCGCCACGCCGCCCTGCACGATCCGCTGACCACCTTGCCCAACCGGCTCCTGCTTTTCGACCGCCTGGCCGGGATGCTGGAGGAAGCCCGGCGCGACGGCTCCAAGGTGGCGGTCCTGTTCGTGGACCTGGACAATTTCAAGCCGGTCAACGACCTTTACGGCCACGCCGCCGGCGACGCCGTGCTCAAGGAGGCGGCCTCGCGGCTGGTTCGGCACGTGCGCGCCTCGGACACGGTGGCCCGGGTGGGGGGCGACGAATTCGTGGTCGCGCTCGGCAAGCAGCAGGGCGAAGCCGGGGCGATCGACGTGGCCGGCAAGCTCATCCGGGCCATGGCCCGGCCCTACCGCACCCTCAAGCGCCAGAAAGGCCCGGGTTGCAGCATCGGAATCAGCTTCTATCCGGACGACGGCAAGGCCCCTGAAACGCTCATCGGCAAGGCCGACAAGGCCATGTACCACGTGAAAAACCACGCGCGCGGCGAGTACGCCATCTTTTCGCGCCTGCCCGCAGCGCCCGCGCGCATTCCGTAAGCGGCCATGCACGAAGTCAGCCTCGGCGGCGCCATAGCGGATTATTTGACCGGCGAACTCACCCCGGCCACGACCTACGAGGACATCCGCCAGGCCCTGGCCAAACTGCTGGTCGAGGAAAAAAAATACCCCAAGACCGCGCTCAAGGCCAAAATCGGCGTCTGCTTCCCCATCGACGGGAAACTCTACACCCGCATGGTCGATCTGGCCGCCTACGCGGACGACGGCTCGCCGCTTATGATCGTCGTGTTCTGTTCCGGCGAGCCCGGCTCCTACCGGCGCGAATCCCTGGCCGCGGCAAGGCTGCACCCGGGCGCCCCCGCCCCCTTGGTCCTTGTCACCGACACCAAGGACGCCTACCTGCTTGCGACCGCCGACGGCGCGCAGCTCGGCTGCGGCCTGCGCGCCATCCCCGCCTGGGACGGCCTGGCCGCGCTCGCCGCCGCCCACCCGGTCGCCGCGCAGAGCCCCGACCGCATCGACCGGGAACGCCGCATCCTGTACGCCTACAGCGAACTGCTCGAAGGCTGCGGCTGCCCGCACGCCTGCCGGCCGAAGGGGAAGGGATAAGGCGAAAAAAGACGGGCGATTTATGAAGCGCCCATTTGAAGCGGGGACCGGGGGCGCAAAGGCGAAGAAGGAAAGAGGGCGATTCGCGAATCGCCGATTTGGAGCGGGGGCCGGGGGCGGCAGCCCCCTGGGAAAAAAGCAGTGGTTTTGGTTTTCAGAGGGTGAAGAAGGAAAGAGGGGCGAAAAGAAAGAGGGCGATTCGTGAATCGCCCCTACTAGAGCGAGTTTTTTCGTGTTAAGGCGATACTCATTTCACAAGCAGCGACAGGGCGAGATGCAAAGAAAACAAATATGATGCATTTTCCCATGAGTAGGGGCGATTCACGAATCGCCCTTCCTCTCCAATTCCCCTTTCTCCCCGGAAGCCCATGAGTACAATTTTCGCCATCGCCGGCAAGGGCGGGGTGGGCAAGACCACGGTCGCGGCCCTGATCGTGGCCGCGCTCGCGCGGCAGGGCGCGCGGCCGGTTTTGGCCGTGGACGCCGATCCCAACAGCTGCCTGGACGCCGTGCTCGGCGTGACGGTCGAAAAAACCGTGGGCCGGCTGCGCGAGGACGTGCGCGGCGAGGCGGCCGCCGTCCCGGGCATGTCCAAGCGCGAACTGCTGGAACTGCGCCTGGCCGAAAGCCTGGCCGAGGGCGAAGATTTCGACCTGATCTCCATGGGCCGCCCCGAGGGGCCGGGCTGCTATTGCTACGCCAACAGCGTTTTGCGCGACATTTTAGGCCGGGTCGCCGGGCAGTATCCCTTCGTGGTCATGGACAACGAGGCCGGGCTGGAGAATCTGTCCCGGCGCATCGCCCCGGCGGTCGACACGCTGATTCTGGTCGCCGATCCGAGCCGGCGCGGCCTGGGCACCCTGGCGCGCCTGCACGCGCTGGCGCTGGAAATGGCCGTGTCGTTCTCCCGGCTGGTTTTGGTGGTCAACCGCCTGCGCGGCCCGGAGCCGCCCGGATACGCCTTTGAGCTGGCGGCCGCGACCGGGGCGGACGGGCTCATCGGCCTGCCCGAGGACGCCGCGCTCGCCGCCCTGGACGAGGCGGGTCAAAGCCTGCTCGGCCTGCCCCCGGACAATCCCGTGGCCGCTTCGGTGGCCGCGCTCGTGCGCGGCCTGACCGGGGAAGCCGCGGGGAAGCCGCCGGTTGACGGCGCGCTGCGCTCCGGGTAGCAATCGGCCGTTTCGCCCGAAGCGGCCATGACCGGTCCATCGTCGGCCCGGACCTGGCCGTCTTGCGCAAGCGCCTGTTCTCTTTCTCGATTTTCCAAAGATGCCGGAAGGATATCGCCATGACCAAAACCAAGGCTCCCGCGCGGGGTTGCGACCTGGCCTGCGACGCCGCGTCGCGGGCCATGCTGGATAAAGCCGCGCAAGGCGGCGATCCGACCGCCTTCGCCCGCTTCGCCGCCCAGGGCGCGCAGTGCTCGTTCGGCGCAAGCGGCCTGTGCTGCCGCATCTGCCACATGGGGCCCTGCCGCGTTTCGGCCAAAAATCCGCTCGGGGTGTGCGGCGCGGACGCGGCCACGATCGTGGCCCGCAATTTCCTGCGCGAAGCGGCCGCCGGGACCGCCGCCCATTCCGACCACGCCCGCCATCTCGCGCTCCTGCTCAAAAAGGCGGCCCAGGGCCTGGCCCCGGATTACGCCGTGCGCGACCAGGACGCGCTGCGCCGCGCCGCGGGCGCCTTCGGGGTGGAGACGGCCGGCCGCGAACCAAACGAAATCGCCCTTGCGCTGGCGGACAGGCTGCTCGACGAATTCACCAGTCAGGAAGAGCCTTTGGCCACGCCGAGGCTCGCCCCGAAGGCCCGGCAGAACGTCTGGACCGCCGCCGGGGTCTGGCCGCGCGGCATCGACCGCACGGTCGTGGAGAGCCTGCACCGCACCAACATGGGCGTGGACCACGAGGCGGCCGGACTGGTCTCCCAGGCCTTCCGCGTCGCCCTGGCCGACGGCTGGGGCGGCTCGCGCATCGCCGCCATGGTGGGCGACATCCTGTTCGGCACGCCCATGCCGGTCAAAAGCCGCTCCAATCTCGGAGTTTTGCGCGCGGACACGGTCAATGTCCTGGTCCACGGCCACGAACCGGCGCTCTCGGAAATGCTGGCCGCCGCCGCCCGCGATCCGCTGATCGTCGACCGGGCCAAGGCCGCCGGAGCTTGCGGCCTGACGCTCGCCGGGATCTGCTGCACGGCCAACGAGATCCTCATGCGCCACGGCATTCCGGTGGCCGGAAATTTCCTGCAGCAGGAACTGGCCGTGATCACCGGCGCGGTCGAGGTGCTCATCACCGACGTGCAGTGCGTCATGCCCGGACTGCCGCTGGTCGCCGCGGGCTACCACACCAAGGTCGTGTCCACGAGCGACCTCGCCAGGACCAAGGGCGCAAGCCACCGCTCCTTCGATGTCGCGGGCGCCTACGCCCAGGCCAAGGATCTGTTGCTGCTGGCCATCGAAAATTTCGCAAATCGCGACCCGGACAAGGTGAGCATCCCGGACGTCACCGCCCCGCTGGTGGCCGGGTTTTCCGTGGAGGCGATCAAGTACATGCTCGGCGGGCGTTTCCGGGGGTCGTTCCGGCCGCTCTCCGACGCGATCATCTCCGGGCGCATCAAGGGCCTGGCCGGGATCGTCGGCTGCAACAACCCCAAGTCCAAGCTTGACGCGCACATCAACGCCGTCACTCTCGAACTGATCAAAAACGACGTGCTCGTGCTCAAGACCGGCTGCGCCGCCCTGGCCTCGGCCAAGGCGGGCATGCTCGCGCCCGAGGCGGCGCTTGAGCACGCCGGAGCGGGCCTGCGCGAGGTCTGCGAGGCCGTGGGCATGCCGCCGGTGCTGCACATGGGCAGTTGCGTGGACAACGCGCGCCTGCTCGAAGCCGCCGCCGAACTCGTGGCCGAGGGCGGACTCGGCGCCGACCTCTGCGACCCGCCGATCGTCGGCCTGGCCCCGGAATGGATGAGCGAGAAGGCCGTGGCCATCGGCTGCTATTTCGTGGCTTCGGGCGTGGACGTGATCCTCGGCAATCCCTTCCACGTTTCCGGTTCCCAGGAAGTTTCGGAACTCCTTGGCGAGGGGGCCAGGGCGGTCTTCGGGGCGGGCTTTCATTACCGGGCCGATCCCGCCGGGGCCGCGCGTCTGGCGCTTGAGATCATTGAGGCCAAACGCGCGCGCCTGAATCTCGACCGCAAGGCCGAGCGCAAGCTTTTCGACATGAAGGACCGGAGATCGCTCAATGTCTAAATTCATCAGCGCCCAGGCCGTCGACGGCGCGGCCTTCTGGATCGCCAAGGCCCAGGCCGCGCTGAGCGCCGCCATCGCGGCCAAGGGGCCGGACTATCCGGCCGCCTTCCCGGACACGGCCTACCATCTGCCCATCGCCTACGCCCTGACCGGCGCGAAAATCAAAACCCTGGCCGACCTGCGCGGCCTGCTCGGACAGGCCGCCGGGCTCATGCCCGTGCGCCCGGCCGCGGAGTGCTGGCTGCCCTATCTCGGCGGCGCGCTGGACGCGGGCGTGGCCGCGCTGTTCGCCTGCGAGGCTTACGAGGCCTGCAAATACGCCCTCGGGCCGAGTCCGGTTAGCGGCCTCTGGCTCGGCGCGGCCTCGGACGTGCTCATGCGCGAGCGCGGCGTGGAGTTCGTCGACGGCACCGCCCCGGGCTTCGCCGCCATCACCGGGGCCGCCCCTGACGCGGACACGGCCGTGGCCATCGCGCGCGAATTGCAGGAAAAAAACATCTACGTCTTCATGGCCGGGCAGACCGGCGGCGTGCAGTTCGCCGAGCAATTGGCCGCCAAGGGCGTGCAGCTCGGCTGGGAAACCCGGCTGGTGCCGTTTGGCCCCGAGGAATCGGCCCTGGTCTACGCCCTCGGGTTCGCCTGCTGGGTGGCCATGGCTTTTGGCGGCGTCAAACCCGGGGCCGGGCGCGCCAACCTGCTCTACAACAAAAACCGGGTCTTCGCCTTTGTCCTGGCGCTGGGGGAGGTGTCCAAGCAAAAATACGCCCTGGCCGCCGGGGCGATCAATTTCGGCTTTCCGGTCGTGGCCGACACCGCCATCCCCGAGATCCTGCCGACCGGCGTGTGCACCTACGAGCACGTGGTGGCGAGCGTCCCCCACGCCTCAATGGTCGAGCGCGCCCTGG
Organism: Desulfovibrionaceae bacterium; assembly: GCA_015233395.1. Classification (GTDB taxonomy): domain Bacteria; phylum Desulfobacterota; class Desulfovibrionia; order Desulfovibrionales; family Desulfovibrionaceae; genus JADFXV01. Next base: position 14,301 of record JADFXV010000075.1, read on the forward strand.
AAATCCGGGGCTGCAAGATCAAGGTCGACAAGGTGCCCATCCCCGTGCCCTACGGCGCGGCCTTTGAGGGCGAACTGATCCGCAAGAACGACACCCGCGTCGAATTCGGCGGCAACCGCACGCCCGGCTTCGAGTTCGTGACCTCGGTGGACATGGCCGGCATCGACGACGGGGCGATCGAGCTGATCGGTCCGGACATCGACGCCGCGCCCGAGGGCGGCGCGCTGCCGCTGGCCATCTGGGTCGAGGTCGCCGGGCGCAAGATGCAGGCCGATTTCGAGCCCATCCTGGAGCGCCAGATCCACCACCTGCTCAACGGGGCCGAAGGCGTCTGGCACATGGGCCAGCGCGACATCATCTGGACGCGCGTGTCGAAGGCCGCCTTCGAGCGCGGTTTCCGGCTCAAGCACTACGGCGAGATCCTGCACGCCAAACTGCTCTCGCAATACCCGGCCATCGTCGACAAGGTGCGCGTGACGCTCATCACCGACGCGGCCGAGGTCGAGCGCCGGCTTGCGCACGCCCGCAAGGTCTACGACGAGCGCAACCGCAGGCTCGCGGCCATGACCGACGAGTCCGTGGACACGTTCTATTCCTGCCTGCTGTGCCAGTCCTTCGCCCCGAACCACGTCTGCGTCATTTCCCCGGAGCGCCCGGGCCTGTGCGGGGCGTACAACTGGCTCGACGGCCGGGCCGCCTACGAAATCGACAACACCGGCCCCAACCAGCCGGTGGGCAAGGGCAGGGTGTTCGACCCGCAAAAAGGCGTCTTCGAGGGCGTCACCGCCTACGTCGAGGCCGGCAGCCACAAGACCATCCCCCGGGTCTGCGCGTACTCCATCATGGATTCGCCCATGACCAGCTGCGGCTGCTTCGAGGTCATCTGCGCCTACGTGCCGGAATTAAACGGCGTCATGGCCGTCTCGCGCGAATACCCGGGCGAGACGCCCGTGGGCATGCGCTTTTCCACCCTGGCAGGCAACGTCGGCGGCGGCGTGCAGACCCCGGGATTTATCGGCTGCGGCAAGACCTACCTGGCCTCGAAGAAATTTCTGCTGGCCGAGGGCGGGATCAAACGCCTGGCCTGGATGCCCAGAGATCTCAAGGAGCAGTTGCGCGGCGACCTGGAGGCGCGCCTGGCCGAAGCGGGCTGCCTGGGCGGCCTGGAGATGATCGCCGACGAGACCGTGGCCGTGGAAGCCGCCGCGGTCCGCGCCTATATGGAAAAGGCCGGCCACCCGGCCCTGGCCATGCCCGACATGGCCGGCTACGAGCAGGACGCCGCAGACAGCGCCCCGGCGGCCGAGGCCGCAAGGCCCGGAACCTCTCAGGCGGCCCAACCGGCCCAACCGGCCCAAGCGCCCGAACCGGCCGCCCCGGACCGTCCGGCCGCCCCGGCGTCCATGGACCTGGAGGCGCTCAAGGCCGACGTCCTGCGCGAACTGACGGCCAGCCTCAAGGCCGACATCGCCAGGGACGTGGTCGGCGACATCATCGCCACCCTGCAAAGCAAATTCCTCGGCCAGGACGCGCCCGGCGCG
>JADFXV010000076.1 GCA_015233395.1 Desulfovibrionaceae bacterium
GGGGTACCGACCACCGGCACCGGCGGCCATCCTCCCCCCGGGGGGAGGATGGCCCTCAGTCCAGCCCCAGCCCGTTATGCTTCAGTGACTAACATTGGGGTTGGTACATAAACTGGGGGCAGGTCAATATTTAATTAGAAGGGGCGCAGGCCATGAAAGATCACTCGCACGAAAAAGGGACGCACCACCACTCGCATGAACACGGCCATCATCATGATAACACGTGCAACGACTACGCCACCGCGGTGGGGGAATATCGCAAGACCTTCCCCAGCAAGGCGGACGTCATGGCGCAGGCCCCCGACCCGGCGGTGAGGGATATGATCGCCTACATGGACCGCATCGGCTGCGAGAACTGTTTCGACCGCGCCGACCAGCAGAAGCCGCAGTGCACCTTCGGGCTGGCCGGGATTTGCTGCAAAAATTGCACGCTCGGGCCATGCAAAATCACGAAAAAAGCGCCCAGGGGCATCTGCGGCGCGGGAGCCGATCTCATCGTCGCCCGCAACCTGTGCCGTTCGGCCGCCGCCGGGGCCTCCGCCCATAGCGCGCGCTCCCGCGAAGTCATGCTGGCGCTGAAGAAGGCCGCCGCGGGAGAAATCGACATTCCCATCCTGGGCAAGGACAAGGTGCTCGCCGTCTCCAAGATGTTCGGCCTTGAGACCGAAGGCGCGACCATCGAGTCCCTGGCCGGCCAGATCGCGGACATTCTGCTTGAGGACATGGGCCGCGCCGTGCCCGGCGAACACCGCACGCTCAAGGCCGCGGCTTCGCCCGAACGCTATAAGGTTTGGAAGGATCTCGGCCTGTTGCCGCTGAGCGCCTACCACGAGATTTTCGAGGCCATGCATCAGACCGTGACCGGCAACCAGGGCGACTGGCGCAAGGCCATGGACCAGTTCATGCGCTGCGGCATCGCCTTTTCGATGTCGGGCGTGGTCGGCGGCTCCATCGCCGGCGACTGCCTCTACGGCGTGCCCACGCGCAGCACCTCAAGAGTCAACCTCGGCTGCTTGAAAAAGGGCTTCGTCAACATCGCCATCCACGGCCACTCCCCCATTCTGTCCACGGAAATCATCAAGATGGCCCGGACCAAGAAATTCATCAAAAAAGCCAAGGACGCCGGAGCCGAAGGCATCCAGTTTTACGGCGTCTGTTGTTCCGGCCTGTCCTCCATGTATCGCATGGGCGGCGTCATCCCGCTGGCCAACGCCAACGGCGTGGAACTGGTGCTGGCCACCGGCGCGCTCGATCTCTGGGTGGCCGACGTTCAGGACATCTTCCCGTCGATCATCGAAGTGGCCCGCTGCTTCAAGACCGTGGTGGTCACCACCAACGAATCCACTCACCTGCCTGGGGCCGAGCATTACGGCTACAAGCGCGATCTCTCCAATCTGGATCAACTGGCCGCGTTGGCGGACAAGATTCTCACCCGCGCGGTGGACAGCTTCAAAAATCGCCGCGACGTGCCGGTGTACATCCCCCCCTACGAGGTGGAAGCGGAAGTGGGTTTCGGCCTGGAGTACTTGAGCAAGCACTACGGCGGCAGCGTCAAACCCGTGGCCGACGCCCTGAAAGAGGGCAAGATCCTCGGCATCATCAATCTGGCCGGATGCACCAATACTCGCGTCATCTATGAAAAGGCCATCGTGGATATCGTCGACATTCTGCTCAAGAACAATATCCTGGTGCTGACCAACGGCTGCGCCTCGTTTCCCATGGCGAAACTCGGCTATTGCACCGTCGCCGCCCAGGAAAAATGCGGCGAGAGCCTGAAAGAATTCCTCGGCGAGGACATGCCCCCGGTCTGGCATATGGGCGAATGCATCGACAACGCCCACGCCGTCGCCGTTTTCGGCACCGTGGCCGGCGCGCTTGGGCATCCGTTCAAGGATCTGCCCTATGCCGAGGTCACGCCCGAATGGTCCAACGAAAAAGGCGTCGGCGCGGCCCTGGCGTTCCGCATGTTGGGATTTAACTCCTACCACTGCGTCCACGCGCCCGTGCAGGGCTCGGACAAGGTCATGGAATTCCTCTCCGAAGGCACAAAGGAGCTGCTTGGCTCGGCCATGATCGTGGACGTGAATCCGGCCTGCCTGGCGCAACGGATCGTCGAGGACTTCAAGGACAAGAGAAAGGCTCTGGGCTGGAAGTAGCCCTCGGGCGCTCAGGCCTTGCGCTCATAGATGGCGAGCAGGCCGTCGCCTTCGGGGGCGACGGTCAGCCGCCAGCCCGATACGGTCAAGCGCAGTTCCTCCAGGACCGGGCCCGCGTCGCTGGCGACGAGGGCTTCGATCCGAGGCGCGCCGGAAAAACGGAGATACCACCCGATCTCCTGCGCCAGCCTTCAGCAGGTCTGGCGCAGATCGAGGCGGACGACATCATTGTCTTGCATGATAATTTTATTTTATCCTCATCATTTTGGCGGTGTTGAATGGGCATTTGCAAACGAGAGCCGGTGTGTTGATGCCCTGAACCCAGTCTAGTCGTCAAACTCGATGTTGGTCAATGTATCCCGATGGCCCAACAGGTCCTTGTTCCGTGCCGATCATCGCCGCGTCAGCCAGGACGGGCAGTACGGGGGGGGGCGGGCTCTCATGAGAATCCTCTTCCAAACTCAAGATAATCAAAGCATTCCACCCACTGGACTGGCCGCCAGATCGCCCCGGATCGCGGCAGTTTGTCGCCGTATACAATGCGGTCCCGTTCGGCTTGGCGCGGGAGAAAGCAAGCTGGCGCGGCTGTAGGCCCGGCTTGGGCATGGCGATCTCCAGCCGAATCATGCGCCGGGAACGCCCCTCGGGATGAACCGGCCTGCCCGGCTCTTTCGGCCTTGGTTCATGAGGCCCGGGCCGGGGAAATGCTTACAAAAACCGCTTCCAGGGCGCATCCAACGCCTTGCTGAACCGCAAGGCCATCTCCTTGCCGATCGTGCGCCTGTTGTTCTCCATGTCGCTGATATGCTGCTTGGCGACGCCAACTCGTGTAGCCAGTTCATGCTGCGTCAACGCCTCGCGGTGGCGATATCCCCGCAGCGCCGCCCCGGGCGTGGACGGCCCAAGCGCCTCTTCGATCCCCAAAGGCTTGCCGTCATCGGCGGGGCCGGGCTGCTCGATAATTGCGGCCAACACTCTCTTGACCAAGGCGGCCTTGTCCTTCGAGACGCGAAAGGATAATTCAACATATCCGTCCGTAGTCCGCTCTCTCGTGAGTCCCAACATACAACACCTCCACGGTCTGTTCCGGGGCGACGCGCCAGACCACGACATAGGTCGGGCGTCCCTTGCGGATATGGCAATGATGGCAACCGGGCCTGCCCGCGATTTTCCCGTAATTCGGCCATGCCTTTTGCACCGGCCCCGTCTCGCGGATATCGAGAAGCAACTGCCGCAGGGCGTCCTGCGCGGCCAGGGGAAGGACGTTTGCCCGCTTGGCCGCTCGCCTGGAAATCGCCACCGTCCATGCCATGGGTATAGTGGTACTCATTGACAGGGTTTAGTCAAGCCTTGAATTCTCCCGGGCCGGGGAAATGTCTCTGCCGCCGTCTTGTTCGTCCATCCTCGGTTCCGTGCGCAATGCGGCGTCAGGGCGGGATCGCGGCCTAAAGTATTTCGCGCGCCGCCCGAAAAGAAGTCTGCAATGATGGCCGTGCGCCTCGCGGGAGGGGTCGGCGCCATGAAAACCGGAGATGCGCCATGAACGCCCCACGACGCCCAGTCAAAAAGCCTGCCCCCAAAATGCAACCTGTCCGCAAGGCCGCGCCCGAAGCGGTCGTGGCTCCGTTCGGCCTGGGGGACAAGGTGACCATTTCCGAAGCCGGCAAGAAATTGGCCGCGGACGCCGCGGAGCAAAAAAGGCGGCTGCGTCTCGAAAACGCCGCCTGAAGAGGGACTTGCCAAAAGAGTGGTTTTTTGAACGCCTCCGGCGGCCAATGAATTTTGCAAGAGGCTCTGAAGCCATGGATTTTTTCGCAACCGGCCGGATGGCGGGCCTGACCGTGTCCCTGCCCGGCCGTCAAGCGGCGCAAGACCACCATCGAACTCAGACCAATTATTTCCCCCCGCCCCCTTTTCACGGCTATCACCATCTGATATGGTCCGGGAAAATACCCGCCCTAGTTTGAGGGGACCATGCCGGACATCGAAAAGACCAAAAAACGACTTTTAGCCAAACAAACGCTCCCGGGCCTCACCCTGCCCGACGACCGCATTCGGAACCTGGAACTCGCCGACATCATCGACATCTGCATGATTCAAGCGCTCCTGGACGACTTCTACTCCCTGGCGCGCATCCCCATGTTCATCCTCGATCTGAAGGGCGCGGTGCTGGCCGGCGTGGGCTGGCAGGACATTTGCGTCCATTTCCACCGCAAGCACCCCGAGTCCTGCAAGCACTGCCTGGAAAGCGACCTGCATCTTTCCGGGGCGGTTGTCCGGGGCGAGTACCGGCTGTACCGGTGCAAAAACCTCATGTGGGACGTGATCACGCCCATCGTGGTCGCCGCCCGGCAACTCGGCAACATCTATTCGGGCCAGTTCTTCTTCGAAGACGAGGCCGTGGACGAAGAGGTTTTCAAGTCCCAGGCCGCCCGGTACGGCTTTGACGAGGCGGCCTATCTTAAAGCCCTGCGGGCCGTGCCCCGGATTTCCAGGCGCGCCCTGGACTCGGGCATGGCGTTCTTCATGAAGCTGGCCGACATGATTTCCGAATTGGGGCACGGCAACATCAAGCTGGCCCAGGCCCTGATAGAGCGCGAAGAGCTCAAAAAGGCCGCCGAGGCGGCGAGCAAGGCCAAAAGCGCCTTTCTGGCCAACATGAGCCACGAGATCAGAACCCCCATGAACGGCATCCTGGGTTTCGCCCAACTGCTCGCGGGCTCCCTGCAGGACGCAAAGTTCAAGGAATACGCGCAGATCATCCTGTCCTCCGGAAATTCTCTGCTGGACATCATCAACGACATCCTGGACCTCTCCAAAATCGAGGCCGGGAAGGCCGAACTCAGTCCGGCTGCGTTCGCCCTGCGCGACATGCTGGCCGCGACCTTCAAACCCCTGGAATTGATGGCCGCAAACAAGGGGCTCGAACTCCTGTACAGCGTCGATCACGAGGCGCCGGACGTCCTGGTCGGCGACGCCGGCAGGCTCATGCAAGTGCTCACGAACCTGGCCGCCAACGCCATCAAATACACCGACCGGGGCAAGATCCTGATCAGCGTCGCCCTGGCCGAGGAACTCGACGGCGCCTCGATCCGCCTGCGCTTCGCGATCAAGGACAGCGGCATCGGCATCCCGAGAGACAGGTTGAGCCATATTTTCGAACCTTTCTCGCAGATCGGCCGCTCCGCGCATGTCAAATACGGCGGCACGGGACTTGGCCTGTCCATCTGCAAGAACCTGGTGGAATTGATGGGGGGAACCATCTGGGCCGAAAGCGAGGAAGGCAAGGGCTCGACCTTTTTCTTCACGGGCCGCTTCGAGCTCATGGATGAAACCGCGACAAGCGGCGCATCCCCCGAGCCCCGGCCGGAACGAGGCCTGCGGCCGCTTCGGGTGCTTCTGGTCGAAGACAACCTGGTCAACCGCATCCTGGCCCAGGAGCTTCTGCGGGAGCGGGGCCACGAGGTGATCGAGGCCCACGACGGCAAACAGGCGCTGGAAATCCTCGCGCGCACCGCGATCGACCTCGTCTTGATGGACGTCATGATGCCGGTGATGGACGGGCTGGAGGCGACCAGGCGCATCAGAAACGGCGAGGCCGGCGATCCGAAGGTCCCGATCATCGCCTTGACCGCTTACGCCCTCAAGGGCGATCGGGAACAATTCCTTGCCGCCGGCATGGACGAATACCTCGCCAAGCCTTTCAATTGCGACGACTTTTTGGACGTCGTCTCACGGATCGGCGCGGCGAAAAGGTCAGCACCGTTCGCTCCCCCGTCCGGGGAGCGGGCCGCCAAGCCGCCGCATGCCGTGAGCTGAGCCCGGGATTGATGCCTCGCGCGGCGGATTTACGAAAAATCGAAGTCATTTGCGCGATGGCGTAATCAAACTTCCAGGTATTTCTCGCGAATCTCCAGGGCCTCCCCGATATTTTCCAGGAAGATGTCGAGCAACCTGGGATCGAAGTGGGAGCCTCTGCCCTCTTTCATGATCTCCAGGGACTTGTCCACGGCAAAGGCTTGCTTGTACGGACGTTTGCTGGTCAGGGCGTCGAACACGTCCGCCACCGCGCAAATGCGCCCGGGCAACGGGATGTCCTCGCCGGCCAAGCCGGAAGGATAGCCGCTGCCGTCCCATTTTTCGTGGTGGGCGAGCGCGATGATCGTGCCCATGTTCATGTAGTCGGATTCGCCCGCGCCGAGGATTTGGCCGCCGATGGTGGTGTGTTCCTTCATGATTTTCCATTCGCCGGCGTCGAGCTTGGCGGGCTTGAGCAGGATGCTGTCCGGTATGCCGATCTTGCCCACGTCGTGCATGGGACTGCTCGTGAGGATCATGTCCACGTCCTCTTTGTCCAGCCCGAGCTTGGCCGCGATAAGGGCGCTGTAACTGGCCATGCGCAGGATGTGAAACCCGGTGTCTTCGTCCTTGAATTCAGCCGCCGCGGACAGATGTTGGATCGCTTCCTTGTTGGCCCGATTGAGACCGGCGAGGACATGCCGCAGTTCCAGGGTGCGCGCTTCGACCAGCGTATTGAGTTCGCCGGAGAAGGACTTGATTTCGTCCTGCTGAGCCTTTTGTCTGAGCATCGACTCGGTGCGAATCTTGAGTTCCACTCTGTCGACCGGTTTTGAGATGAAGTCGTTGGCCCCGGTTTCGACCGCCTTGAGGCGGTAGTCTTTTTCATGCAGCGCCGTCACCATGACCACCGGTATATCCAGCGTCTCGGGATTGCTTCTGATCTTGCGGACCATCGCAAAGCCGTCCATCTCCGGCATCATCACGTCCGCCAGGACGAGATCGAAGCTGCGGTCCAAAACTTTCAGCGCGTCGAAGGCGTTTTCGGCGGCGTGGACCTCGTACCCCATATTCTTGAGGCACCCTTGAATGAGCGTGATGTTGACGGGCTCATCGTCGACGATGAGTATCTTGAAAGGACGCGCCATGATGTTGTCTCCTTTCCTCGTCCGGCCGGATGTCGCGGGACGCTCCGGCTTGTGTTCCCGATCGCGCGGGCCGATACGGCGCCCATGCCCGCGTCAGCAGGGCATCGTGACCGTCACCACCGTCTCGTCGTCCTCGTCGGAGGCGCGCATCGCGATCGCGCCGCCCTGCGCCCTGACCATCATCATCGCCGAATAGGCGCCAAGGCCGGTTCCCTTGGCCTTTCCCCTGGTCACGTACTTCTCGAAGAACCTATCGCGAATCTCGCTCGCCACGGCGCCGCGATTGCGGATCTCGATGCGGCAATTCGCGTCCGAAGACAACGCCACGACGACCTGCCCGCCGCCCGGGGAAGCCTCCAGGGCGTTGACCAGAAGATTCTGCAGGGCCATGCGCAGCAGCCGGGGCTCGCCCAGGCACGGGCGCCGCGTTTCCGGCCGGATGGACCGGGCGGGCTGGCCGTCCATCAGAAGCTCAAGGCGCACGCCGGCGAATTGGTCTGTGATCGCCATGACCTCGATGATTTCCCTGACCAGGGACAAACAATCGAACGCCACCGGCTCGCACCGGTATTGTCCGGTTTCGATCTTGTACATATCCAGGGAACTGTCCAGGGTGTCGAGCATGTTTTGGCCGGCGTTTTCGAATAAGGCGAGCAGGCGGCGCTGTTGCGGCGTCAGATTCGCGTCCGCGAGCAGCGAGCCGGCGATGCCGATGGCGTTGGAGGCGGGAACGCGAAGATCGTGCCGGACGATGCGCTCGATCTGGCCGCGCAGCTCCTCGTTCTGTTTCTGCTCGGTGATGTCGTGATAAAACGTCAAGTGAGCCGGGACGCCGTCATTTTCGATGCGGGTTGCGGAAACGTCCGTCCAGCGGATGGCGCCGTCCTTGCGCACGAGGCGCATTTCATAACGGCCCGCCGGAATCTTCCCGTCGTATCGATCCTTCAAAAGAGACCGCACCCGGTCCAGATCGTCCGGATGCACGAGCGGCCAATAGGCGTTCTCTCCCAGCGCCCGCAACTCCTTAACGGTGTAGCCGGACAACTCGGTAAAAGCGGGATTGACGAACTTGAAGCGGGGCGGAAACGATTCCTTGACCGCGATGGCGTCCAGGCTTCTCTCGAACAAGGTCCGGTAGCGCGTTTCGGAACGGCGCAACGCTTCCTCGGCCAGCTTGCGCTCGCTGATGTCCTGGATCGTGCCGTACAGCCGGACGACCTCGCCGTTCGCGCCTTGCTCGGCATGGCCCCTGACACGGACATGGACGGCGTGTCCGTCCGGCCTGAGAACCCGCAATTCCAGGCTGTAGGGCTTTGCCAGGGCCAGGGCTTCGCGTACGGCGAGGTCGTGAAGAGGTCCGTCCTGGGGGTGGAAGAGCGAGAGGGTTTCCGGCAACGAATCCGGGAGGGCGCCGGGCTCCCGTCCGGCGATGCGGCAGACTTCGCCGGACCAGGTTATCCGCCCGGTCGCGGGAACGATCTCCCAATCGCCGACCAGGGCGACGCGCTGCGCATCCAGGAGCCGTTGCTCGCTCGCGCGCAATCTGTCCTGGCTTTCCTTGAGCGCTTCGAACCGGCGGGCCACCAGGGCCCTGCCGAGCAACCGGGCGACGGCGAAAGCCATCAGCGCGGCCAGGGCCAGCAGGGCCAGGTTGTTGCGCAAGGCCCGGTTCGCGGGCGCGAGGATGACGGACACCGGCGTGTTCATGAAAACGGTCATATAAGGCGTTTCGCCGGGCTTGAGCCGCAATTTGCGAAAATGGAACAAAACGCTGGTTCCGTCGTAGCGCATGCCGGTGAAATGTCCGGCATCGCCCTGCGACTCGGAAATGACGCGCCAATTTTGGGCGATGACGGGCGTGCCGACCGGCGGCGTCTCCCCATGCCAGCTAAAGCCCAGCAGGCGGACCCCGTTGCGGTCCAGAAACGACAGGCGGCTGTCGGGCATCAGCTTGATGTCGGTGAAATAGTCCTGATATTTTTCCAGAACATGCGAACACAAAAGAACCCCCGCCAGGCTGCCGTCGTCCGCAAAAACCGGCAGGCTGAAAGGAAAAACCGGCGCCTTGACGTAGCGCCCGACGGTGAATTCGCCCGAACTGAAGGCCCGCGTCCGGACGGCGTCCTTGAACCCGGTCCGGTCGGACAAGTCGACCCTTTCGGCCGAGGGCAGGCCCGAGGCCAGGACGATGCCGCGCGTATCGGTCAGCGTGATGTTGGCCAGTCCCGGATTGTCCCGCAGCAGTTCTTCGAACAGGCGGACGCATCCGGCGCGGTCCAGGCTTTTGACCTCGGGAAGGATGGCGATGGTCTGCAGGAAGAGCTTGATCTGGTTGGCCTTCTCCACCTGGATGTCGGCGACGCCGTTCGTGAAATTCTCAAGGATCCGGCTCGTGTTCTCGATGGCCCGGTCGCGTTCCGACAGGCCGGAATAGAGAATGATCAGGAGCGCCGGGAAAATGGCGCAGGCGACGAGGAGATAAAGGCTGCCGGTGATATTGCCGGGAGCGGGAAAATGGAGAAATTTTCCGCTCCCATTGCGATCGGGGAAAAAGGGTTTTCGCATTGCCCTGCCGGATGCGCCTGCTTGGCTGTTCTGCGAGACATTTCAACGGCCGGCCGGAACGCGCGTTCCGCATGGCTGTCCGTTGTCGTCGAACTCGTGAGACGATATATAACGGACAACAAAAAGGAAAGGGCGAATACACTGAAATAACGCCGAAAAATACGAGCGCATTCCAGGTGGCGCGAAAACCGCTTTTTTCGCCGCCTCTCGCCGGTCACAGGCTTCGGTAGGCCTGGCGGATGATCCGGGCCATGAGGGTTTCGCGTTTGACCAGGAAGGTTTCGTAGTCTTCGCGCTCGAAGCCGGGCCACAGGGCGTTGCGGCGCAGCATGAGTTCCCATTGTTTTTGGGCGAACCGGGCGCGCTGCGCCGGGACGTAGCGCTCCGGGGGCAGGTCGGCGATGGCCGCGTTGTCCGGCCATTCCACCAGGGCCAGGTTGCCCGGACGGTCGATGCGGGCGCTGTCGCGCACGCCGCGCGATTGCAGGTGGTTTCGCGGATGCAGGTGATGGCGTTCCAGGGCCTTTTTTCCGGAGCGAAAACCGTAGTCCAGCAGGTCGCCGACCCGGGCGGTGGAAAAGAGCACCGGCGCGCCGAGTTTGATCTGGGCGGCGAGGTAGGCAAGAAAAGCCAAGGTTTTATTCCCGGGTTTGGCCAGCAGGGGCGGCAGGAGGCGGTCGAAGAACTCTTCGTCGAGCGCCGCCGCGAGCGCCTCTTCGAGGAGATCCGGATAATCGCGGCTAGGGCCCGCGCTCGGCGCTCGCGCGAGGTCAAGGGCCTTCTCCAGCGCCTTGGGCGCCAGGCACAGGCCGCAATACAGCCGTCCGGCCAGACGGTCGCGCCTGGCCGCGCCCACGGCCTGGCGCTTGAGCGCGAGATAGCCGCCGTAGGCCGCAAAGGCCGCTTTTTTGGAGCCGATGAGCATCGCGCCCCGAAATCCGGCCTTGGCCAGGGCGGTCAGGAATCCATGCCAGGCGACCAGATCCAGCGCCCGGCCCAGGTGGTCGCAGAGCCCCTCGCCGCGGCGGTCCGCAAGCGCGCCGTCCGGGCCGGGCTTGGCCCCGCGAGCGCCGCCATGACCATATCCCTGGGCGAGGGCCGCAGGAGATGCTTAAATGGCGAGGGTTCGCTTTTTTCCGGCGGCCGGCGCCCGGCCCGGCAAAACCGGAAGAGGTCTTCGACCAGGCCGGGCCGGCGGCAACCGGTTTCGGCCAGGGCGACGTCCTCGCTCGTCAGGCGCAGTCCCTTGGAACGAAGCCGCAAGACCGCTTCGAGCACTTGCCGGCGCGGCGCGCCGGCCGCGAATTCGAAGACCGTGACCGGATATCCGGCCAGGCCGAGCAGCCGGTCGATCCGGCGGCTTATGGTTTCCTTGCGCTCTTCGTCCAGCGGGCCGGCAGCGGCCAGCCGGTCGAGGAAGTCCGTGACCAGGCGAAAGCGCGAGACCCCGGCGCAAAAAAACTGGGCGATGTCCGGGATGCATTCGGGATCGTGGCCGCGTCGCGCCCCGTTCGGCCCGTTTCCCCCATTTCCGCGGTTTCCTCCCTCACGCCGGTCTGGCCGGTCTGGCCGGTCGCCGCCGTTCACGAAAAAGGTTTCGCTGTCCGGTCGAAAGGCCACGACCACTCTGGCGCCTCCGGCTCTCGCGCGTCCGAGCATGGCCTCGGCCAGTCCGGCCAGCATGTCCGCGCCGTCAAGCACGGTGAGAGCGGGCGAGAGCGCGCCCGGCGGCAAGGACGCGCAGCAGGGCGGCGTTTTGACCACGGCCACGTGGGCGATGGGATAGCCCAGATACATGGAGTCGAGCAGTTCGCGCACCCTCGCCGCGCTGGCCGGACGCGGGAGGCAAGCGGCGGCCGCCGGCGTGGCTGCCTGCGCATGAGCCGGCGCGACGTCCAGGCAGAACCTCGGGAGCAGTTCGCGCAGGGGGGTTTGCCGGACTCTGAATATCGCGACCGGATCAGCCATATCCATGGTCCATGGCGGGTTTGCGAACGACGGCGGTTTTCACGGCCCGTGCGGTTACAGGGCCACGAAGCTTCGGGCCGGGAAAATCGGCATTTCGCCGATGGGCTCTTGATCCTGAAGCGGCGGGTCGTTTGCTTGCGTGGCTTCGGCCGGGACTGGCCCGGCCCCGGCCAAAGCCGCCGGTTGCGGGCCGGACCAGGCGCGGCCGGCCGGAACGGAATTCTTGACGATCAGGCGCGGCCCGTCGCTGAGCCGCCGCCAAAGCGCCCTGGCCGAACCGGCCGAACCGGCCGAAGCGACGGGACCGGCGGGACCGGCGAGACCGGCCGCAACGCGCCGACTGTGCGCTGCGGCCGAACCGTGTGAATCTGCCGCGTCTGCCGGGTTCGCGGACGGGCCGTGGGCCGGACCCGGGCGCGCGCCGTGGTTGACCCGGGCGAAAATGGCTTTGACCTCGTTTTCGCTCAACTGAGCCGGCAGTTCGAGGATGGGAAAGCAGTAGTGCAGCATGTCGAGCAGCCTGTCGATATGGAGGCAGACTCGTTCCAGGCCGTCCTCGTCCAGGCGAATGGCCCGGCCCAGCCGGGAGAGGTAGGCCTCGGCGATTTTGCGCGACGAGCTCGGTGTTTTCCACAGTCCGGCGATGTCCGGGATATACTCCGGATTGTCGCGTGTTTTCGTCCCGGCCGGGGCGAAGGCGGCGTTGATCGGGTTGAAGGCCACCTGGATTCTGGACGCCCCCTGGCCTTCGGCGGCGGGCAGAGCGCCGCGCAGGGCGCAGTACAGCGCGGTCAGGCGCTGGCGGCCGTCGGCCAGAAGCAGGGCCGGAGGCCGCCGGCAATAGTCGCGGCCGATGGCGCGGTACATGGCCGGCGGCCGGTATTCCCAGACGATGCACACCCCCGCGGGATATCCCTTGAAAAGCGAATCCAAAAGCCAAGCGGCCTCGCGGCCGCCCCACAGGAAAGGCCGGGCGAAGGCGGGCAGGGCGAGCAGATTCTGGGCGATGTGATGGAGCAGGTCGTCCAGGCGCATCGAGGTCGTCTCGAACAGAGCCCGTGGGCCGAGCGTGGCGAGCCCGTCGCCGCCGCGGGGATCGCAATGCGCCGGTAACGCGGCGAAGCCCTGAGCTCGTGGGCCGCGTCCGTCATCGCCGGGATCGATCGTCTTGCCGCCGGGTGGCGTCATGTTCATGGGAGCGGCCGTGGAACAAGCTGGGATTTTTAGGGCACAATCGCTTGCACGGACAATAGCTGTTCCACGATATGTGTCAATATAAATTTCATCGCAAAAACAGATTGTTTTGCGGAAAAATACGGATCGGGATAGGACGTCCGTTAGGAGGCGAGAACGATCGCGGCCGCGATTGCGGCGGCCCTGAAACGCAAGCTCGCTCGGACAAGACGGCGCCGGGGAACGAAGCGCGCGGCGCGCGAAGACCGGCGGCCGGTCTATTCTTCCAGGCGGCGGTCTTTTTTGCGCTGGTACATGTCCTGGTCCGCGGCCCGGATGAGCGCGTCGGGATCGTCGCCGTGCCAAGGGTGGCAACTCACGCCGATGCTCGCCCTGATCTGGGTCATGATGCCGGCGAGCGGCATGGGGGCCCGCAGGCTTTCTTCGATCTTGGCGGCGATGACCGAGAGGTCGGCCGGAAATTTGATGTTTTCCGCGATCACCACGAACTCGTCGCCGCCGATTCTGGCCATGGTGTCGGTCTCGCGCAGCTTGTCGAGGACGCGCCGGGAAAATTCGATCAGGGCCTGGTCCCCGGCGTGGTGGCCGAGGGAGTCGTTGATGTCCTTGAACCGGTCCAGGTCGATGTAGATCAGTCCGATCAGGGACGCGGTGCGTTTGGCCCCGGCCAGGGCGTGCTCCAGGCGTTCCAGGAAGAGTTTGCGGTTGGGCAGGCCGGTCAGGGCGTCGTGATGGGCCAGGTATTCGATTTTACGCAGGTTTTCCTTGTGCTCGGTGATGTCCATGGCCGCGCCCACGATGCCGCCGACGCCGCCGTCCGGGTCGGGGTAGCTGGCCTTGAACAAAATCATCTCGCGGTATTTCCCGGCCACGTCGCGCACCCCGGCCTCGACGCGTTTGACGCCGGGACTTTCCAAAAGGACGTCGTCCTCCTGGCGCATGAAATTCGGGGTCGTCTTGGGCCAGAGCTCCTCCGGCGTCTTGGCGGCGATTTGCTCGCGGGTCTTGCCGAAAAGGCCCTCGAAGGCCTTGTTGCAACTGAGGTAGCGTCCGTCCGGGCCGGTGTAGTAAATGGGGCTCGGGATGGTGTCGAGCAGGGTTTCCAAAAAAGCGTTCTGGCGTCTGAGTTCGGCTTCGGCCTTGGTTCTGCTTGCGATCTCAAGGCGCAGGGCGTCGCGGATTCCGGCGATTTCGGCGATCAGGCTGGAGAGGTCGGTCTCGTCCTGGATCATGCCCAGGGCCCGCCATGCGCCGCCTTCGCCTCCGATCGGGATGACCGTGGTTTTTTGCCGGCGGTCCTTGCCTTGGCGGGTTTTGCACGGCACCGCCGAGGTGTGCAATTGGGCCGAAAAAACCACCGGCGGGCCGCCCGCGAAAATCCCGGCCAGGCGTTCCCCGAAATAAGGCTCGCCGAAATGGGGGAAAAATTCGGTGATCGGCAGGCCGACGATCTTTTCGGCCTCGATGCCGGTCCATTCCTCCAGGACGGCGTTCCACAGAGAAACGATGGAGTCGGGTTCGAGGATGAAGACCCCGACCGGCAGCTTGTACAGGGCGTCGGCCTCAAACGTGGTGGATATGCCCCGGCTCATGGGCGTCTCCGGGCCGGGCCGCCCGGCGCGCGGGCCGGCAAAAAGGCGGGGCTGCCCGCGGCCGTTTCGGCTTTTGCGTCGATTCCGGCGTCGTTCATGGCTTGAGCGCTTCGCCGGCGGGCAGTTTTTTTTCCATGACCAGTTCAAGCAGCCGCAGCAGGGTTTCGATCTCCGAGGCGTCGAGGATGAGCACGATGTCGCCCTCGATGGTGGTCTGCTCGGCCATGAAATGGGTTCTGGCCACGATGAAGGAGGCCTGGGCGTTTTTGGACTTGGACAGGATCAGGCTGTCGAAATCGCCTTCCTCATAGATCGGCGGCAGATAGTCGAGAGAGGCTCCGAAAAAATTGCTGATCGCCCCCAGCACGCCGTTGAGGACAATGTTGCCCGCCTCCTGAAGAATGCCGATCTTGAAGAGGTCCGGATCAAGCGGCGGCGTCTCGTCCCCGAGCAGGAGCGTGGCCAGGGCGTCGGCGCCGTCCTTGTGGAAGAGCAGCGTCGCCTGGCCGGTGATGAACCCCCGGTAGGACAGCTCGACCGCCGACAAAGACTGGATGTCGATGTCGGTTAGCGAGTCGCGCAGTTGCTGTTCGGAATGGATGGTCAGGTTCGGGACGCTGAGCCGGACATGGCTTTTGACCAAGCGGTTGAGCAGGCCGGCGGCTTGGCCGATGCCGAGGTTGATGGTCTCGAGCAAGGCGTCGAGCAGGATGGCGGGTATGGTCATGGCGTTCCGGAGACGGTTTGCGGCGCGCCCGGCTCGGCTTCCCTGGACGGGTCGCGCTCGCCTCATGCGACCGATGCTCGCTATTTTTATCCCCGGCCGGTCTCAAAGGCAAGCCCAAACCGCTCCCGAACGGGCGCAAGTCCATGGCCTTGGTTTTTTCCCGGCCTTGAGGTAGAGGCGCAGAAAGAACAGTTTGGCCCGACCATGACACCACGCTTTTCCGTCATCGCTTTGTCCGGGGGCGACAGCTCCCGTCTCGGCGCGCTCATCGACCACGTCCGGATCGTGGGCTACGGCAAAGCCGTCGAAATCATCGTCTGCGGCGAGGCGTCGCCCGATTCGCCCGATTCGAGCGATTCGACTGGTCCGGCCGCATACGCCGCCGGGCGTCCCGGCGTGCGCCTGGCCACGGCCGCCGGCGGTCGCGCCGCCAAGTATAACGCCGGCGCGGCTCTGGCCTTCGGAGACGTCGTCATGTTCATCGAAGCCGGGACCAGGCTGCCGGCGCGGGCCTTCGACCTGGCCGCGGACTGCCTAACGGACGGCCGCGCGGGCGGCGGCGCTTTCGGCGTCGAGGCGGCTTGCGCCGGTTTGGCCGCCC
>JADFXV010000077.1 GCA_015233395.1 Desulfovibrionaceae bacterium
AACCGATGTGCCAGGCGGCCAGGGCCGCGCCGAGCGCTCCGCCGGCGTCGCCCGCGGCGGGCTGGATCCAGACGTCCTTGAAGATCCCCCGGCGCAGGAGCTTGCCGTTGGCCACGCAGTTGAGCGCCACGCCCCCGGCCAGGCACAGGTTGTCCGCGCCGGTGAGCGACTTGGCCGTCGCCGCCAGGAGCATGACCACGTCCTCGGTCACCTGCTGGATGGCCAGGGCCATGTCCATGTAGGGCTGGGTGAGTTCGGTTTCGGCGGCGCGCTTGGGCAGGTCGAACAGGCGCGCGAAGGCCGCGTCGTCGACCATGGTCAGCCCGGTGGCGTAGTCGAAATAGTCCATGTTGCACAGCATCGACCCGTCCGGGCGCAGGTCGATCAGTTCGCCGAGGATGATTTTCTTGTACCTGGCGGTTCGCTCGCCGTCCGGATTGCCGTAGGGGGCCAGGCCCATGAGCTTGTATTCGCCGCTGTTGACCTTAAATCCGCAGAAGTAGGTGAAAGCGGAGTAGAGCAGGCCGAGCGAGTGCGGGAAATCGAGCTCGCGCAGGAAGGTGATCTCGCCGCCCCGGCCGTGGCCGATGGTGGTGGTCGCCCATTCGCCCACGCCGTCGATGGTCAGGATGGCCGCCTCGTCAAACGGCGAGGGATAGAACGCGCTGGCGGCGTGCGACAGGTGGTGCTCCGGAAAGAGCACCTTGGGCTTGCCCTCGCCGAGCCCGGCCAGCTCCTCGCGCAGCATCTTGCGCATAAAGAGCTTTTCCTTGATCCACACCGGCATGGCCGTCAAAAAGTTCCGCAGCCCCTTGGGCGCGAAGCCGTGATAGGTTTCGAGCAGGCGCTCGAATTTGAGATAGGGCTTGTCGTAGAAGCTCACTGCCGTCAGGTCGGCGAGCTTTACGCCCGCCTCGGCCAGGACGTACTCGCAGGCCTTGGCCGGAAAGCCGGCGTCGTGCTTGACGCGGCTGAAGCGCTCCTCGTGGGCGGCGGCGACGATGACGCCGTCCACGAGCAGAGCCGCGGCCGAGTCGTGGTAATAGGCGGAGACGCCCAAAATCGCTTCCGGCATGGTCTGACCCCTAGAACAGAGTGTAGATGAACGGGGCCACGGCCGTGCCGCTGGTCAAGACGACAAGCACGCCGAAGAGCAGCAGGGTGAGGATGATCGGCAAAAGCCAGAACTTTTTGCGCACCTTGAGAAAGCCCCACAAGTCCTTGAGAAAATCCATGGTGTCCTCCGATTGGCGGCGCGGCCCCGGCGGGCGGCCTTGCTTTTTGGATGCAACGGTTGCCGGGCGAACCCTAGAAAGGTTGTTCGATGTCCTGGGCCGTGAAGGTGTGGTCGCGCACGCGGAAGACGGAAGCCGTGCCGGCTTTCCACTGCGTCAGGCGCAGGGCGTCCTTTCCGGTCAAACGGCGAAAGAGGCCGATGGGCGTGAGCACCAGGAAGAAGACCAGGGTGAGCATGACTTTGGACATGACGGTTCCCAGCAGGTGGGAAAAACCGAACCAGACCCTGGCCAGGGGCGTGAGCGCCGCCGGCACGGTCATGGTGACCAGCAAAAGGAGCATGGCCAGGGGCAAAAGTTTCACCCGGCCGCCGAAGTAGGCCAGGATCAGGCAGATCAGGATCATGGCCAGGCCGGTGTCCTTGGCCTGTTCTTTGCTGGCCTTGGGCAGAAGCGGTTGTTTTTTTTGTTTTTTCAGTTCGATCATGAGGGATTCCGTGTTGGCGCGCGGCCGGCGCGCGCGGGATGCAAAGACGCGGAAAGATGTCAGGTTCGGCGGGAGAAATCAAGAAATAATCCGTGTCCCCGCCATCTTCCCGATCCCCAACCATCTCGGGAACTTATTGAGATTTTTCAGGTTTTTGCCAGTGGCCTCGTCCGGCCCGGCCATTGCCAGGACCGTGTTTTGAGAGTATATGATTTTTCTTCGCCCCTGCTTCTTCCCGCGCTTCCAAGGCGTTACCGGAGGCAGGCGGAGTAGGAAATTATCAAAAGGGATTCCAAAGGGGCAGCGGCCCCTTTGGCCGCCGGAGGCGCTCTCTCCTTCCGGCCACCAGGATCGCCATGCAGCACGCCACCTCGCGCCGCTCTTTTCGTCTCGCCGAGCAGGTCATGCGCGAGCTTTCGCTCGTTGTGGCCGAAGAGGTCGCCGATCCGAGGCTGGCCGGGGTTTCGATCACCGGCGTGCGCTTAAACGCCGATTTGTCCGTGGCCGAGGCGCTCTTCACCTTGCCCGGCGGACCGGCCGGGGCCGGGGAGGCGATGCAGGCCTTCGCCAAGGCCAAGGGTTTTTTGCGCACCAAGGTCGGCGCTCGCGTCAAGATGAAATTCGTGCCCGAACTGCGTTTCCTGTACGACGAATTTATCGAGGAGATGGTCTATGCCCGGCCCGCCGAGTGACGTGATCCGCGCGGTGCAAAACGGCCAGCGTTTCCTGGTCGCTTCCCACTACAATCCCGACGGCGACGCGATCGGGGCCACGGCGGCCATGGGCTGGCTGCTCACCGCCCTGGGCAAGCAGGTCGATCTCTACAACCGAACCGGACTGCCGAAGACCCTGGACTGGGTCGGCCTGCCCGCAGCGCTTTCCACCGCCGCGCCGCGCGGCGCGTACGACGCGGCCTTCGTCCTCGACTGCGGCGATCTCGAGCGGATCGGCCCGGAACTGACGGCGGCGCTCGATCCGAAAACCATCGTCAACATCGACCACCACTTGGGCAATCCGCTTTTCGGCGCGGTCAACTGGATCGACCCGGCCTATTCCTCGGCCGGGGAGATGGTCGCCGACGTGGCCCGGGAACTGGGCGTTCCCCTGACCGGGGGGCTGGCCCAGGCGGTCTATCTTTCGATCGTCACGGACACGGGCTATTTCAGCTATTCCAACACCGGGCCGCGCTCGCTCGAGACGGCCGCCGAACTGTTGCGCCTGGGCCTGGACACGGCGGCGCTCAACGCCAGCATCCAGAACCAGTGGTCGCTTGAGCGCATCCATCTGTGGAGCGAGTCGCTCGGCCGGGCCACACTCTATTGCAATGGACAGTTGGGGCTCATCAGGATAATGACCGCCGATCTTGTCCGCACGGGCACGACCGTGGAGGACTGCGAGGGGCTGATCAATTTCGTGGCCCGGGTCAGGGGCGTGCGCGTGGCCGTCAGCCTGCGCGAGCATCCCGGTCTGGTCAAGTTCAGCCTGCGCTCCAACGGCGCGTTCAACGTCCAGGCCATCGCCGCCGAATTCGGCGGCGGCGGCCATCGAAACGCGGCCGGCGGCCATGTCCCGGGCAGCGTCGAGCATGCCGAAACGGCTCTGGTGGCCGCCTGCGCCAAACATCTGGAACAGGAGCCGGCCTAAGGCCTCGCCATGCCCGCCGCGATGCGACTCCCTGCCCAGCTCGACGGGATTTTGGTGCTGGACAAGCCCCGGGGGCCCTCTTCGGCCAAGTGCGTCGAGGCCGTCAAGTTTGAACTCGGCCAGAAAAAGATCGGCCACGCCGGCACGCTCGATCCCATGGCTCAGGGCGTTTTGGTCGTCCTGCTCGGCCAGGCGACCAAGCTGTCCGGATTTCTCCTGGCCGGGGACAAGGTCTACCGGGGCCGCTTCGAGCTCGGGCGCGCCACGGACACGTACGACGACCTGGGCGAGGTCGTGGCCCGCCACGACGGTCCCTTGCCGGGCCGGGAGGAAGTGGAGGCGGCCGTGGCCGCCTGGAACGGGGTCGCACGCCAGGAAGTGCCGCCGTATTCGGCGGCCAAGCACCAGGGCGCGCCGCTGTACAAGCTGGCCCGCGCCGGCAAGGCCGCCCCGGTGAAAGTCAAGGACGTCAAAATTTCCCAAGCCGCTGTCCTGTCCCGGGACGCGGCTTGGGTGGATTTCCGGGTCAGAGTCAGTTCCGGCACCTACATCCGCTCCCTGGTCCACAGCCTGGGGACGCGGACTGGCGTGGGCGCGGTTTTGATCGAACTGGTCCGGGAATACAGCCATCCCTTCGGGATCGACCAGGCCGTGGGGCTCGGGGAACTCCTCGACGACCCCGCGCAGCTCACGCGGCGCGTTTTGCCGCTGACGGCCGCCCTGCCGGGCTGGCCGAGCCTGGTGGTCTCCGGAGAAGCCGAACGAGCGGCGCGTCAGGGAATATGGCTTGCGGCCGAGGGCGATTTCGCCCCGGATCCGGGCCATGCGAACGCGTTTTTCGTGACGGACGATGGGGCGCCGCTGGCTTTGGCCGCGTTGCGCGAGAAGGATGGCAAGCCGATGTGGGCCGTGGCCCGGGGCCTTTGGTAGGACCCGCGCGCGGCCGGGAGAGACCGGATTTTTATCCGGCGACGGCAATTTCGCCGCCAAGCACATTCGTCAGGAGGATACCGCTGTGGTCATGAGTCCCATGGACAAGGCCAAGGTCATCGAAGACCACAAGAAGCACGACGGCGACACCGGGTCGCCCGAGGTGCAGGTCGCATTGCTGACCAGCCGCATCAACTATTTGACCGAGCATTTCAAGGTCCACGCCAAGGATTTCCATTCCCGGACAGGACTGTTGAAACTGGTCGGCCAGCGCCGCAAGCTCTTGAACTACTTGAAAAACAAGGACGTTCAGCGCTACCGTGAGCTGATCGCCAGGCTCAGCCTGCGCAAGTAACCGGGAATTGCGCGACCATCCCCGGGCGCGGCGTTTTCGCCGCGCCCGGGGTTTAACCGGCAATGGCCCGCCCGGGCGACTGGCCCGGGCCGAACGCGGGAGACGGGTCGAAAGGATCGCCGTCTTCTTATGGAAGCGGCTTGCGGCGATTTCGCGGAACATTTCGCGCAATCGCCGCAAGCCGGAGCAGGGTCACCCCCCTCCTCAGGTCCGCTCCCGCCAGCTTGACAACGCTTTGGCGCGTCCCTCCGGTTTGACGCCGGACGCAGGGACGCAAAGGATACCGAAACGAGATGATATTGCCCTTCAATCCGATCCGCCTGACCTCCAAGCTCGGGCAAAACGACATCGTCATGGAGACCAACCGCCTGGCCAATCAGGCCGACGGCGCGGTCTGGGTCCAGTGCGGCGGCACCGTGGTGCTGGTCACGGCCTGCACCCAGAAGCTGGAAGTGGAAAAGGGATTTTTTCCGCTGGTCGTCGATTACAAGGAAATGTCCTACGCCGCCGGCCGCATCCCGGGCGGGTATTTCCGCCGCGAAGTCGGCCGTCCCTCCGAGCGCGAGGTGCTGGTCTGCCGCCTGATCGACCGGCCCTGCCGGCCGCTTTTCCCCGAGGCCTTCCGCGACGAAGTCCAGATCATCGTCACCGTGCTCTCGGCCGAGCCGGACATCGATCCGGACGTGCTGGCCATCACCGGCGCCTCCGCCGCCCTGCACGTCTCCAAGATCCCCTTCTCGGGCCCGCTGGCCGGCGGCCGCGTGGGCTACGTGGACGGAAATTTCGTCATCAACCCCTCGGCCGAGGTCGCCCGCGAGCGCAGCTCGCTCAATCTGGTCTTCGCCGCCACCCGCGAGGCCGTGGTCATGGTCGAGGCCGGCTGCAAGTTCGTCGGCGAAGACCTGATCAACGACGCCCTGGAATGGGGGCATAAGCAGATCATGCCCTTGCTCGACATGCAGGAAGAGCTGCGCGGCAAGATGGGTTCGCCCAAGATCGCCGTGGCGCAGATCGTTGAGGACACGGCCCTGGCCGCGCGCATCGAGGAACTCGCCACGGCCGAATTGTCGGCGGCCCTGATCGTCCCCGAAAAGATGGCCCGCAAGGACGCCCGCAAGGCGGTCAAGGTCAAGACCCTGGAGGTCATCCTCGCCGAGCGCGCTGAAGAAGAGGGCGTCAAGGCCAAGGCTGCCGCATACTTCGAGAAGCTGGAAAAGAAGATCATGCGCGCGCGCATCGCGGGCGAGGGCAAGCGCAACGACGGCCGCGACACGACCAGCGTGCGGCCGCTGGGCATCGAGATCGGCGTTTTGCCGCGCACCCACGGCTCGGCGCTCTTCGCCCGGGGCGAGACCAAGGCCCTGTGCGTGGCCACCCTCGGCTCCACCGGCGACGAACAGCGTATCGAGACCCTGCTCGGCGAAACCTCCAAGCGCTGGATGCTGCACTACAACTTCCCGCCCTTCTGCGTGGGCGAGGTCAAGATGCTGCGCGGGCCGTCGCGCCGCGAGATCGGCCACGGCACCCTGGCCGAGCGCGCCCTGACCCCGGTCCTGCCCGCGGCCGAGGATTTCCCCTTCACCATGCGCGTGGTCTCCGAGGTCATGGAGTCCAACGGTTCTTCGAGCATGGCTACGGTCTGCGGCGCGTCGCTCGCGCTGATGGACGCGGGCGTGCCGGTGACCGGCGCCGTGGCCGGCGTGGCCATGGGGCTGATCGAGGAGAACGGGTCCTACCACATCCTGACCGACATCCTCGGCGACGAGGACAAGCTCGGCGACATGGACTTCAAGGTGGCCGGAACCGTCGAAGGGGTCACCGCCCTGCAGATGGACATCAAGATCGCCGGCATCCCGAGCGAGGTCATGCGCCGGGCCCTGGCCCAGGCGCGCGAGGCCAGGCTGCATATCCTCAAGTACATGAACCAGATCCTGGACGCGCCGCGTCCGGAACTGTCGCCCTACGCCCCGCAGCTTGAGATCGTGATGATCACCCCGGAGAAGATCCGCGAGGTCATCGGACCCGGCGGCAAGAACATCAAGGCCATCACCGCCGCCACCGGCGCGGCCATCGACATCGAGGATTCGGGCAAGGTGAGCATCTTCGCCCCCTCGGTGGAGGCCCTGGAAAAGGCCAAGGAAATGGTCCTGTTCCACGACCAGAAGGCCGAAGTCGGCAAGAACTACAGGGGCCAGGTGGTCAAGATCATCGATTGCGGCGCGGTGGTGCAGCTCCAGCCGGGCCTGGACGGCCTGGTGCACGTCTCCCAGCTGGCCATGGAGCGGGTGGAGAACGTAAGCGACGTGCTGACTCTCGGCCAGGAGCTGGAAGTCAAGGTCATCGAAGTCGAGGGCAGCGGCCGGGTGCGCCTGTCGCGCAAGGCCGTGCTCATGGAAGAGGCGGGCGAAACCGTGGATCTGGCCCAGTTCGCCAAGACGCCCTCGCGGCGTCCCGGCGGCGGCTTCCGCGACCGCGACGGTCGGGGAGACCGAGGCCGGCGCCGCGATTAGCCGGCAGGAATTCCGGGGCGTCCGGACCTGTTTTGCGAGTAGCCACTTCCCTTGTTGCGATTCGATCTTATCTGGGATGGTGGCGGCATCACGGTGTCCGGAGTAGAAAATAGAAAAAACGGCAATAGGGTCGCTCGGCCTCCCTATTGCCGTCTTCAATTGACTTTACGACGCGCCGCCAGGCTTGGGGCGGACGCGGCCGCCTCCGAAGCGCGCGGGCGGCAACGGCAAAAAGGGAAGGACGCACCATGAGGGCGGGACGTATTTTCTTCATGGCCCTGGCCGCTTTCTTGACTCTGCTTGCGGCCGGTTCGCAGGCCCTGGCGACGATGGTCAGCCTGACCTTCGACGACGGCTTGGCCGGGGCGTACAATTCCGCTTATCCGGTCCTGAAAAAATACGGGGCGCCGGGCGTTTCCGGCATCATCACCGGGCGCATCGACCCGGCCAACGACGACTACATGAGCTGGGAGCAGATCCGGGAGTTGTCCGCCGCGGGCTGGGAAATCGTCTCGCACAGCGTCAACCACGCCCGGCCCATCCAGGTCCCGGTTTTCTATTCCCAGGAGCCCATCCACGGCTGGACGCGAGACAGCCCGGACGCGCCCATCTATCAGGCCCACTACGATTACGAACTGATCACGGGACTGTTCGAGAACGGCAAACCGCTCAAGGAAGTCGAAACCATCAAGGAACTCAATTACAAACCGGGCAGCTTTTTTTTCGACCGGGTCATCGAGGAATTGCACATCCGGCCCTTCAATCCGCCCGAGGACCCGTCCTCGCTCGACATCCGGGCCTTTTCCTACGAACGCGAGATGGAGCAATCGAAAAAAGACTTGATCGAACACGGGATCGAGGCGAAGACCTTCGTGGCTCCGTATAATTACTGGACCGACGACGTCAGAGAGGCGAGCAAGCGGTATTACCAATACGCCGTGATCGGCAAGGGCGAGGACAACCGGCCGGGCTCGTACGATCCATACGGCATCAAGCGTTTCATGGTGCACAAGGACGACACGGTCGCCTCGCTGATGCGCATCGTCACGCAAAACGCCGTGGATAAGAACAGCTGGGTCATTTTCTGTCTCCACGGCATCGGCGACAACACCGGTTGGGAACCATGGAGCGCGGACAAACTCGACAAATTCGTCGCCTGGCTCAGACAGGAAAACATCGATATCGTGACCGTCGCCGAAGGCGCGCGGCGCATGGCCGAGTGCGCCGCGAGCAAGGCTCGCGCGGGCACGGCCCCCGCATGCAAGGCGGCGCCGGGCAAGTCCGCCCAAGGCAAGCCCGCCAAGGCCAAGGCCGCGCCGGGCAAATAAGCTAACAATCGCGGATGGTATGAAACGTCCTTTGAAAATCGTCGTGGCCGGCTTCGCGGTCGGCTTTCCCCTGGGCGGCCAGGTCTGGCTGATGTTGCATTACGCGCTCGGGCTGGCAAGGCTCGGCCACGAGGTCCTGTTCATCGAAGACACGGGCGACTGGGCTTTTCCCTTCGACCCGGTCCGAGGGCATTACCACGCCGATTCCGGTTTCGGCCGGGACGTCCTGGCGCGGCTTTTCGGTCGCTACGGCCTGGCGGACAGATGGTGTTACTACAGCCTGTTCGAGAACAAACACTACGGCATGCCCCGGAAGCAGACCCTGAAATTTTGCGACGAAGCCGATTTTTTCCTCAATATTTCCGGGGTGATCCCTTTGAAGCCGGAATATCTTGGCGCCAAAGTCAAAGCCATCGTCGACACCGATCCGGTCTTCACCCAGATGAAGCTCGCCAAAGACGACTGGACCAGGCAGTACTACGGGCAGCACGACCTGTTCTTCACTTTCGGACACAACCTGCCGGACGGGAAAACCTCCGTGCCCCTTGGCGATTTCGACTGGAAGCCGACCGTTCCGCCGGTGGTTCTCTCGGAATGGAAGCCGAACGGCAGCGAGGGGGAAAGCTACACCACGGTCGGCACCTGGGACGCCAAGGGCCGCGACGTGGTCATCGACGGCAAGGTCTACACCTGGACCAAGTCGGCCAAATACGAAGCCATCATCGACATGCCCTCGAAATTGCCGACGGGGCGCCTGGAGTTGTGCTTCAGCGGCATGAAGGAGGATGCGGCGCGTTTTGAAAAACACGGCTGGAGCGTGCGCGACGCGCTGGTCGTTTCGCGCGACCCCTTTGTCTACCGCGACTACATCCAGTCCTCGCGGGGTGAATTCACCATCGCCAAGGAACAAAACGTGCGCCTCAAAAGCGGCTGGTTTTCGGACCGGGCGGCCACGTATCTGGCGTCGGGCAGGCCGGTGATCAACGAGGATACGGGTTTCGGGGACTTTTTGCCGGCCGGGGAGGGCCTTTTCGCCTTCGAGAGCATGGAGCAGGCCCTTGAGATCATCCCGGCCATCGAGGCCGATTACCAGCGCCACTCCCAGGCCGCCAGCCGCATCGCCCGGGAGTTCTTCGATTCGGACAAGGTCTTGGGCGATATCTTGAAACAGGCCGGGCTGGGATAGGAAATCCGCGAAAAACCGCTGCCGTTTTTCGCCTTGCCGCGATCGCGCCGCCGCCGGTTTCGCCTGCGGCGTTTTTTTTTCGCCTCAAGGCGTAACCCTCGGTCCGGCCCGAACGCATTGTATTGACGGTGGTCGGCGGCCGGACGGCGTTCCGGAAACGCCGCGCCGAAAGCTCAGACCGGCGAGGCGGAGGGGCCAATGCCCAGGCAGAGAGGACGATAGGTTGCGCGACAGGCCGGCTTTGACGGACGCCCAGGCGGTCAAAGAGGCGCTCGGGGGCAGGACCGAGGCGTTTTGCATCCTCGTGCAACGGCATCAGGATTACGTATTGCGCCTGATCGGCCGCAATCTGCCCGAGTCGGAAGTCGAAGACGCCGCGCAGCAGACGTTCGTGCAGGCGTTTGAAGGTCTGGCGCGCCTGCGCGAGGGCGATTCGTTCAAGGCCTGGCTCGGGGCCATCGCGGCCAGGCGGTGCAGCGATTTCTGGCGCAGGGCCAAACAGCGCCGGGAAGTGATTTTCGATCCCACCGATCCCGGCCATATGGCGTGGCTGGAAGGGTTCACCGCCAAAGACTGCCGCGAGGGGCACGAGGCCCTTGCGCGCCAGCGCGAAGCCAGGCTATTGGTCGATAAGCTGTTGTCCGTGCTCGCCGCGCAGGACCGCGTGGCCGTGGGGCTTTATTACGCCCAGGAATACAGCCACGAAGAGATCGGACAGATGCTCGGCTGGGGGCTGGCCAAAGTCAAGGTCCGGCTGTTTCGGGCCAGGGCCAGGATGGCCAAGGCGTTTGCAACGATCACCCAAGGAAGGGGGGATGCATGATGGCCGCGGAATGCGATGGATTCGCAGAGGCCGAAAATGTGCTCCGGGCCGTTTTGTCGAACGCCCCCGGCGCCGCTCGCGGACCCGGATTTTCCACTCGGGTCATGGCCCGTATCCGGGATGCCGAGCAGGCCAGGCTTAAACGGCGATTTTTTCAGCAGGTCGCCAAGCGCATCATGCTGGCCGCCGCCTGCCTGGCCGGCGTGCTGGCCCTGGCGATGCTCCGGGGGTACGCCGACCTCACCGCGGCCTCGTTGGCCGAGGCCATGACCGGCGCAACCGGATTGCTCTTTCTTTCGCTGTGACGGGGGCCTGGGTATGAATAAAAGCGGCTATTGGCTGACCGGACTTGGACTGTTTCTCATGGGCGCATGCACCGGGGCCTTGGCCATGGGCGCCTGGTTATTCGACATGGGCAATCCCATGGCCAGGATGGAGCGCATGGGGCCGGCGGCCTTCATCATGGACCGGCTCGACAGCGAGCTCGCGCTGACCGTCCGCCAGCGGGAGCTGATCGCCCCGGTGGTCGCCGAGGTGATGGACAAGGGCCAGGCTTTGCGCCGGCCGTGCATGGAGGCCGAGGCCAAATTGTTTGAAGAGGGCCAGGGCAAGATCAACGCCCTGTTGACCCCGGAACAGGCCGCCAAACACAACGAACTCGTCGGCCGCATGCGGCCCCGCCTGCCTTTCCCCGGGCCGCCCTTTCCCGGACCGCCGCCCGGCGGTCCGGGCTGGCCTTTCGCCCCGGGGCCTCCTCCTTCTCCTCCTCCCCTCGCTGACGCCCCCGTGGCGAAGATTGCGAATACGCCGCTTGCCTTGAAACGGGGCGCCCGCGAGGGGCGCCCCGTTTCTTTTTTCGCGGTCAGCGCGACGCTAAGCGCTTGCGGCGCTCGACTGCGTCGCGGTGAGTCCGGAAAGGTCGTTGTTTAGGATCGCGGTCAATATGTTCAACGGGTCCCGTCCGGAACCGGAGCTTGCGGAGGCGAGCGAGCCTGAAGCCGAAGCGGCGTCCGAGCCGTCCGTCGAGCCCGCGAAATCCGGCGGCGAACGACGGTGGCGCGTGAGGCTCGACATTGAGCCGGTCTTGGCGGCGGTGGCGAAGTCGCTGGACATTTGGTCGAGCATGCCGCTTTCGCCGCTGTCGCCTGAGTCCTTGGCCTTGGCCGCGAGATCGTCGGAAATCTTTTGCGCCAGGCTCTTAAATTGCGCCGGATCGCTGGTTTGCAGGCGGGAGAGCTCTTGCATGAGTTGGCCCATGGCGTTGGCGTTGGAGCCGATGGACGCGCCGCTCGCAGCCGTTGAACCGTTCAGGGAATAGGATTTCATATCCTTGGAGATGATGGACTGCGCGTCATCCATCGCGCCGGCGCCGGCGCCGGAGGAGCCGTCGGCCTTGGGAGGTCCTTTGGGCTTGAGGCTCGACATGCTGCCGGTTTGGGCCGCGGTGGCGAAGTCGCTGGACATTTGGCTGAGCATCTTGCTTTGCTGGGAGTCGCTGGAGCTTGCGGCTTCCTTGGACAAGTCCCCGGAGATTTTCTGGGCGAGGACTTTAAATTGCGCCGGATCGGACGTCGACAGATTTTGCATCTGGCTCATCAGTTTTCCCATGGCGGAAATGTTTGCCTGGTCGCTTGTGTCCCCGAAGCCGGACGACGATACGGACGTTGCCTCCGTCTGACCGGAATCGATGTCCGTCACTCCCAGGAGCGTGGACAGCGAGTCGTAGCCGGAAATACCGCTGATGGACATGGTTTGGCCTCCTTGAAATACAATGTGTTTCGACGTGGCGCCTCGTCCGGGACTGTTGCTTCCGGACGGCCTTGCCGTTCTCTCGATTTCAAGGAGCAAGCGGTGCTCCAGAATATACAACAATAATCTCAAGGTCTTGAATGAAAAAAACTGAAGGTTACGCAAAAAGGCAGGGCGCAGCGGGAAAAAATAGCCAGTAAAATAAGTAAATTGCAATTTCAGTGCGCGGCGACGCGCTAGGAAATTTTTTCCTCCCCAAAAAGCAGCGTCGCTTTGCCGGTGGAAAAAAAGCTGCCTCGATCCCGGCCGGGAAGGGCGGTTGCAAGGCGGCGCCGTTTTTGGGCGCGGCTTAGGCTCAGGCCTTGACGGTCGCCTTGCGTTCGATTTTTCCCCAACTGGTTTCGCCGCCGCGCAACGAGGCGAGCACGGCCTTGATGGCCACGAGGTACATCAGTTGCCGGTAGAAGAAGCGTTGCAGGAAGGTCCAGATCAGCAGCTTGAAGTCTTCGGCCGGCTCCAGGACAAAGGCCAGGGCGGCGGTGGCGAAGTCGGCGGCCAGAAACAGGGCGTAGTAGAAGACGGCTTCGTGGAAGGAGTCGAGCGCGGCAGCGGCCGGGTGGTAGAGGTGGTTGACGTAGTCCCACAGGAGCGACTGGGCGATCATCAGGTCGAGCGCGGGCGAGATGAGCGGAAACAGGATCTGGAAGAGCCAGATGCTGGGCAGGCCGACCAGTCCGAGAAAGCCGTGGGCCGGGTTGCCGAGCGCGCGGCGGTGTTTGTAGGCGCACTGGAAGGTGCCGTACATCCAGCGGAAGCGTTGGCGGATGAAGCCGCGCACGGTGTCCGGGGCTTCGGTCAGGGCCACGGCGCGGTCCTCGTAGACGATTTTGTAGCCGCCCTCGCGGATGCGGATGGTCAGGTCGGCGTCCTCGGCCATGGTGTCGCTCAAGAATCCTCCGGCTTGGGCGAGGGCGGTCCTGCGCCAGGCGCCGACCGCGCCCGGGACCACGGTGATGCTGTTGATCGTGTTCATGGCCCGCCGGTCCAGGTTCTGGCTGGTGATGTACTCCAGGGCCTGGCAGCGGGTGAGGAAATTGATGCGGTTGCCGACCTTGGCGTTGCCCGCGACCGCGCCGACCTTGGGGTCGGCGAAGCGGCCGGCCAGGCGGGTGATGGTGTCCTTGGCGAAGATGGTGTCCGCGTCCAAGGTCACGACCACGTCGGCCGTGGTCCGGTTGATGCCGTAGTTTAGGGCCTCGGATTTCCCGGCGTTGGGTTTGGTGAACACCCGCAGGGCCGGGACGCCGGCGAAGGCGCGGCGCAAGACCCCGAGAGTGTCGTCGGTCGAGCCGTCGTCCACCACGATGATTTCGAACTCTTCGGGCCGGTCGGCGGCGAGCAGGGAGGCGATGGTCTGGCGGATGACCTTGGCCTCGTTGTAGGCCGGGATCACCACCGCCACCGAACCGGCGAAGCGGCCGTCCCGGGCCGGGTCGCGGCGCGTGGCCTTTTGCGCCAGGGCCAGGACGGAAATCACCGCCAGGCGCGTGAGCCCAAGGGCGATGCCGATGGCGAACACGGCGCGCACAAGCGAGGACCAGGAGCTCAGGATGAAAAAGGCGAGCTTGCTGGCCAGGCGCACCAGGATGTTTTCGCCGGTCACCGGGGGCATGGTCTCGCTCTGGTCCTTGCCCATGAGTTGCGAGACGGTGACCAGTTCGAAGCCGCCGGCGCGCAGTCTGTCGATGAGTCCGGGCATGGCGGCCACGGTCTGGGAACGGTCGCCGCCGGAATCGTGCAGGAGCACGACGTTGCCCTGGCCCGTTTTGGCCTGTTCCAGGGTGGAGTCGATGATGGCCTGGGTTCCCGGGCGTTTCCAGTCTTCCGGATCGATTCCCATGCCCACGGTGACGTAGCCGAGCTTGGCCAGTTCCTCGATCGGCCGGACCTGGTCCTGGGTTTCCGGTTCGCTGTCCTCGCCGTAGGGCGAGCGGAACAGATGCGATTGCCGGTCGATGAGCGTTTCCAGGAGGCGTTCGGTGGCGGCGACTTCCAGGCGCAATTGGGTCAGCGAAATTTCGGCGATGTTCGGATGGGTGTAGGTGTGGTTGCCGATGTCGTGGCCCTCGGCGTAGATGCGCCGCAGCAGCTCGGGGTATTTTTCGGCCTGGGCGCCGATGACGAAGAAGGTGGCGCGGGCGCCGGCTTTCTTGAGTTCGTCCAGGATGGCCGGAGTGTAGCGGGGGTCTGGCCCGTCGTCGAAGCTCAGGGCGATTTTGCCGGGGGCGGCCCCGAAGCGGGTGATGACGTAGGGCGAGGGGAATTTGAGATAGGCTTCCTGGGTGATCAGTCCGGTCTTTTGCGAAAAGTCGATGCCGCGTTCGCCGGTTTGGGGCGTTTTGGTGATGTTTAAGACCTCGCCCTGGCCTTCGTAGGCGATGTCGTATTCGAAATGGATGCGCCGCAGATTTTCGGCCGCCTCCCGGTCCAGGGCGGTCTGCTTGCCGAAAAAGGACCAGATCGAGGGATCCTCGCCGCCCAGGCGCCAGATGGCGTAGCCCAGCGGCCGCAGCGCCTTGGCCGTGGCCATCTGGTTGAACATCGTGGCCGCGTCCAGCATCCAGACCGTGTGTTCGCGGTCCTGCTCGTCCTCGTAAGCGAAGCGGGGGTTGAGCGAGATCGGGTCGAGGGCGATTTCGCCCTCCGATTCCTGGGCCGTGAGTACGGCCTCTTCAAAACTTTTGGTCTCGGCCGGCCCGGCGCCGGTCCAGTCGTAGGCGTAGTTGGCCAGGGCGAGAATCAGTTTGGAGGCCGGAATGTCGGCTTGGCGGCGCTTGAGCACGTTGACGAACCAGGGCATGCCGGCGATCGGGCCTTTTTTCCCGGTGGCCCAGTGCTCGTCGTAGGCCATGACGATGACCTGGTCGGCCTGTGCGGAGATCGCCCGGTAGTTGAAGGCCGGGTCGTCGGCAGGGACGTTGACCGAGAGGGTCTTTCCCTCGGCGTGCAGGGCGGCGGCGGCTTCCCGGATAAAGACGAGAAAATTGCCCTGGGCCGCGGGCGGGATGTTTTCGAAGTCGAGCGACAGGCCGGCGAAGCCGCCCGACCGGATGAAATCCATGATCGCCGCGAGCATTTTGCGCCGGGAGGATTCCTTGGCCAGGGCCTTTTCCAGGATGTCGCCGCGCCAATCGTCGAGGTAATTGTTGATCAGCGGCGTGATGGTCAGTTCCGGCCGGTTTTCGGCCAGCCAGTCCATGACCATTTTGCGCCGTTCGGGATTGTTTTCGGTCACGGTCCCGTCGGCGCCCGTCAGGTGCAGCCATTCCGGGATGAGCACGTCGAGATTGTGGGCGTTGAGTTTGAGCGAACTGAAGCTGGTGTCTTCCCAGTTGACGAAATAGCCGATGGTCAGGGGTTTGCGGGTGTCGTCCGCGGCC
>JADFXV010000078.1 GCA_015233395.1 Desulfovibrionaceae bacterium
AAAGGTTCCTCCCCCGGACCCCCTCCTCCAAAAAACTTTATTCTTTAACGTCTGTTGTCGCCATAGCCGGGGTGAGGATAAAATTTGGGTCAGGCCGCCAGCACTTTGCCCACGCGGGTCAAGGCCTCGGCCAGGACGTCGTCGGCCACGGCGTAGGAAAAGCGCAGGCAGCGGTCGTCGCCGAAGGCCGCGCCCGGAACCACGGCCACCTGGGCCTCTTCCAGAATCCTGGCGCACATGGCCGTGGAGTCCGCAACCGCCGCGGTGTACCGGGCGGCCACGCTCGGGAACAAATAAAACGCGCCGTCCGGCTTGGGACAGACCACGCCGGGCCAGGTGTTCACAATCTCCAAAGCCAGGTCGCGGCGGCGGTGAAACGCCTCGCGCAGGGCCGCCGGGAAATCCCAGGGGCCGGTCAGCGCCGCCAGGGCCGCCTTCTGGGCCGGGGAACAGACGTTGGAGGTGCTTTGCCCCTGCAACGTGCCCATGGCCTTGATCAAATCGGGATGCGCCAGGGTGTAGCCGACGCGCCAGCCGGTCATGGCGAAACTTTTCGCCAGTCCGTTGACCACGGCGCAACATTCCGGATTTTTCTCCCACCAGGGAGACAGCGAACACGGCTCGGCCGGGGCGTAGACCAGCTGGTCGTAAATTTCGTCGCTGACCACGAAAACGCCCCTGGACTTGGCCCATTCGGCCAACTCGAGCAGCCGGGCCGCCCCGTAATGGCAGCCGGTGGGATTGGACGGCGAATTGAGGATCAAGAGGCGGGTTTTCTTGGTGGTCCGGCGCTCCAGGTCGTCGATTCCGGCCAGAAAATCGTTGCCCGGGTCCGTGGGCACGATCACCGGCGCGCCGCCGGCGAGCAGCACCATGTCCGGATAGCTCAGCCAGTACGGCGCGGGGATAAGCGCCTCGTCGCCCGGATCGAGCAGCGCCTGAAACAGGTTGTAAAGCGACTGCTTGCCGCCGTTGGTGACCGTGACCGCTTCCATGGGCGCTACCGCGCCGTAAAACCGCTGGAAATACCCGGCCACGGCCCGGCGCAGTTCGGGGATGCCGGCCTCGGCGGTGTACTTGGTGAAGTCCTGGTCGATGGCCGCCTTGGCCGCGTCCTTGACGTGCGCGGGGGTGGCGAAGTCGGGCTCGCCGACCGCCAGGCTGGTGATCCGCGCGCCCCGCGCGCGCAACTGCTGGGCCTTGGCGTTGATCGCCAGGGTGGCCGAAGGCTTGATACTCTTGATTCGCTCGGACAATCGCATCGCAAACGCTCTTTGGATGTTGAAGTTGCCGGGTTTGCCCGGGATGGGAGTGTTAAACCCAAGGCCTTGTCTTGGCAAGAGTCCCCACGGGGCCATGCGGCGAAGCGGCCCTTTCGCCTGCGCCGGGCCGCGAAAGAGACAATCTCCCCGGGACAAGCCGAACGAATTATTGACGCAGTGTTTACGGAGGTATATCTTTCGCAATAAATTCAAGCGCGCATGGTTCGGATCGTACGACAGGCGGCGTGCGCGCACGGCGTGGCGACTTTCGGGACTGATCGCGCGCGCCCGGACGCGGGGACGTGCAAAAACAGGGAGGTGAACGGCGGGCGAACGACCGCTTCCGGCCAACTGTGTGGACTACGCGGCAAAAGTCGTTGCGTTGACTGACGGTAAGCGCGCGTTACGCGCGAGGGAGGAGGGATTGATGGCCGAGAAACGATGGTTGAACGAGGACAAGCTGGCCTTGATCTTGGGCTTGTTTCTGTTTGCGTTGTCGCTCTTGAACCTTGCCGGGCACGACGTGCTGGGCTGGAGCGTCAAGACCAACGTCTGGACCAGCGTCGAACAAATATTCAGCCCCGCGACGGGAACCTACAAAACCCTTTCCGGGCTTGCTTCGCTTGTGCTCTCCTACGTCTTCATCACCGCCCTTCTGGCCGCCGGCGTCAAGTTTCTCGGCGGCAGCGTCGGCAAATTCGTCGCCAGCTTCACCGTCGTATTCTTCATCAGCTACGCCTGCTTCGCCCTGGGCAATTACGCGACCATCGCGGCGACCCCGGACACGCTGGCCAAATTCAAAATTCCCTGGTCCCTGGGGCTGACCGGCGAGGCCGGGTTCATCGTCGCCCTGGTCGCCGGCATCGTCATCGGCAATTTCTTTCCCAAACTCGCCGACTCGCTCAAGGAAGCCCTGCGGCCCGAGATGTACGTGAAAATCGCCATCGTCATCCTGGGCGCCGAACTCGGGGTGAAGGCCGTGGACGCCATCGGCCTGGCCTCGTCGGTCATTTTCCGGGGCCTGTGCGCCATCGTCGAAGCCTACCTGATCTACTGGGCGCTGGTCTACTACGTGTCGCGCAAATACTTCAAATTCAGCCGCGAATGGGCCGCTCCCCTGGCTTCGGGCATCTCCATCTGCGGCGTGTCGGCGGCCATCGCCACCGGCGGCGCCATCCGGGCGCGCCCGAGAATTCCGATCATGGTCTCCTCGCTGGTGATCGTGTTCACCTGCATCGAAATGCTCATCCTGCCCTTCGTGGCCCAATGGGGCCTGTCGAGCGAACCCATGGTGGCCGGCGCCTGGATGGGCCTGGCCGTGAAGAGCGACGGCGGGGCCGTGGCCAGCGGCGCCATCACCGACGCGCTCATCCGCGCCCATGCCCTGTCCGCCTACGGCATCAAATACGCCGAAGGCTGGATCACCATGGCCGCCACCACGGTCAAGATCTTCATCGACGTGTTCATCGGCATCTGGGCCTTTGTCCTGGCCCTGGTCTGGTGCACCATGATCGAATGCAAACCGGGCGAACGCATGAAGTTCTCCGAAGTCCTCGACCGCTTCCCGAGATTCGTCCTCGGCTACGTGATCACCTTCCTGATCCTGCTGATCTGGTGCGCCAAGGGACCGGACATGCTCAAACTCGGCAAGGCGGCCATCGCCGGAACCACGACCTTCAGGCTGATCTTCTTCATCCTGACCTTCTTCACCATCGGCGTGGTCTCCAACTTCAAAAAACTGTGGGCCGACGGCATCGGCAAACTGGCCGCGGTCTATGTGGTCTGCCTGTTCGGCTTCATCATCTGGATCGGACTGTTCATCTCCTGGCTCTTCTTCCACGGCGTCAAACCGCCCCTGGCCTAACAGCCCGCTCAGTCAACCGGACAACCGCAGCGCAAGGAGCATCCATGCAAGAAGAAGAAACCAAATTCAAAGAAGAATTGGAAAAAATGGAGTACGAGCCGCTGCTCCCGATCGAAAAAAAACTGATCGGCTGGAGCCTGGGCATCGGCACCGTCCTGCTCGGCGTCCTGTACTGGATCAGCGTCACCTTCTTCGAAGTGGGACAAGGCTAGCAGAGAGAAAGAGAGGGGGAGAGAGAGAAAATCCGAGGGGAACTTTTTTAAAAAAAAGTTCCCCTCGGGCTCCCCTCAAAAAATTTTCACTGGTTCATTTCATTGGGTGATGGCGCGGGACTGCTCCGGTCCTGCGCGGCAAAGACGGGCGATTGGTGAATCGCCCCTCCTCTCGCCTCCGCCCCCCGCCCCTCCCCCGCCGCTCCGTGGTTGTTTAACCCTGCCGGCTTCTGTATGCTGCCGGCCATGCGTTTGCCCATGACCGGCCTGATCGCGGTGAGGAACCTGTTGCACGACCGCATGCGTCTGTTCGTGACGCTCACCGGCGTGGTGTTCTCCGTGGTGCTCATCGCCGTGCAGAGCGGGTTGTTCGTGGGATTCACCACCTCCACCTCTTGCGTCATCGACAACACCGACGCCGACGTCTGGGTGGCTTCCAAGGGCGTGCGCAATTTCGACGTCACCAATCCGCTCAAGCAGGCCAAGTATTACCAGGTGCTTTCCGTGCCCGGAGTTGCGCTGGTCAAGCGTTTCATCGTGCAGTTCGCCAACTGGCGCAAACCGGCCGGGGGCATGGAATCCATCGAGATCGTCGGTTTCGACGCCATAACCGGCATGGGCAAGCCCTGGAACATGACCGACGGCGATTCGGCCCTGCTCGACATTCCCGACACGGTCGTTTTCGACCGCTTTTACCTGGGCAAGCTCGGCGTGACCGGCGTCGGCGATCATGCCGAGATCAACGACCGTCGCGCCCGGATCGTGGGCCTGACCCGCGACATCCGCTCGTTCACCACCTCGCCCTACGTCTTCGCCTCCCTGCGCACCGCCTTGGAGTATACGAAATACAAGGCCGACGAATTCACCTATCTGCTGGTCAAGGCCGCGCCCGGGGTGACGCCCGCCGAGCTTGCCCGGGCGATCAAGGCGCGGGTCGACGCGGTGGACGTGTTCACGTCCCGGGAGTTCGCCCGGGCCACGCAATGGTACTGGATGTTCACCACCGGCGCGGGCATGGCCCTGGTCATCGCCGCCGCGCTCGGGCTGGTGGTCGGCGGCGTGGTCGTGGCCCAGACGCTTTACGCCACCACCATGGACCACCTGGCCGAGTTCGGCACGTTGCGCGCCATGGGCGCGGGCGGCCCGTACATCTACAAGATCATCCTGTGGCAGGCGGTGCTGAGCGCCCTGGCCGGCTACGGCCTGGGGATCTCCATCAGCTTCTTCGTGGTGCATAACGCCGGGCGCGGCGGGGCCAACATCGTGCTCACCGCGTCCATGGCCGCCGGGCTTTTTTTCCTGACGCTGTTCATGTGCACGGCCGCGGCCATGGTTTCGATCCACAAAGTCGTGCGGATCGATCCGGCCATGGTCTTCAAGGGCGCGTGATGATTGAGGCGAGCCAAGCGCATCCGGCCGCGATCGAGGCCAGGGCCGTGACCAAGATCTATCGCGCCGGCGAGTCCAGAGTCGCCGCCCTGGACCGGATCGACCTGGCCGTGCGCGCGGGCGAGGTGGTGTTGCTCATGGGGCCGTCCGGCTCGGGCAAGACCACGCTGCTTTCGGTCCTGGGCTGCATCCTGCGCCCGACCTCCGGGGAGGTGTACGTCGAGGGCCGCCTGGCGAGCGGGCTGCGCGAGCGCGAGCTGGCCAGGCTCAGGCTTTCGCACATCGGCTTCGTGTTCCAGAGCTACAATCTTTTCCCGACCCTGCGCGCCGCCGAAAACGTGATGGTCGCTCTCGACCTCAAGGGCGTGCGCGGGGACGCGGCGGCGCGCGCGGCCAGGGACGCGCTCGACATGGTGGGCCTATCCGACAAGCAAAACGTCCTGCCCGAGGATTTAAGCGGCGGCCAGAAGCAACGCCTGGCCATCGCCCGGGCCCTGGCTCTCGGCCCGCGCATCGTTTTGGCCGACGAACCCACGGCGGCGCTCGATTCGGTCAACGGCCGGCTGGTCATTTCGCTCATGCGCGACCTGGCCAAATCCCAGGGCCGGGCCGTAATCATCGTCAGCCACGACAACCGCATCCTGGAATTCGCCGACCGCATCGTGCACATCGAGGACGGGAAAATCGCCGAACGCGGCGCGGCCCTTGCCGGAACGCCGCTCTCAAGCTAAGGTGGTTTGCGCGTACGGGCGCTTGCCTAAATTGCTTCCAGGCGTTATGTTACGCTTGGATCACATTGCAATCGTGGAACATGGAAAAACGCCACGCCTTTGGCCGGGACAAGGGCCAAGCCGCCTTGCCGCGCCCCCGGGGCTGCGACATTGCGCTAGCGCGTTCCCGCAAGATTTGCCCATGAGGATCGCCGGACCATCAACGCGTGGAGACTGCATGCCTTTTCCTTCTTTAACCATTGGCGACCTCACCGTCGAAAAACCCATCATCCAAGGCGGCATGGGCGTCGGCATCTCGCTGTCCGGCCTGGCCTCGGCCGTGGCCGAAGCCGGCGGCGTCGGCGTCATCTCGGCGGCCGGAATCGGCATGTTCCAGTCCGATTTTTCCTCCAATTACGTGGAGGCCAACAGCCGGGCGCTGCGCGACGAAATCCGCGCGGTCAGGAAGAAAACCGACGGCGCGCTCGGCGTGAACATCATGGTGGCCATGACCAATTTCGCGGAATTGGTGCGCACGGCGGTCAAGGAAAAGGTGGACGCGATCTTTTCCGGGGCGGGTCTTCCCATGGACCTGCCCTCCTATTTGACCAAGACCTCGAAGACCAAGCTCGTGCCCATCGTCTCCTCGGCCCGGGCCGCGGTCATCTTGTGCAAAAAATGGCTCGCGCGCTTCGGCCGCATCCCCGACGCCTTCGTGGTCGAAGGCCCCATGGCCGGCGGACACCTGGGGTTCAAGTCCGAACAGATCGAAGACCCGGCCTTCAAGCTGGAAAAACTCGTGCCCGAAGTCATCAAGAGCCTGGCGCCGTTCAAAACCCCAGACGGCAAACCCATCCCGGTGATCGCCGCCGGAGGCGTCTTCAACGGCGGCGACATCCTGAAATTCCTCAAGATGGGCGCGGCCGGAGTGCAAATGGGCACGCGTTTCGTGGCCACGCACGAATGCGACGCCGACGCCGCCTTCAAACAGGCCTACATCGACTCCAAGGAAGAAGACATGGCCATCATCAAAAGCCCGGTCGGCCTGCCGGGGCGCGCCATCCGAAACGCCTTCCTGGAAGTCGCCAGCGCCGGCGGCAAGAAGCCCGGCGCCTGTCCCTACCACTGCATCCAGACCTGCGACGTGAGCAAAACCCCCTATTGCATCACCCTGGCCCTGGCCAACGCCAAACGGGGCAGGCTCAAACACGGCTTCGCCTTTGCCGGAAAAAACGCCTACCGGGTGGAGTGCATCGTCTCGGTCAAGGAACTCATCGCCGAACTCGAAGACCAATACGACGTCGCCGCCGCCACGGCGTAAAAAAGTCCAGGGACAAGGGGCGATTCACGAATCGCCCTTCTTCGTCTTCAACGACCTGCTCCCTTATCCCTTTTATTTTCCGCCGGACGCTGGTATGGTCGTTTGATGCGATGTTGCGTCCTGATTTTTCCCCTTGTGCTCGCCTTGATCCTTCCGGCTGCGGCCGGGGTCGAGTCCGCAACGCCTGGCCCGGGCGTGGTCTGGGTGGCGGCGCCGGGCAAGATCGAGCCGGTCTCCGAGGAGATGCGCCTTGGTTTCGACATTCCGGGCAAGCTCGCGGACGTGCTGGTCGAGGAAGGCGACGCCGTGGCCAAGGGACAAGTTCTGGCCGCGCTCGACAACGCCGACATCGTGGCCCGGGTCGCCCAGGCCGAGGCCGATCTGGCCCTGAAGACGGCCGCGTACGATAAAGTCGTCAGCGGCGCGCGCGACATGGAGCGGCGCGAGGCCCGGGCTCTGCTCGACGAAGCCGAAGCCGTCCTGGTCAACGCCAAATCCGAATACGCGCACCGCGCCGAGCTGTTGCGGCGCAAGGCGATTTCCGTGGAAGAGGCCGACCGCGCCGAACGCGAATACCTGGTGGCCCTCAAACGCGCCACCCAGGCCAGGGAACGGTTCCATCTCATCGACGACCCGGCCAGGCGCGAAGACGTCGCCGCAGCCGCCGCCGATCTCGCCGACGCCAGGGGCAAGCTCGACGAGGCCAGGGCGTATCTCGAAAAATCGAAAATCCGCTCGCCCATCGACGGGGTGGTCCTGCGCAAGCACCGCCGCGCCGGGGAGATGGTTTCGGTCAATTTCGATTCGCCGGTGGTCACCGTGGGCGACATCGCCAGCCTGCGCGTGCGCGCCGACGTGGACGAAAAAGACGTGGACAAGGTGCGCCTCGGCCAAAAAGCGTACATGACCGCCGACGCGTACGGCGCCAGGCGTTTTGGCGGCAAGGTCATGCGCATCGCCAAGATCCTCGGCCGCAAGAACGTGCGCACCGACGACCCGGCCGAAAAATCCGACACCAAGATTCTCGAAGTCCTGATCGACCTGGACGGCAAAGAGCCCCTGCCGGTCGGCCTGCGCATGGACGTCTTCATCATCGTCTCCGAACCGGGCGCGGGCGGCTGAAATCATGAACGCCGTCATCGAGGCCGTGGGGCTGCGCAAATGTTTCGGAACCTTCACCGCCGTGGACGGCGTCTCGTTTCGGGTCGAGGCCGGCAGCGTTTTCGGCCTGCTCGGGCCAAACGGCGCGGGCAAAACCACCACCATCCGCATCCTGTACGGTTTTTCGCCGCTGACCGAAGGCCGGGTCACGGTCTTTGGCCTCGACATCGCTGCCCATCACCGCGAGATCAAGGCGCGCATCGGCGTGTGCCAGCAGGACAACACGCTCGATCCGGACCTCTCGGTCGAACAGAACCTGCTGGTGTTCGCCGGCTATTTCCTGATGGACGCGAAAATCGCCGCCGGCCGGGCGCGCGAGTTGCTGTCCTTTTTCGCCCTGGACGGCAAGCGCAAAGCCAAGGTCATGGAGCTGTCCGGCGGCATGATCCGGCGCCTCATGCTGGCGCGGGCCTTGATCAATTCCCCGGAACTGCTCATTTTGGACGAACCGACCACCGGACTCGATCCCCAATCCCGCCACCAGCTCTGGGATAAGCTCACCGAACTCAAGGCCGCCGGACTGACCATCCTGCTCACCACCCACTACATGGAAGAGGCCGCCCGGCTGTGCGACACCCTGGTCATCGTGGACCACGGGAAAATCCTGGTCCAGGGCTCGCCAGCCGAACTCATCCGGGACCACGCCGGCCGCTTTGTCCTGGAAATCGAAGGCCGCGACCCGCAAACGAGACGCTTCGCCAAAGAGTCCGGCCTGAGATACGACCTGCTCGAACAGCGGGTGATCCTGTATTCCGACGGCGACGAAGCCAGCCTGGAAGAGGCGCGCCGGGCCTTCTGCCCGGCTGCCTGCCTGACGCGCCAGGCCAGCCTCGAAGACGTGTTCCTGCGCCTGACCGGCAGGGAGCTTCGCGAATGAACGCCCGGGGACGCTTCTCCATGCGCTTCGTCCAGGTCTGGCGGCGCAACCTGATCGTCTACAAACGCATCTGGAAGGTCAATTTCCTGCCGCCCATGCTCGAACCGATCTTCTACCTGACGGCCTTCGGCCTGGGACTCGGAAGCCTGGTCAAAACTGTCCCCTACCAGGGCGAGCAGGTGGACTACATGTCGTTCATCGCCCCGGGGCTGATCGCCTCGGCGGTCATGTGGCAGTCGTTCTTCGAAACCACCTTCGCCTCCTTCGTGCGCATGTTCTACCAGAAAACCTTCGACGCCATGCTGTCCACGCCCCTGACCCTGGAAGAAGTCATCATCGGCGAGATCGTCTGGGGCGCGACCAAGGCCTTCATCGCCTCCATACTGGTGCTGTGCGTGGTCGCGGCCTTCGGCGGCGCCCACCTGCCCGGGGCGCTGCTCGTCCCGCCCGTGGCCTTCCTCGGCGGCCTGGCCTTCGCCTGCGCCGGCATGTGCTTCACCGGCGTCACCCCGAGCATCGACATGTTCAACCTGCCGATGTTCCTGTTCATCACCCCGATGTTCCTGTTCAGCGGCACCTTCTTTCCCCTCGACAACCTGCCCGCCTGGGCCGGACTCGCCGCCAAAATCACCCCGCTCTACCACCTCACCTCGCTCATCCGGGAACTGTGCCTGGGACGACTCGGCGCCGACGCCTGGCTGAGCCTGGCCTACCTCGCCGCCTTCACCGCCCTGGCCGCCGCCCTGTCCCTGCGCGCCATGCGGCGCAGACTCGTCAGGTAACCAGGGGCGCTGCCCCTGGACCCCTCCGGGGGCCAGAGGAGGCTCCGCCTCCTCTGGACTCCTCCGCCGGGGGGCATGATGCCCCCCGGACCCCCGCGTCAGGGGGGCAGCTGCGTCCCCTGACGCGGGGGTCCGGGGGCGATCATCGCCCCCGGCGGGGCCTGGGGCGGAGCCCCAGCCGGGATTCCACTTCGTTGCTTTTTCGCGCGGGTGGCCGTAGTAGTGGGTTTTACACCAATGGGGAAGGAACAGTCATGACCGAGAACGACAAGCCCGCATCCCGGGATTTCATCCGTCAGATCATCGACGAGAATCTGCGCAACAACGCCCACGGCGGCCGCGTATGCACCCGGTTTCCTCCGGAGCCCAACGGCTACCTGCACATCGGCCACGCCAAGTCCATTTGTCTCAATTTCGGCTTGGCCAAGGAATTCGGCGGCGTGTGCAACCTGCGTTTCGACGACACCAATCCGGGCAAGGAGGAGCTCGAATACGTCGAGTCCATCATGGACGACGTGCGTTGGCTGGGTTTTTCCTGGAAGGACGGGCCGTATTACGCCTCGGATTATTTCGAGAAGATCTACGGTTTTGCGGTGGAGCTGATCAAGCTGGGCAAGGCGTACGTCTGCAATCTTTCCGCCGAGGAGGTGCGCGAGCACCGGGGCACGCTCACCAAGCCCGGCCGCAACAGCCCCTATCGCGACCGGAGCGTTGAGGAGAATCTGGATCTGTTCACCC
Source organism: Desulfovibrionaceae bacterium (assembly GCA_015233395.1). Lineage (GTDB taxonomy): Bacteria > Desulfobacterota > Desulfovibrionia > Desulfovibrionales > Desulfovibrionaceae > JADFXV01. The sequence continues at coordinate 10,317 of JADFXV010000078.1, forward strand.
GCATGCGCGCCGGGGAATTTCCCGACGGCCATTGCACCTTGCGGGCCAAGATCGACATGACTTCGCCCAACGTCATCATGCGCGACCCGGCCCTGTTTCGCATCCGCCGCCAGCGCCACCACCGCACCGGCGACGCCTGGCTCATTTATCCTCTGTACGACTTCACCCACTGCCTGTCCGACGCGCTGGAAGGCGTAACCCATTCGATCTGCACTCTCGAATTCGAGAACAACCGCGAGCTGTACGACTGGGTGCTCGACAATTTCAAGTGGAGCGTGCGGCCGCGCCAATACGAATTCGCCCGGCTCAACCTCACCTACACCGTGGTCAGCAAGCGCAAGCTCATCCAGCTCGTGGACGAAGGCGTGGTTTCCGGCTGGGACGATCCGCGCATGCCCACCCTGCGCGGCGTGCGCCGCCGGGGGTATACGCCCGAAGCCCTGCGCGATTTCTGCGAGCGCATCGGCGTGGCCCGGGCCGACAACATGGTGGACATTTCGCTGCTCGAACACTGCCTGCGCGAGGACTTAAACGTCCGCGCCCCGCGCGCCATGGCGGTTTTGAATCCGGTGAGGCTTGTGATCGAAAACTACCCCGAGGGCCAGGCCGAGGAATTCATCTGCCAGAACCACCCGGAAAACCCGGACATGGGCAGCCGTTCGCTGTCGTTTTCCCGCGAACTCTACATCGACGCCGAGGATTTCCGCGCCGAGCCGCCCAAAAAATTCCACCGCCTTTTCCCGGGCTCGGAAGTGCGCCTGCGCCACGCCTACTACGTGACCTGCACCGGTTTTTCCCGAAACGAGTCCGGCGAAGTCACCGAAGTCCGTTGCACCTACGACCCCAAGACCCGGGGCGGCTGGTCGGACGACGGCCGCAAGGTCAAGGGCACCATCCACTGGGTGGACGCGGCCAGCGCCGTCAACGCCACCGTGCGCCTCTACGACCGCCTGTTCACCGTGGAAAATCCGCTCGCCGGCAAGGACCGCGATTTCAAGGAGCTTGTCAACCCGAACTCCCTGACCACTCTGACCCGCTGCAAAATCGAACCGTCCCTGGCCGCCCTGGCCCCGGAAGCCTTTATCCAGTTCGAACGCCACGGCTATTTCTGCGCCGATTCGAAGGAACACGCCCCGGACCGGCCGGTCTTCAACCGCTCGGTCGCCCTGCGCGACTCCTACGCCAAGACCCAGGCGGACGGGAAATAAGAAGACGGCGAAGACCGGGGAAAAACTTTATAAATTCAGCCCCTTCATTGTCATTATCCCTTCTCGCCTTGAAGCAGCCGCTCCAGCGACTCCGGGTCGTGCAGCATCGAAACGCAGGTCTCGCCCGAACAGACGTACGCCGTGGCCGTATCTTCCAAGGGCAATTGTGCGGCGGTGTACGGCGCAAGCGCGGCCAACGCCTCCTTGGAGGCGTCCGTGCGCAGGTGGACGGCCAGCCCGGGCGCGTAGCTCCGGCGCAGCGCCGCGAGCATGGCCCGGGTTTGCCCGGACGGCGCGTGGGCCGCGATGGTCACCTGCCGGGCCGGGGCGAGCATGTCTTCGACGGCGCACAGCATGTGCGTGAACCCGCCGGGCATGGCCGCGACCAGCGCCCCGAAAGCCCGGCCGGTCTCCTCGGCCAAGGCGCGGTAATCCTCCCGCCCGGTCAGCCTGGACAGGCGCAGCAGGTTGCCCATGGCCACGGAATTGCCCGACGGCATGGCCCCGTCCTGGGATTCCTTGGGGCGCATGAACAGCTCTTCGCCGCCGTGGGCGGTGAGATAAAAACCCCCGCCCGCCTCGTCGCGGAAACGCTTGATGCTCGCGTCCGTCAGGCGCACGGCCGCGGCCAGCCAGGCGGGGTTGAAATCGGCCTGGTAGAGCTCGATCAAGCCGAAGACCAGATAGGCGTAATCGTCGAAAAAGCCGTCGATGCCCGCCTCGCCGTCGCGGAAGCGGTGCAGCAGACCGGCCGCATCATCCGAACCGTCCGAACCAATTGGCCCATTCGGCCCAACCGTCAGGCGCGACAGCAAAAACTCGGCCGCCCGGCGCGACGCGCCGATCAGGCGCTCGTCGTTTAGGGCGAAACCCGACCTGGCCAGCGCGGCCACGGCCAATCCGTTCCAGTCGGTGAGCGCCTTGTCGTCGCGGTGGGGGCGCACGCGCTTTTGCCGGACGGCGAACACGGCGTGCAGCGCCGCGTCCAGACGCTCGTCGAGCTCGTCCGGCGCGACGCCCAGATCGCTTGCGATCCTGGCCAGATCGACGGTCAGATAGGGAATGTTCTCGCCGGTCTTTTGGCCCGTGGCCTCGTCCTCGAAATTGCCCTCGTCCTTGAAATTGAACGCCGCCAGAAACAGGGCGGCGGCGTCCGGACTCAATATTTCCTTTATTTCAGCAGACTTCCAGACATAGAACTTGCCTTCCACGCCCTCGCTGTCGGCGTCCTCGCCGCAGGCGAAAACGCCTTCCGGCAAGGCCAGATCGCGCAGGACGTAGGTCGCGATCTCCTTGGCGGTCTGGGCGAAAACCGGGTTATCCGCGACGAGCGAGGCCTCGGTATAGGCGAGCATGAGCATGGCCTGGTCGTAGAGCATCTTCTCGAAGTGGGGCAGGCGCCAGAAGGCGTCCGTGGAATAGCGATGAAAGCCCAGCCCGACCTGGTCGAAAACGCCGCCCAGGCGCATGGACGAGAGCGTGCTTTCGACCATGGCCAGGGCCGGTTGCTGGCCCGTGCGCTTGAAATAGCGCAGCAGAAAAAGCAGGTTGTGCGGACTCGGGAATTTCGGCGCCTCGCCGAAACCGCCCCGGGACGCGTCGAAATGTCCGGACAATTGCCGGTAGGCCTCGTCCGACTCGGCCGCTCCGGGAAGCGCCTTCGCCGCGCGCGCGACGTTGCCGGCCGCGCCGGCCAGGCTTTCGGCCACCTGCCTGGCCGTGTCCTCGACCTCCTGACGTTTGTCCGTCCAGATCCGGCGCACCGTGGGCGCGAACTCCATCAGCCCCATGCGCCCGAACCCGGACAATTTCGGGATGTACGTGGCGGCGTAAAACGGCCAGCCCCGGGTGGTGAGCAAGATGTTCAACGGCCAGCCGCCGCTGCCGGTCATGGCCTGGCAGGCGAGCATGTACACGGAATCAAGATCCGGCCGCTCCTCGCGATCGACCTTGATGCACACGAACACGTCGTTGAGCAGCGCCGCCGTCTCGGCGTCCTCGAAACATTCGCGCTCCATGACGTGGCACCAGTGGCAGGTGGAATAGCCGATGGACAGGAAAATGGGCTTGTCCAGGCTCACGGCCTTGGCCAGCGCCGCTTCCCCCCAAGGCAGCCAGTCCACCGGATTGTGGGCGTGCTGCAACAGATAGGGACTTTTCTCGTGAATCAAGGCATTGGCGTGTCCGGCCATGAACGCTCCTTGGGTGGTTGGCGGGAAAACCAGGGGCGCTGCCCCTGGACCCCGCCGGGGGCGATGATCGCCCCCGGACCCCCACGGTAGGGGGCTCGGCCGAGCCCCCCGACGCGGGGGTCCGGGGGGCATCATGCCCCCCGGCGGGGTCCGGGGCGGAGCCCCGGTGGGGCCCAGGGGGGAGCCCCGGTGGGGTTTCCAAAGGGGCAACGCCCCTTTGGCCCCCGCAGGGGTTCGCTTATGATCCCCGTTTACGGCGTTCGGTGATCGATTCGCCGCCCAGGCCCCAGTTATCGGTGTCGATTTCTTCGATGAGCACGATCGTTGTGGCTGGATTTTTTCCCAGGACGTTGACCATCAGATCGGTTGCGCCTTTGATGAGTTGCCGTTTTTGTTCGGCGGTCGCTCCCTCGCGGGTGATCTTGATGTTGACGAAGGGCATTGCGGTCTCCTTGGCGGTCTTTTGCCGCAAAATTCGTGAAACCGGCCCGCGTGTCAAGGCCGGGTTTTCCGGTTTATCCGGCCAATTTGGGCCAATTCGCGGCCAACTTGCGTATTGCCGGACGCGGCCGCTCGCGGTATCCTCGCCTAAGCGCCGCGCTCATTTCAAACGGAGGCAATCCATGAAGCGTTGTATCCTGTTTTCGACCCTGTCCTTTTTATTGCTCGCCGCATCGTTCGCCTGGGCGGCCGCCGCCGGCGAGGAGCAGGGCCAGTTCACCATCGAAACGCACCATGCCAAGGCGCAGATCGAGAGCATCGATTTGGCGGCCATGACCTCCAAGCTCAAGCTGGAGGACGGCAAGGAGATCGAGGTCAAGCTCGATCCCAAGGTGAAGAATCTGGACCAGGTCCATCCCGGCGACGCCGTGGACGTGAGGCGGACGACCTCGCTTCTGCTCTACCTCATGAAAGAAGGCGAGGACGCGCAATCGTACAAGCTCAAGGACGTGACCTACGACACCACGCCCCACGGCAAGCCGGTCAAGTATACCGTGGAAACGCACGTCACCAGCGCGGTCGTCGAGAACTACGACAAGAAGGGCGGGTATATCACGCTGGCCGGCGTGGACGGCAAGACGCTCAAGTACAAGCTGACCAGGCCGGTGAAGGGATTTTCCGAAGTGAAGAAGGGCGACCGGATTTTCGCCCGGTACACCGAAACGGTGATGGTCATGGTCAAGCCGAAGCGCGTAAAATGACCCCGATTCCCGCCTGCCAGCCCGGCCCCCGGGGCGTTTCGGCGCGCCCCGGGGTCTTTTTTTTGCTCCCGCAATAAAAATATTTTCTATTCCAGCGACTTTATTATGCAAACGCCCGGCTGGCGCTCTTTGGAAGCATGCTTCCATGGGCTCTCTTTATTTTTCCCTTGCCATTTTTTCTCCGGATGCTGTATGTGTGCAGAATGTCTTGTTCCCATGGCGGCCGCCCCCGGGCGACGCCCGCCTGAAGACCCCCCTCCGGGCGGCTTTTCCATCCCACCCACGCTGCCCACCAACCACAAAACCCCCTGCCCGGGCGACCGGACGGGGGGTTTTTCATTTGGGCGCAGTGGTGGAATCGATCTCCCCCCGCATGGCCGCCTTGGCCACCTGGACAAGGAAGGCGCTTCGAGCCAGGCCGTGCGCCAACGCACAAAACCCCCGCCGAGTCTCCTCGGGGGGGGTTTTGCGTTGTAAAGATCCCTGGCGACGACCTACTTTCCCACGCATAAATACGCAGTATCATCGGCGATGGAGGGCTTAACTTCCGAGTTCGGAAT
>JADFXV010000079.1 GCA_015233395.1 Desulfovibrionaceae bacterium
GTCGCGGGCTTGCGGGCCATGGCCGGAAAAATCGACGACGCCCAGACGGCCGCCGTCAAGGCGGCCGCCGGTTTCGACTCCGCGCGCGCCGCCATCGCCGCGCGCCTGCGCGACATCGGCGCTTGCCCGCTGTGCGGCGGCGTGCTCGATGCGGAGCATTTTTTCGGCGCGGCCGGCGCGGCCGGCGCGACTGGCGCAATTGGTTCAATTGGCCACGATCCTCAAGGCGGCGCGGCATGAGCGGCCAGCTTGACCGGATTGGCCCGGCCGGGCTTACGGGCGAAGTGCCGCGCATCGAAGCGAACGGGCTCTTTTGCATCCCGGACGCGCACATCGCCGCCACGCCGCCCGGCCAGCGCCTGGAAGGCTACAAGGACCAGGTCATGGACAAGATCGCCGCCTGCCTCGCGCAAGCGGCCCGCACCGAGTGCGTGCCGGTCTTTCTCGGCGACCTGTTCCACTGGCCCAGAGAAAACCCCAACGACCTGCTGGTTGCGCTCATCGAACTGTTCTCGCCGGTCAAACCCTACGTCCTGGTCGGCAACCACGACAAATACCAGGCGCGCTACACCCGCGACGTGTCGCTCGCCGTGCTCGACGCCGCCGGGGCGGTGCGGGTCATCAGCGAGCCCGGACCGGTTTTCCACCTGCTCACGCCCACGGGCGAAGCGCTCGTCGGCGCCTCGCCCGACGCCTCGCCCCTGCCGCGCGCCTTCGACAAGGAAGACGGCGTGAGCGTGGTCTGGATCACCCACCACGGCATCGGCTTCCCGGACTTCCCGGATCGCCAGATCCGGCCGCGCGAAATCCAAGGCGTCGACTGGATCATCAACGGCCACATCCACAGGCCGCAACCGGCCGTGCGCGCGGGCTCGACCACCTGGGCCAATCCTGGCAACATCACCCGGCTGTCCTTCGCCCGGCGCACCCTGACCCGCGTCCCGGCAGCCTCGATCTGGCGGCCGGGCTCAGCTGAACTGGAAATGTGGCCCGTGCCGCACCTGCCGTTCTACTCGGTCTTCCCGGACCAGGAATTTCCGGCCGAAAGCGACTCGCCCGAACAGGAATCGCGGTTCGTCAAGGGCCTGGAACGCCTGGCCTGGAAACGGACCCGCGAAGGCCAGGGACTGCGCGAATTCCTGGCCGCCAATCTCAACCCCGAACACCCGGAAACCAGCCTGATCTGGGAACTCTACCAGGAGGCCGCCAATGCAAAAGACGACAACCGCGACGGATGACGGCCGCGACGCCGCGCTGGAACGCGAACTCGCGGGCCTGAAGGCCGATTTCGAACGCCTGCGCGAAGAAAAAGTCCGCGCCGAACAAAACCTGGACAACTTAAAAGGCCAAATCGCCGAACTCGAAGCCAAGGCCAGAAAGGAATACGGCACCGCCAGCCTCGACGAACTGGAACAACTCCTGGCCGGCCGGCGCGCGGAAAACGAACGCCTCCTGGCCGAATACAAACAGCACATCGACGAGATCCGCGCCGGCCTGGACGCTGTCGAAGCAGGGGAATAAGATCAGGGGCTTCGCCCCTGGACCCCACCGGGGGCGGTGACCGCCCCCGGACCCCCTCGACAGCCCGGGCCGCCTTTTTGCCGGATCAATCGATTCCCTGCCCGGCCATCTCTGCCATAAAACATCTTGCCTGTGCGCTTGGCCTCTTTGCGCGGCGCGCAAAGAGGCCAAGCGCACAGGGTAAAGTTTTTTGGAAGGGAGGGTCCGGGAGGGGAACCTTTTGTTCACAAAAGGTTCCCCTCCCGGTTCTCTTCTCTCCAAATTGACAAGGCCGGGCAAAGGTTTTACCCGCATGCGACGTATTTTACGCAGGAGTGGTCATGACTCAGGTTGTCACGCGTTTTGCTCCCAGTCCGACCGGGCATTTGCATATCGGCGGCGCCCGGACGGCGATATTCAACTGGCTTTTCGCCAGACGCCATGGCGGGACGTTTTTGTTGCGCATCGAGGACACGGACCAGCTTCGTTCCACGCAGGAGATGACGGATTCGATTCTGGCGTCGATGCGCTGGCTCGGTTTGGATTACGACGGCGAGCCGTCGTATCAGAGCAAGCGCTTCGATGTGTACAACGAGCGCATCGACGAGCTGCTCGCTTCCGGCGGGGCGTACTGGTGTTCGTGCACTCCGGATGAAGTCGAGGCCATGCGCGAGCAGGCCCGCGCCCGAGGGCTCAAGCCCAAGTACGACGGCAAGTGCCGCCGCGCCGGGCTTGGCCCCGGCCCCGGACGGGTGGTGCGGCTTGCGGCGCCCTTGACCGGGACCACGCTGGTCGCGGACGTGGTCAAGGGGCCGGTGGTGTTCGAGAACGCCGAACTCGACGACATGATTCTGCGCCGCGCCGACGGCACGCCGACGTACAATCTGGCCGTGGTCGTGGACGACGCCTCCATGGACGTGACCCACGTCATCCGCGGCGACGACCATTTGAACAACACGCCCAAGCAGATTTTGATCTACCAGGCGCTCGGTCTGCCCTTGCCGCACTTCGGCCACGTGCCCATGATCCTCGGCCCGGACAAGAAGAAGATGAGCAAGCGCCACGGCGCGACCTCGGTGATCGACTACCGCCGCGACGGCTACCTGCCCGAGGCCCTGGTCAATTACCTGGTGCGCCTTGGCTGGTCGCACGGCGACCAGGAGATTTTTTCCCTGGCCGGCCTGCGCGAGGTCTTTTCGCTGGAAGCGCTCGGCAAGTCGGCCAGCGTGTTCAATCCCGAAAAACTTTTGTGGCTCAACGCCCATTACATCAAGGAGGCGCCGGTTGCGCGCCTGGCCGGGCTTGTCAACGACGTCCTTGGCGAGCGCGGCCGGCCGGCCGCTGATCCGGACTACCTGTCGGCGATTATCCCCCTGCTGCAAGCCAGGTCGCAAACCCTGGTGGAAATGGCCGATAAGGCCGCCTGTTTCCTGGCGGCCGACGACGCCCTGCCCATCGACGCCGAGGCGGCGGCCAAGTTCCTCACTCCCGAAATCAAGGATCATCTCCTGGCCATCGTCGCGATGCTTAGTGCGCTTGACGGCTTCGGCCACGCCGAGCTGGAAGCGGCCTTCAACGCTTACCTCGAAACCAAGGCCGTCAAATTCAAGGTCCTGGCCCAGCCGATCCGGGTCGCCCTGACCGGCTCGACCGCCAGCCCCGGCCTCTTCGAAATGATGGAAGTCCTGGGCGAAAAACGCGTCCTGGCCCGCCTGCGCCGCGCCGCGACGCTGTGTTAGAATTTGAAAGCGAATGAGGGAGGAGAAAATCTGAGGAGAAACTTTTTTTGTGCACGTCGAGAGCACTGTGCGCTCTCTCGTTCGTCAGAGAGAGCGCAAAAATGAGGACATTTTCTGCTCCCGTTAATAACGAAGGTTGTCCAATTTAGCGGGGGCGAGACTCCAACGTTGGTTTCGATGCAGAGCAACCGGTTGTGAAGCTTGCTCGTTCAAGGCTTGACTTTTAGTCGGCTGGCTTAAACCCACCATTTGTCGCTGGTGGTTGTTTATTACTGGGAGCGCAAAGTTTTTAACTTTACGCACCCAGCGGCGGACGCCGCTTGGCCCCGCCAAAAGCGGGGCCGTACAAATAAACGGGAGCACGAAAAGCAAGAAATTTTCTGCTCCCGTTAATGGTAGGCAGATCGGCATTCTTTAGCGAGAAATGTGCATGAAATCAAAAGAACGCCAATATGCACTATACCTATTCGTGTCATGCTGCTTCGGCGTACTTATACGGTTGATGCCAATCGCCTGGGGCACTTCTCTTATCGATCCGATAAACACCGGCTTTCACCCTGACGAACCGAAGATATCTTCCTACATTTACAATTTTCCTTCATACCTCAGCGCGTATAATGATTTTAGACAACCATTGCTTTTACACAACATAGGGGGATTGATTTTTAAATCTTTCTATGAGTTTGTCGGTTTTTTACAAAACTTTATTGCTCTGGATAAACCTTATCATGAGGCCGCTTTAATAATTTGCAGGCTTACGGCACTATCGTTCTCTGTTTTTTCTATATTTATAGTCGCTGCAATCATGCGCCACTCGTACGGAATACGCCCTGCAATCTTTTCGATTGCAGTTCTAAATTCAATGCCATACAACATTATAAACTCATCGACATGCTGGACTGACATACCCTCATCCTTTTTTATCCTGCTTGTCTTCGTTGTAATAATATTAAACAAAGAACTTTCGCCTATCAAGTCAACCTTAGCGCTTGGATTGGCCTCTGGACTTGGCTTTTCAACTAAATATACTGCTGCGATAGCAGTTTTTCCATCCATGCTGTACATACTCGCCAGACTCAGGAGAAAAGCTTTTCCCTATGTTACCATTTTTATCATAACATTCATTTTAGCTTTTATTTTGACGTCCCCCCTGATATTGTTCAAGACCGACAGGCTCATGGAATCTTTTAAGAGCCTAGCCTCGTGGAGTTACGAGGGCGGTTTTATTAACAATCTATACGCAATTTATCAATCGCTTGGGGTATTTTCCTGTGCTTTTTTGGTTGTTTCGATATGTGTAGCGATTAGAAAATTTGATTTTGTTTTACTATCACTGCTCATAACCATTTTTAGTTTCATTTTGTTAATGTACCCAAACATTGCTCCTCGATATATTATATTAATATCCTCGGCAGCTTCTCTGGTTTCTGGTATTGTTTCATATTCTTTATTTTCAAATATTAACTTTAAAAGAATATTTATTACTACTGCATTAATTCAACTTAGCGCCATTCCGTTAATAATTTCGAGATATTCAGATTCAAGATACCAACTTACAAATTACATTTTACAACACTCATCGCCTGGAGATACAATATCAATTGGACTTCCACCTTGTGTAGATGACTTAAGTACTGCGTATTTATGGCCAAAAATTTGCTCCACAGTATGCGATACTACAGATATTTATTATAATCCGAGTTGGGTTATATTAAATTTTAAATTCTCAAAAGAATCTTTAGTCTCACAAAAAGAATATATATGTGATAATGACCATGGAAAATATGATAGCGTGTTACGGTTTGAAAATCTCTACAGCTTAGAGCGAGTAATTTCTCCCCCTCCATGGCCGATTGAATTTAACGGATCAACATATTACATATACAAAAATAGTCATGACTAGATCAGCAGGCGCCTATCCTGCTAGGATCAAGTCATGACCCGATTTTTTTGGAGTTGGGGGTTCGGGGGAAGAACCTTTTTTTAAAAAAGGTTCTTCCCCCGATTCCCTCATCCTTTTGAGAAGTATGGGCGGCGGGCGTATGGCGAACGACTACGATGTGATCGTGGCCGGGTGCGGTCCGGCCGGTTCGGTCTGCGGCCGGGTTTTGGCCGCTTCGGGTCTGCGCGTCCTGGCGGTCGACCGAAGCGAATTTCCCCGGGACAAGCTGTGCGGCGGGCTTTTAACCTGGAAGTCCATGCAGTTGTTGCAGCGCCTCACCGGACTGTGCGCCAGGGATCTTTGCCTGGCCGGGATTGTCGACCACGCCACGCCCGACTATTTGATTCGTTATCGCGGCAAACCGCTGACCGGCGGCCGGACCGAATATCCCTTTCATTTCGTCAAGCGCCGCGTGCTGGACGCCTTCCTGCTTAACCGGGCGCGCGAGGCCGGGCTCGCGCTGGCGCTCGGGCGCGAGGTTCGGGCAGTTCGGGAGGTCGACGGGGCCGGGGGCCCGAGCGCGACCGTGAGCCTGGACGACGGCCGCGTGTTGCGGGCCGGGTGGATTGTGGGCGCGGACGGGGTCAATAGCCTAGTCAGGCGTTCGTTTCCGTTGCCGGCCGCAACCTGGCGGCGCAACCTGGGCCAGGCCGTCGAGGTGCATGTCGCCCATGAGGCCGTGCGCGCCCTGCCCGGAGCGCACGAGGATCTTGGGCGCGGCCGGGCGGTCTTGTACGCCGGATTTTTGCGGGCCGGCTACGCCTGGGTCTTGCCCAATTCCGATTGCGTGGCGGTTGGCCTGGGCGGACTGATCCGCTCCAACGGCAATGCGTTCAAGTCCATTTTCATGGAATTTCTGCGTTTTCTCGGTTTGCCGGAGGCCCTGGCCGATCGGGCCAGGGCTCATCCCATACCCTACGGCAATTACCTGCGCCGTCCGGCTCGCGGCCGGGTGCTGCTTTGCGGCGACGCGGCCGGCCTGGTCGAGCCGTTTTTCGGCGAAGGGATCTACTACGCCATGCGCAGCGGCGAGCTTGCCGCCCGCGCCGTCCTGGCGCACGCGGCCGACCCAGGAGCGGTCGCGCGGGCTTACGCGTGCGCGCTTGAGGCTCACGTCCTGAGGGAATTCGACGCTTCCATGCGGCTTCGCGCCCCGCTCTACTCCTGCGTGCGCATGAGCTGGATCGCCCCGATCGCCGTCTTTCTCGGTCTTGGCGGAAACCGGCTATTGGAGATGGTGCACGGCCGGCGCTCGTTCCGCTTTTTGCGTCCCTTGCCCGCCGATCCCTGGGTGGAATGAAAAAAGCCCCGGGCGAAAATCTCGCGCGGGGCTTGGAAATGGGGCGAACGCCCGGGTTATTCAATCCAGGCCTTCTTTTTCTTGTCGTAGCGGAATATCTCCCGCATGGTCTGGGTTTTCGTCTCATTTGCGCCGCTTAAGGCCGCTTCCTTGGTCGCGCCGCTGCCTTGATGGATGGCGAGATCGTAGATCAAATGTCCGACGAACGGCGTCATATCGCTGCCTTCCTCGGGTCTTTTGACCTCGACGTGGATAGTGTCCATCAAGATTTCCTTATGCACGGCCACGAACTGGCCACCCTCCTGGGTGACGTTGGTGCGTCCCTGGGTGTCCAATCCGAGGCGTTCGCACTTGAGCAGGAACGTCTTGGCGAAGACCAGGAAATCATCCTTGGCCAATTCCAGGGCCCGGGGATCGTCGAGCGGGATGGGCGGTTTTTTGCCTTTCTTCGCCAGGGCTTTGGCTTCCTTGGCTTCCTTGGCCGCTTTGGCTGCCTCTTTGGCGGCTTGCAGGGCGGCTTTCTTGGCCTCGGCTTTTTTTTCGGCCGCGGTCTTGGGTTTTTCCGGTTTGGCCGGCGGGGTTTCCACCGGGGCCGGCGTCGCGACGGCGTTTAGGTCGGCCTTGACCAGAACGGTCCCGGCCCAGGCGGCCGGCGCGTGAAGCATAAGGATCGAAGCAAGGCAAATCGTGAATCTTTTCATACATCCTCGCAAAGAAATCGCCAGGCAGCCACCCCCCGATGGGGCCGCTGCCTGGCGATTGTTACGTCACGAATCGAAGGCGGGAAACCTTAGTTCATCGGCTTGAACTTGATTTCCACGCGGCGGTTCAGACGGCGACCTTCGTCGGTCTTGTTGTCATAGCGCGGATTGAGCTTGCCGAAGCCGACGGCCTGGATGCGGTTCGCGTCGATGCCCTTCTTCACGAAGAAGGCCTTGACGGAATTGGCGCGGCGCTCGGAAAGCTTCTGGTTGTAAGGCACGCTGCCGACGCTGTCGGTGTGGCCTTCGCAGATCACCATCATGTCGGGCTTGGACTTGATGATGGAGACGCCTTCATCCAGAACCGGGATGAATTCCTTCTTGATGTTGTACTTGTTGAAGTCGAAGTAGATGCTGCGGAAGACGATGATTTCGTCATCGATCCAGTCGTACATGGCGCATTCGATCAGCTTGTCGACGGCGGCCTTGCTCTTGGCGAGCTCTTCGCCCTTGACGAGCCCGCAGGCGCACTTGCTCATGGAAGCGATGGCCTTGAGGACCGCTTCGCCGTTCTTGGTGTCGGCGAAGGAGACCACGATGAAGCACAGCTTGTCGCCGTACTTGGCGGACAGGTCTTTGGCCACCTTGACCGGGTCGACGCCGATGTTGGAGTCGCCGTCGGAGAGGATGAAGACGGCGGTTTTGCCGGACAGGCCGCCGATGACCTTGTCGAGGTCATTGAGGCCGACGCCCATCGGGGTCAGACGTCCGTAGATGTCGTAGTTGGTCTTGACAGCGGCGATGCCCTTGTCGATGGCGCCCTTGCTGTAGGAAGCCATGGGAGCCATTTCTTTGTACGGCGCGAAGGTGTACACGCCGCCCTTGTAGTTCAGGTCGGGGATGGCCTTGTTGAGCGCGGTCATGACCTGCTTGGACATGGCGATCTTGGAAACGCCGCCGAATTGCACGTACCGCTGTCCCTTGTAGGCCATGGCCATCGAACCGGAATAGTCCTGGAACAAAATGAAATTGTCCACTTTCGGGACCATTTTCTTGGCCGCGGCCGGCAGGACGGAGCCGATCAGGAGCGCCGCCAGCATGACCACGAAGATGCAAGATTTTCTCATCCGAGTCATCGTTTTTCCCTCCTCAATAGATTGTGAATCTGTTGAAAACCCTCAATGCCTTTCGTCTAAACGTCTTTCCCGCCCAAGTCCGCTCGCGGGCAAGACAAGCCCTCATAAAACAATGCCTTCCGGGAAGCAAGCAAAAAATCGCCCCCGAAACCGGGAAAAATCGTTTTTATAAAGCGCTGTCCCGCCGGGATTGTCAATCCTTTTCTCGACTGGCGCGCCGGTTTGCCGTATACCCGGCGAGTTACGCGACCGCAACAAACACACGGAGACTCTATGGCCCTATCACGCGGCTTTGAAACGATTTTTTCCCGTCAGGTGGCCGAATACGCCGCCAAAGCCACTCTCTATCGCCACGCCGCCACCGGAGCGCAACTGCTTTCCGTCGAACTCGACGACGAAAACAAGGTGTTCGGGGCCACCTTCCGCACCCCGCCGGCCGATTCCACCGGGGTGGCCCATATCCTCGAACATTCCGTGCTGTGCGGCTCGCGCAAATATCCGGTCAAGGAACCCTTCGTCGAACTCATCAAGGGATCGCTCAACACCTTTCTCAACGCCTTCACCTACCCGGACAAGACCTGTTATCCCGTGGCCAGCGCCAATTTGCGCGATTTCTACAACCTTGTCGACGTCTATCTCGACGCCGTGTTCTTCCCCCGCATCACCGAGGAGATTTTCCTCCAGGAGGGCTGGCGGCTGGAGTTGCCGGCAAAGGGCGAAAAACCTGCCCGCAAGGGCGTGGTCTACAATGAGATGAAAGGGGCCTATTCCTCGCCCGATTCCGTGCTGGGCGAGTGGTCGCAGCGCGGCATTTTCCCGGACACGGTCTACGGCCTGGATTCCGGCGGCGACCCGCGCGCCATTCCCGGCCTGACCTACGAGCAGTTCCGGGCCTTCCACGCCGCCTATTACCATCCGGCCAACGCCCTGATCTATTTTTATGGCGACGACGACCCGGCTGAGCGCCTGCGCCTGGCCGGGGAATATCTGGACCTCTTCGGGCCGGGCAAGGCCGCACCGGCCGTGGCCAGCCAACCGCGCTTCAGCAAGCCCGCGCGCATCGAAGTCCCCTACGCCTGGGACCAGGATTCCCCGGGCGAGCCCAAGGGCTTCGTCACCGTCAACTGGCTTTTGCCCGAAGCCTTCGATCCCGAGCTGGTCCTGGCTTTTGAGCTGCTCGAACACATCCTGACCGGCATGAGCTCCTCGCCCCTGCGCAAGGCGCTCATCGACTCCGGCCTGGGCGAGGATCTGGCCGGCTCGGGCCTGGAAACCGAGCTGCGCCAGATGGTCTTCTCCATCGGCCTCAAGGGCGTCACTCCCGGCGAACACGACCGGGCCGTGTCCCTGATCTTCGACACCCTGCGGAGTCTGGCCGCAAGCGGGATCACAAGCGACCTCGTCGAGGCGGCGGTCAACAGCCTGGAATTCGATCTGCGCGAAAACAACACCGGCTCGTTCCCGCGCGGCCTGTCGCTCATGCTGCGCGCCCTGACTGCCTGGCTGCACGGCGCCGACCCGCTGGCCCCGGTGTGTTTCGAGGCCCCGCTGGCGGCGGTCAAGGCGCGCCTGGCCGCGGGCGAAAAGCTCTTCGAGGCCATGATAAAAACCCATTTCCTGGACAACCCGCACCATTCGGTGGTGGTTCTCATTCCCGATCCGGGGTTCAGCGAACGCGCCGAGGCCGAGGAGGCCGCGCAGGTCGCCGCCGAGCTCGCGGCCATGGACGATGCCGCCAGGAAAAAAGCAAAGGCCGCGCTTAAGCGCCTGCGCGCCTTCCAGGAAACCCCGGACTCGCCCGAAGACCTAGCCAGCATCCCCAGGCTCACGGCCGCCGACCTGCCGCGCGCCGAGCGCCCCATTCCCGGCGAGGACCTGCCCCAGGGCCAGGGCGTTCCGGACGTTTTCCACCACGACCTGCCGACCAACGGCGTGGTCTATCTCGATCTGGGCTTTTCCCTGGCCGGGCTCGAAGAAACACATCTGCCCCTGGTCTCGCTCTTTGGCCGGGCGCTGCTTGAGATGGGCACGAAAAAAGAGGATTTCGTGAGCCTGACCCGGCGCATCGCCCGCAAGACCGGCGGCATCTGGCGCGACACCCTGATCGCCACCCGAGCGGGCGGCGACGGCGCGGCCGAGGGCGTGCAGACGCAACTCTTTTTGCGCGGGAAATCCACCGCCCCCAACGCGGGCGCGCTCATCGAGATCCTCTCCGACATCCTGCTTGACGCCAACCTCGACGACCCCGGCCGCTTCAAGCAGATCCTGCTCGAAGCCAAGGCCGGCCTGGAGCGCCGCCTGGCCCCCAGGGGCCACATGTTCGTGTCTTCAAGGCTGCGCGCCGGGTTGTGCCTGTCCGGGGCCGTGGCCGAACGCATGCAGGGCGTGGAATATCTCGCCTATCTGCGAGGCCTCGCCGGAGATTTCGACAAGAAATGGCCCCAGGTCCGCGAGGCGCTGGCCGCGATACGCCAGTCGCTGCTCACGCGCTCGCGGCTCACCGTCAACCTGACCGCCGACCGGGCCGGACTGTCCGCCGCGCAGGCTGATCTCGCCGCCCTGGCCCGGTCGCTTCCGGCCGGAACGGGCGCGCCCGCCGCGCGCACCCCCTTTGCCGCTCCCCGCGACGAGGGCCTGATCTTCCCGGCCCAGATCAATTTCGTGGGCCGGGCCATGCGCCTGTACGACGGGGGCGCGGCGTTTCACGGCTCGCACCTGGTGATCTCGCGCTTTTTGAAGACCGCCTATCTCTGGGACCACGTCCGCGTGCGCGGCGGCGCCTACGGGGCGTTCTGCATGCTCGACCGCTTCACCGGGGCGATGACCTTTTTGTCCTACCGCGACCCGGCGAGCCTGGCCACGCTGGAAATCTTCGCCAAGGCCGGGGACTATCTGACCGGCCTTGCCCTGCCCGGCGACGAGTTGGAAAAAGCGGTCATCGGCGCGATCGGCGACATCGACGCCTACATGCTCCCGGACGCCAAGGGCTTCACCTCGCTGTCGCGGCGCCTGGTCGGCGACGACGCCGCCAGCCGGGAGCGCATGCGCGCCGAAGTCCTGGCCACGACCCCGGGCGACTTCAAACGCTTCGGCGAACTTCTCGCGGCCGCCTCGGCCGGCGCCCGCTCCTGCATCCTGGGCAGCCGCGAAACCATCGCCCAGGCCGCAAAGGCCATCCCGGGCCTTGCCATGACCGACGTGTCGTAAAAATTCTGGGGCCGGGGGGCGGCAGCCCCCTTGAAAAAGATCGGCGGTTCTCTCGTGGTTTTGATTGAAGCCACGGCGCCGCCGCAACCCAAAATCGGCCGGCCGTATTCATTCCTGCGCGATCCATCCGCCTCCCAACACCTCATCCCCGGCATAGAATACCGCCGCCTGGCCGGGCGCGGGGCGCTCCACCGGCTCGCCTGGAAACACCGTCGCCGCTCCGTCCGAGTCCCAGTCGATGCGGGCCAGGGGTTTGGGCCGCTGGCGGTAGCAGGTCTGCACCCCGATCGATTCCGGCCAGGTATCCGGCGCGGCCAGGAAATTGATGGCTTCGACTCGAAACCCGGCGACGGGAAGTTCGTTTTTCACCCCGACCACCAGCCTGTTCTCCTTGGCCTGTTTGGCCAGGACGTACAGCGGTTCGGCATGGGCGATGCCCAGGCCCCGGCGCTGGCCGATGGTGTGCCGCCACAGGCCCCGGTGGCGGCCGGCGGGTTTCCCGTCGGCGAAAACCGCCTCGCCCGGGCCTGGCATATCGCCGCGCGCGGCCAGAAACGCCCGGTAATCGTCGCCCGGGATGAAGCAGATCTCCCGGCTCTCTCGCGGCAGCGGCGCGGCCAGTCCCCGGCGCGCAAGCTGCTCCCGGACTTCGGTCTTGCGCCGGGCGGCCAGGGGAAAAACCGCCCGGGCCAGGCGCTCGGCCGGGACCCGGGCCAGGAAATAGCTCTGGTCGCGACTTGGGTCGGCGCCGCGAAAAAGGCGTGGCCCGCCCCCCGCGCCCGTTTCCAGCGCGGCGTAATGGCCCGTGGCCAGGCGCCCGGCGCCGAGGTCGCGCGCCGCATCGAGCAAAAGCCCGAACTTCATGCGCGCGTTGCAGTCCACGCACGGATTGGGCGTCAACCCGGCCTTGTAGGCGTCCGCGAACGGAGTGATGACCAGACGCTGAAATTCGCGTGACAAATCGACGGCGTGAAAGCGCGCCCCAAGGCGTTCGCACAAGGCGGCGAGCTCGCCCTCAAGACGGGCGGCCGCCTCGCCCGGCGGCAAAAAATGGGCGTGCAGGCCGACGGCCCAGGCCTCGGCCTTCCGGGCCAGGTCCACGGCCAGGGCGAGCGCGAGCAGACTGTCCGCGCCGCCGGACACGGCCACGGCCAGCGTATCTCCCGGGCTTAACCCCTCAAAATGCGGCATCTTTTCATCCGGTAGCCAGGAAACCCTTGCTACAACTCGATTTTTATTGACAATACCGGCGGCTGCTCTATAATTTCACCGTTTTGCCGGGGGCGCAAGCCTCCACGGGGGACAGGCGGCCTTGCGCCACGCGGGACCGTTATTCCCTCGCCCCACCCCCCCCCTCACCTCAAGGAGGAGTCAATGCCCCTGGTATCGCCCAAAGAAATGTTCGCCAAAGCCTACGCCGGCGGCTACGCCATCGGCGCCTTCAACGTCAACAACATGGAGATCATCCAGGGCATCATGGCCGCCGGGGTTCAGGAACGCTCGCCGCTGATCCTGCAAGTCTCGGCCGGGGCGCGCAAATACGCCGGACAGAACTACATCATCAAACTCATGGAAGCGGCCCTGATGGACACCGATCTGCCGGTGGTGCTCCACCTCGACCATGGCCAGAATTTCGAGATCTGCAAGCAGGTCATCGACGGCGGCTTCACCTCGGTGATGATCGACGGCTCGCACCTGCCCTACGAGGAAAACATCGCCCTGACCCGCGAAGTGGTCGCCTGCGCCCATCCCAAGGGAGTCTGGGTCGAGGCCGAACTGGGCCGCCTGGCCGGGGTCGAGGACGAAGTCTCAAGCGAGCACAGCATCTACACCGACCCGGCCCAGGCCGTGGACTTCGTCAAGCGCACCGGCTGCGATTCGCTGGCCATCGCCATCGGCACCAGCCACGGCGCCTGCAAGTTCAAGGGCGAACCCAAGCTCGACCTGGACCGCCTGCACACCATCACCGGCCTGCTGCCGCAATACCCGCTGGTGCTGCACGGGGCGTCCAGCGTGCCCCAGGAATTCGTGGAAATGGCCAACGCCTACGGCGGCGAGATCGCCGGGGCCAGGGGCGTGCCCGAATCCATGCTGCGCCAGGCGGCCGCCTCGGGCGTCTGCAAGATCAACATCGACACCGACATCCGCCTGGCCATGACCGCGACCATCCGCAAGCATTTCCACGACAAGCCGGCCGATTTCGACCCGCGCGCCTACTTGACCCCGGCCAGGGACGCGGTGAAAAACATGGTCAGCCACAAAATCAAAAACGTCCTGGGTTGCTCGGGCAAGGCCTGATCGCGGGGCGCGGTTACACGGAGGACGCGCATGTCTACGAGAATCGGCATAAACGGTTTTGGCCGCATCGGCCGCTACATGACCAGGCTTTTGGCCCACGACCTCGACGACGACCTGGAAATCGGAGCCATCAACGCCCGCGCCAGCAACGAGGAACTCGCCCGCCTGCTCAAGTACGACTCCATCCACCGGACCTTCGACGGCATCGTCGAACACGACGCGGACGGCCTGATCGTCAACGGCGAACACATCAAGATCACCCGCGACGAACGCGGCAAGTGGCAATGGGGCGAACTCGGCATCGATCTGGTCATCGAATCCACCGGCAAATTCACCGAACGCGACATGGCCGCCATGCACCTGGCCTGCGGCGCCAAGAAAGTGCTCATCAGCGCCCCGGGGAAAAACGCCGACGCCACCATCGTCATGGGCGTCAACGACCACGAATACCAGCCCGACAAGCACCACGTCGTCAGCGCCGCCTCCTGCACCACCAACTGCCTGGCCCCGGTGGCCAAGACGCTCAACGACTCCTTCGGCTTCAAACACGGCCTGATGACCACCATCCACTCCTACACCATGAGCCAGCGCATCCTCGACGGCACCCACAAGGACCCGCGCCGGGCCCGCGCCGCGGCCATATCCATGATCCCGACCACCACCGGCGCGGCCCGGGCCGTGACCCTGGTCATCCCGGAGCTCAAGGGCAAACTCGACGGCATGGCCATCCGCGTGCCCACGCCCAACGTCTCCATCGTGGACCTGACCGCCGAACTGGAAAAGAACGTCACCGTCGCCACGGTCAACGCCGCCCTGAAAGCCGCCTCGGGCGGCGCCATGGGCTACACCGACGAACCGCTGGTCTCGATCGACTACCTGGGCTCGGTCCACGGCGGCGTGGTGGACGGCCCCTCCACCGCCGTGATCGACGACACCATGGTCAAAGTCATCATCTGGTACGACAACGAAGCCGGCTTCACCAACCAGCTGCTGCGCCTGGCCAAAATGGTGGCCGACAGCCTGTAGGACAAGAGAAGACCAGGGGAACTTTTTTGAAAAAAAGTTCCCCTGGACCCCTTCAAAAAACTTCAACCGGGGCCGGCGTCCGGGTTTCGCTGCGCGAAACC
>JADFXV010000007.1 GCA_015233395.1 Desulfovibrionaceae bacterium
TTTTTGAAAAAAAGGTTCCCCTCCCGGGCCCTCCCCTCCCAAAAACTGTATTCTTTTATGAAAGACAAGCGGCCGTGGGGCGTTTGCGTCCTTGACCAAGGGGCGAACCGGCGTAAAGTTTATTGCGAAGCCGTCGATAAGTGCTGCAAGAACCCGCAAGGGTGTCGGGGAGACGGCATGAAAAAAACCATAAAACGCGTCGTGGTGGCCAGCCTGCTGATTCTTTTGGCCTCGCTTTACGCCTGCGGCCGGGAAGGCGCTCGCGATGCGCGGCCCGTCGCCGCCCCGGTTCCGGAGCCGACCCTGATCGCCATCCGCGACGCCGCCGCCCCCTCCTCGGCCGACAAAACGCCGAAGCCGTACGCCGCCAAGAAAAAGACGAAAAAAGGCGAAGCAGGCAAAAAAAACACGGCCTCAAAGGCCGCTCCGGCCGGAACCCGCCCGCCCGACTGTCCGAAATGCCCGGACCAGGGCGCGGACACGGGCGCGGGAACGGGCGCGGGCGCAAACGCGGCGGCGGGAACGGCCGCCAGCGCCTCCAATCCGGTGCTCGACGCCCTGGCCAAAGAACTGTCGCTGGCCCTGGACACCAACAAGGCCGCCGACCAGGAGCCTGCGGCGAAGGCCGCGCCGGCAGCCACGACAGCGCAAACGCCCGAGCCAAAGAAGGAATAAACCCATGTTGCATCTCTCCTTGGCCGCCTGCATCCTGATCGCAAGCTTCACCCCCGCCCTGGTCTACACCGTGGTCCTGCTCCGCCTGCAAGCGGACGTGCGCGCGCGCGAAAAAGCCGGAGCGCGCCCGGACTGGAACCGCCCATGAACCGCGTCGCCACCGCCCTGCTCCTCATCGCCGCCGCCCTGACCGGCGGCTGCGGCAACCGCTGGTCATCGCCCCTGATCAATTTTCCCTCGTTTTCCGAGGACGGCGACAACTACGCCCAGATGGCCAAAGAGATCGTCCGCGAGCTCGACGGCCAGATCGCGCCGCGCATGGGCATCGCCGGCAACCGCAACGCCTACAACGTGGCCGTGACCGTGCCGGCCAACCTGCATTCCCTGGACAAAAGCTCGGCCCTGGCCCGGGTCATGGCCCAGGAAATCGCAAGCAACCTGGTCGCCCTGGGCTACAACGTCCAGGAAATGCGCAAGGGCCGGGAAATCCTCTTCGACCGCACCCAGGGCGCATTGTACCTGACCGGCAACGTTCGCGGCCTGGCCAGGCCGGACGTCGCCGCCACCCTGGTCGTCGTGGGCTCCTTCTCGCCCGCGCCCGGCGGCACGCGCTTTTCCATCGAGTGCCTGGACGCGCGCAACAACAACACGGTGGCCATGGCGTCGCGCACCGTGTCGGCCGGACCGGGGGCGGACGACTCCTTCGGCGGCGCGCGCCCGGGCAACGGGCTGACTCCCTCGGTGGTCACCACCCAAGGGAAACTCACCACCAGGGACTTCAAGCTGCCCTAAACCCGCCCCGCTCACGCCGCCGCAGTCTGCGCCGTCGCTCGCCGCATGGTTTCGTCCTGCTCAAGGAGAACGATCGGCAATCGGTCGGATCGCGCGCCGCCTCGGCCGGTCAAATCGTCTGTTCGCGACGCATCGCGGCCGCGCGGCTTGCCATTGGGGCCGCGAAGCCTTATTGATGGGAGCAGAAAATGTCTTCATTTTCGTGCGCCCATTTATACGTACGGCCCCGCTCTTGGCGGGGCCAAGCGGCGTCCGCCGCCGGGAGCGAAAAGTATCTTACTTTTTAATACAGGGACAGCCGGGGCGTGCGCCGCGCCCCGCTCCGATTGTAGAGGAGGCTTTTGATGACCCAGTCGGCCGCCGCCTTGATTTCGGCCCATGCCGCGGAAGGGGCGCAACTGCGCGAGGTCTTCTTTCGGACCAACGCGGCGCTCGTGGCCGAGGCGGCCCGGACCCTGGCCGCGCGGCTGGCCAAGGGCGGCAAGATTTTGCTGTGCGGCAACGGCGGCAGCGCCGCCGACGCCCAGCATATCGCCGCCGAATTCGTCAACCGCTTTCTGATGGAGCGTCCGCCCCTGCCGGCTCTGGCCCTGACCACGGACACCTCGGCGCTGACCGCCATCGGCAACGATTACGGATTCGAGAAGATCTTCGCCAAGCAAGTCCAGGCCCTGGGCGTGGCCGGGGACGCCCTTGTGGCCATTTCCACCTCCGGAACCAGCCCAAACGTCATCGAGGCTCTCAAAACAGCCCGGGACAAAGGTCTGGTGACCGTCGGACTGACCGGCCAGGCCGGCGACATGGCCCCGCTGTGCGACTATCTTTTTTGCGTGCCGAGCGCGGCCACCCCGTTGATCCAGGAAGTGCACATCGCCTTGGGGCACATCGTCTGCCGCCTGGTCGATTACTACCTCTTCGAGGCGGTCGCGGAACTGGCGCCGTACCTCGAAACGCCGTGAGAACGCCAAGGAGCGAGCATGCCCATTTACGAATATCAATGCGACGAATGCGACCATATTTTTGAAGAGATCGTCTTCGGCGACAAAGCCGTGCCCTGCCCCAAGTGCGGCTGCGCCAAGACCGGCAAGCTCATTTCCCGCACCCAGCGCTGCCGCTCGGGCGGCGGCGATTACCGGGGGCAGGCCGAGTCCGCCCCGGCCTCCCGGGGCGGCGGCTGCGCCGGTTGCGCCGGGGGCTCCTGCTCCACCTGCGGTTAGGCCTCGTCTCACAAACCCAGCGGCGCTTAAACGGCGCGGATTATCACGCGCCTTGGCCGCGCTTTTGGCCCCGGCCGCGCAAACAAGGGACTTTCACCGACCATGACGCAATGCACCATCGCCACCCGGGGCAGCCAGCTCGCCCTGTGGCAGGCCAACCACATCGCGGCGCTTTTGCGGGAACGCCATCCGGGCCTGACGGTCTCGCTTTTGGTCCTGAAAACCACCGGCGACAAGATCCTCGACGTCCCTTTGGCCAAGGTCGGGGGCAAGGGCCTGTTCGTCAAGGAAATCGAGGACGCCCTGCTGGACGGCCGGGCCGACCTGGCCGTGCACAGCTTAAAAGACGTGCCCGCCGAGCTGCCCGCCGGCCTGACGCTTGGGGTCGTGCCCAGGCGCGAGGAGCCCGCGGACGTCTTTTTGTCCGTGGATTGCGACAGCCCGGCGGCGCTGCCGCGCGCGGCGACCGTCGGCACGAGCAGCCTGCGCCGCCAGGCCCAGCTTTTGGCCTTGCGGCCGGATCTGACGATCGAAAGCCTGCGCGGCAACCTGGACACCCGGGTGCGCAAGCTCCTGGAAGGCGTTTACGCGGCCATCGTCGTCGCCGCCGCCGGACTCAACCGCCTGGGACTCACCGCGCCCAAACGCTTCGTCCTTGGCCCGCCGGATTTCCTGCCGGCCGTGGGCCAGGGGGCGCTCGGCCTGGAATACCGCGAAAGCGACGCCGCCACCGCCGCCTTGGTCTCATTTTTGAACGATCCGGACAGCCGCGACGCGACCGACGCCGAACGCGGCTTTTTGGCCGGTCTCGACGGCGGCTGCCAGGCGCCGATCGCGGCGCACGCGGTCATGCTCGGCAGCGACAGCCTGCGCCTGACCGGCCTGGTCGCCGATCTGACCGGCGCGCGGGTGGTCCGGCGCGAAATCGTCGCCCCGCGCGAGCGCGCGCGCGAAGCGGGCCTTTCCCTGGCCAGGACGGTGCTCGACGCCGGGGGCCAAGCGCTCATGGACGAACTCTACGCCCACGATGCGGGATAGCGCCGGCGCGACAAGTCCATGAACATCCCGACGCTGCAAAAAACCGTTCGCCCGCTGTTGGCCTTCCTGGCGATCGCGCCGCTGCTCCTGGCTGCGGCGATGGCCTTTGTCAGCAAAATCGACGCCCATCCCGACGAGATCAACCATATCGAGGCCGGGCGCTACTATCTCACGTACTTCGACCCGCCCAGGGCCGGAGATCCGCGCACGCTGGAATCGCTCAGCAAATACGGCATCTCCTACTTAAACCAGTTCGAGAGCGTCTACTTCGCGGCCGGCAACTTCGCCAAGATCTTCACCTTGTGCGGCCTGCCGGATTATCTCGCCCTGCGTCTGTTCAACCTGACGCTGTTTGGGCTGCTCATCGCCCTGGCCCTGAGTTTGCCGGGCCGGGCGAAAATCGCCTTTCTGCCTCTCTACCTGAGCCCCCAGATCTGGTACGTCTTCAGTTATTTCAACGGCGACGGCCTGCCCTTGGCCCTGTCCTTCGTACCGGTCTGGCTGGCCGCCCGGGGTCTTTTCCCGCCGGACGCAGGCGCCTTGGACGCGCCGGCCCCGGACGAAGAGGACGAACCGGAGGAAGAGACAGAAGAGGACGCGCGCCCGGCTTGGCGGACGTGGGCGCTGACGCTGTGCGTCGCGGCGGCGCTTGTCACCTGCAAAATGAACTATTACGTGTACATCGCCTATCTCTTCGCCTTTGCGGCGGGAGTCGCCGCCAACCGGGGCCGGTGGCGCGCCGCCGGCAAAATCGTCCTGGCGTGCGCGGTCGTGGCCCTGCTGGGCCTTGCCGCGCGCGAGCAATTCGACGGCTACGTCAACGCGGGAGAGACCAATAAGGCCCAGATGGTGGCCGAACAGTTCGCGCAACAGGATTTCAAGCCTTCAAGCCAGGACATCGGCGTGGCCCACTTCGGCATGCACATGCGCGCCATGGGCTTGTCCTACAAGGATTTGTTCGTGGTCTGGGACTGGCACGTCTGGACCTTCCGGACCTCGTTCGGCACGTACGACTACATGAAAATTTACGCTCCCTTCATTTATTACCGCTACATGAGCTGGGCCTTGATCGGACTGTGCCTGGCTGCCTTTTTGCCGCTTTTTCGCGGCGGCCGCGAGCCGGCCTTGCTCGCCGCCATGTGCCTGTTTTTCGGCGCGGCCTGCATCTTTCAGTCGACTTGGCATTCCTGGGTCGACGATTTCCAGGCCCAGGGCCGCTACCTCTTTCCCATCGCGGCCATGGCCGGCCTGCTCATGGCGAGGTTTCGCGACCGTCTGACCAATATTTTTATCCCGGTCTGCGCCGGGGCGATGTACGCCCTTTCGATCTACTCCTTCGTCTTCGTGGGTCTGGCCCAGATTCCGAAATGACTCCAGCCCGGTGCCGGCCCGGCGCGCAAGCGGCCTGTTTTCACGGAACGCCCGTTCGCGCGGAGGCGCCGCCGGGCCGCCGAGAACGGCCGGGCGAAATATCCGGAGTTTTCAAGCAAAAAAATCTTGAAAAACAAATGGTCCCGAGGTAAAGAGGCCTTTCTTCGTTTTGGGGAGCGTTCGTCCCTGCGGGGACGCAGCGATCCCGGCCCGGCCAAGGCAGCGGCAGGAATATGGAAAATTGCGTTTTTTGCAAAATCGTCGCCGGCGAAATTCCCAGCGCCAAAATCGTCGAGACCGAGGACGTTCTCGCTTTTTTGGACATCGCGCCGGTCAATCCGGGCCACACCCTGATCATTCCCATCCGGCATTTCGAGACTCTCTGGGATCTGCCGGAGGATATCGCCCTGACCCTGACCCGGGCCATCCGCAAGATTTCCAAGGCGATCATGGCCGCCACCAAGGCCGACGGACTCAATGTGGGCATGAACAACTTGCGCGCCGCCGGACAACTCGTGCCCCACGCCCATTTCCACCTCATCCCGCGCTTTGCCGGGGACGGACTGGACCATTGGCCCGGAAAGGCTTACAAAAATGTTGAAGAAATGAACCTGGTCGCGGCCGATGTCCGCCGGGCCCTGGGCTGAGCGTAAGCACCCGGCCCCCGGACCTTTGAAAGACGCCGCGCGAACGGGATAACTCGGAGGGAGCATGAGCGGGAAGACACTGACTAAGGCCGACATCGTCGATTATATTTACGAAAAGACGGACAAAAGCCGAACCGAAGTCAAGGTGATGGTGGAAAGCCTTCTGGACATCATGAAGGAATCCATCAAGAAGGATCACGCCTTGCTCATCAGCGGGTTCGGCAAATTCGAGGCCTACGACAAAAAAGCCCGCAAGGGGCGCAACCCGCACACGACCGAGACCATCACCCTGCCGCCGCGCAAGGTCGTGGTCTTCCGCCTGTCCCGCAAATTCCGCGCCGAACTCAATCCGGACGAGTAGCCGCTTGCGGCTGCCCGGCTCGCGGCCGGGGGCAGTATCCGCCCCGGCCCGAGGCGCAGCCCGCCAGCCGCCCCCTCCCGAGCGCGGCGTCCCCTGGTCGCCGCGACCCGTTTTTTCGCCCAATTCGTTGTCTTGACTATAATTGATCGGCTGCATAAAAACCGTGCCGACCCTGCCGGTGCGGCCTTTTTTGCCTGAGCGGACCGCGCCCGGCCGGCAAACATTGTTTTTGGGAGCCTTCGGGAGAAAACGCGCCATGACCGCCGCCCCACTTTCCATCGACCCCGAGGCGTCACCGGGCTTTTTAATGGCCAAGACCGTCAACATCCTCAAGGCGGGCTTGCGCCGGACCTTTCTCGCCGCCGGACACGACTTGACCGCGGAACAATGGGGCGTTTTTTTATTCGTCTGCCGCGAGCCGGGCCTGACCCAAAGCGATCTGGCGGAGCGGACCTTCAAGGACAAGCCCACCATCACCCGCATCCTGGACAGGCTGGAAAAAAAGAACCTGCTCGGCCGCAGGCCGAACGTCCTGGACCGGCGCAGCTTCACGATCTATCCCACCCGGGTGGGGCTTGAACTGTATCCCGAACTGGCCGAGGCGGCGCGCTCCTATTCAAGCCTCGTCCTCGGCGGCCTGCGCCCGGGCGAGGTCGACACCCTGCTCGACCTGATTTCGCGCATAGCCTCCCGGGGCAGGGCGGCGGCCAAAACGCGGGGCGGCGGCGCATTGACCGGATAAAAAACTGTTTGTAATGGTAATACAATGGCGGTTTCGTTCGTCCTGTACCGTATCGGGCAAGACGACGCGAACGCTTTGCATCGCACGCCATCAAGCCGCAACATCACACCCTCCGGCGGCCTAAGCCGCCGGAGGCGACAGGAAACCGCACATGCTCGAACCCGCCCGCCGTCGCTTCCGGATTTTGTCCTGGCCCGTTTTGGTCGCCGCCCTGATCCTTGCGGCCGGCGGCTGGTACTTGCTTGCGCGGGGTCGCGGCGATCAGGCCCGGCTGGCCAAGGGGCCGCCCGCGATGCGCGCCCCGGTGAGCACGGTCGCGGCCAAGCTCGAAAACGCCCCGGTCTATCTGACCGGGCTTGGCTCGGTCACTCCGGTCCAAAGCGCCACGATCAAGAGCCGGGTGGACGGGCAACTGATGCGGGTCGACTTCACCGAAGGACAGATCGTCGCCAAGGATTCCCTGTTGCTCGAAATCGATCCGCGCCCTTACCAGGTCCAGCTTTCCCAGGCCGAAGGGCAGCTCTTGCGCGACAAGGCGTTGCTCGAAAACACCAAGCTGGACCTTGCGCGCTACCGGGAGCTGCTCGCCGGCGACTTCGTCTCCAAGCAACAGGTCGACACCCAGGATTCGCTGGCCCACCAATACGAAGGCGCGATCAAGACCGACCAGGCCAATGTCGACAGCGCCAAGCTCAATCTCACTTACTGCCGCATCACCGCGCCGTTTGACGGCCTGGTCGGCCTGCGCCTGGTCGATCCCGGAAACATGGTCCACGCCGCGGACCCCGGCGGCCTGCTCGTGATCAACCAGATCCGGCCGATCAACGTCGTCTTCACCCTTCCCGAGGACGCGTTGCCCAGGATCTCGGCCAAACTGGCCGCGGGCATGAAACTGACGGTCGAGGCCTTCGACCGCGAACAAAAGCAAAAACTGGCCGACGGGACGCTCGCAAGCATGGACAACCAGATCGACCCGACCACGGGCACGGTGCGGCTCAAGGCGGTTTTCGACAACGCGAATCTGACGCTCTTTCCCAGCCAGTTCGTCAACGCCAGGCTGCTCCTTGAAGTGCTGCAAAACGCCGTGGTCGTCCCGGCGGCGGCGATTTCCCGCGGCCCGCAGGGAACCTTCGTGTACGTGGTCAAAGAAGACAAGACAGTCTCGGTCAGACCGGTCGTCCTGGGAGAGACCACCGAGGGCGTAAGCGTCGTGACCAAGGGCCTAAGCCCCGGCGAGCCGGTGGTCGTTGAAGGCGCCGAGCGGCTGCGCGAGGGCGCGCCCGTGGACGTGAAAAACAACGGCGAGTCGGCCCAAAAGGCCCCTTCATGAATTTTTCCGGTCCCTTCATCCTGCGGCCGGTGGCCACCACCCTGCTCATGGTGGCCATCATCCTGTCGGGCCTGATGGCCTACAAGCAGTTGCCGGTTTCCGCCCTGCCCCAGGTCGATTACCCCACCATCCAGGTGCGCACGTTCTACCCCGGGGCCAGCCCCGAGGTCATGACCTCCTCGGTGACCGCGCCGCTGGAGCGCCAATTCGGCCAGATGCCGGGACTCACCCAGATGACTTCGGCCAGTTCGTCCGGCTCCTCGGTCATCACCTTGCAGTTCACCCTGGAGCTTTCGCTCGACGTGGCCGAACAACAGGTCCAGGCGGCGATCAACGCCTCCTTCACCTATCTGCCCAAGAACCTGCCCAACCCGCCGGTCTACAGCAAGGTCAACCCGGCCGACGCGCCCATTTTGACCTTGGCGCTGTCCTCGGACAGCCTGCCCCTGCCCAAGGTCGAGGATCTGGCCGACACCCGCTTCGCCCAGAAGATCTCCCAGCTGCCGGGGGTTGGCCTGGTGAGCATCAGCGGCGGCCAGCGGCCGGCCGTGCGCATCCTGGCCAACCCGGCCGCTCTGGCCTCCTACGGCCTGTCGCTGGAAGCTCTGCGCTCGGCCATCGCCGCGGCCAACGTCAACGCCGCCAAGGGCGGTTTCGACGGCCCGAGGCAGGCCTCGATCATCGGCGCCAACGACCAGCTCCTGACCAGCGCCGAATACCTGCCGTTGGTGGTCGCCTATAAAAACGGCTCCCCGGTTTTTTTGTCCGACGTGGCCCAGGCCGTGGACGACGTCGAGGACGTGCGCCAGGCGGCCTGGATGAACCAGACACCGGCGGTGGTGGTCAACATCCAGCGCCAGCCGGGGGCCAACGTCATCGAGGTCGTGGACCGCATCCAAAAGCTGCTGCCCCAGTTGCGCGGCTCGCTGCCCGCGGCGGTCACGGTTTCCGTGCTCACCGACCGCACCGCCACCATCCGTGCCTCGGTCAACGACGTCCAGCTCGAACTGCTGCTGTCCGTGGCCCTGGTGGTCCTGGTCATTTTCGTGTTCCTGCGCAACGTCGCCGCCACGATCATTCCGAGCGTGGCCGTGCCCCTGTCCCTGATCGGAACCTTCGGGGTCATGTATCTTTTGGGCTTTAGCTTAAACAACCTCTCGCTGATGGCGCTGACCATCTCCACCGGTTTCGTGGTGGACGACGCCATCGTCATGATCGAAAACGTGGCCCGCTTCGTGGAAATGGGCGAGCCTCCGCTTGCGGCCGCGCTCAAGGGCTCCAAGCAGATCGGCTTCACCATCATGAGCCTGACCATCTCGCTGATCGCCGTGCTCATCCCGCTGCTTTTCATGGGCGACGTGGTCGGCAGGCTCTTTCGCGAATTCGCCGTGACTCTTGGCGTGACCATCCTGATTTCGGCCGTGGTGTCGCTGACGCTCACGCCCATGATGTGCGCCCGGCTGCTCAAGCACGCCCCGGACAAAAAAGAGCACAGTTTTTTCGCCGCCAGCCAGCGCGTCTTCGACGCCGCCCTGAACTTCTACGCCCTGACCCTGCGCTTCGTTCTGCGCCATCAGCCCACGACCCTGGCCGTGGCCGCCGGCACGCTGCTTCTGACCGTGGCGCTCTACGTCGCCGCTCCCAAGGGCTTTTTTCCGGTCCAGGACACCGGCCTGATCATGGGCATCTCCGACGCCCCGCAGCAGGTTTCGTTCGCCGAAATGACGCGGCGCCAGAAAGCGCTGGCCGCAAAGGTCCTTACGGACCCGGCCGTGGCCAGCCTGTCGTCGTTCATCGGCATCGACGGAACCAATTCCAGCCTCAACAGCGGACGGATACTCATCAATCTCAAACCCCTCTCCGAGCGCCGCGAAAGCGCTTCCCAGGTCATCCGGCGCCTGGCCGCCTCGCTGGAATCGGTCGAAGGGATCACCCTGTACATGCAGCCGGTCCAGGATCTGTCCGTGGACGCGCGCGTCAGCCGCACCCAGTATCAATACTCCCTGGAAGACCCGAACTCGGCCGTCTTGAACACCTACGTGCCCAAGCTCGTGGAGGCGCTGCGCCTGAGGCCGGAACTGCGCGACGTGAGCCACGACCTGCAGGACAAGGCGCCGCGCATCCTGCTGAATATCGATCGGGCCACGGCCTCGCGGCTTGGCGTCACTCCCCAGATGATCGACGACACCCTCTACGACGCCTTCGGCCAGCGCCAGGTGTCGACCATCTTCACCGAACTCAACCAATACCGCGTAGTCCTGACGGTCAAACCGGACATGGCCCAGGGCGTCCAGGCGCTCGACAACGTCTTTCTGAGCGGCGCGGGCGGCAAGTCCGTGCCGCTTTCGACCGTGGCCCGGGCCAGCATTTCCACCGGCCCGCTGGTCATCGGCCGCCTGGGCCAGTTCCCGGCCGCGAACGTGTCCTTCAACCTGGCCCCGGGCGTGTCGCTCGGCGAGGCGGTGGACGCGGTCAAGGCCGAGACCGCGCGCCTGCAACTGCCGGCCAGCGTCCAGACGAGTTTCCAGGGAACGGCCCAGGCCTTCATGAATTCGCTCGGCAACGAGGTCGTGCTCATCCTGGCCGCGCTGGTGACGGTCTATATCGTGCTCGGGGTGATGTACGAAAGCTTCATCCACCCGGTGACCATCCTCTCCACCTTGCCCTCGGCCGGGGTGGGCGCGGTGCTGGCGCTGATGTTCACCGGCTCGGACCTGGACGTCATCGCCGTGATCGGCATCATCCTGCTCATCGGCATCGTCAAGAAAAACGGAATCATGATGGTCGATTTCGCGCTTGAGGCCGAACGCCGCGAGGGCAAATCCCCGGACGAGGCCATCTATCAGGCCTGCCTGCTCCGCTTCCGGCCGATCATGATGACCACCTTCGCCGCCCTGCTCGGGGCTTTGCCCCTGGCGCTCGGCACGGGAGTCGGCAGCGAACTGCGCCGGCCGCTTGGCGTGTGCATCATCGGCGGTCTGATCTTCAGCCAGATCCTGACGCTCTACACCACCCCGGTCATTTACATTTATTTCGACCGGCTGGCCGCCCGGCTTCGCGGGCGCAAGGCCGCCGTTCCGGCCGAGTTCGCATGAACCTGTCCGCGCTGTGCATCACCCGGCCGGTCGGAACCGTTTTGCTGACCATCGGCCTGGCCCTGGCCGGCATCCTGGCCTTCGGCCAATTGCCGGTCTCGCCCCTGCCCCAGGTGGATTTCCCCACCATCTCGGTATCGGCCGGCCTGCCCGGCGCCGACCCGGAAACCATGTCCACTTCCGTGGCCGCGCCGCTGGAACGCCAGTTCGCCCGCATCGCGGGCGTGACCGAGATCACCTCCACCAGCAATCGGGGTTCGGCCAGCGTCACCCTGCAATTCGACCTGGGCCGCAACATCGACGGCGCCGCCCGCGACGTCCAGGCGGCCATCAACGCCGCCAGGGGATACCTGCCGCCGAACCTGCCCAACAACCCCACCTACCGCAAAGTCAATCCGGCCGACTCGCCGATCCTGATCCTGGCCTTGACCAGCGATTCGGTGAACATCCCGAGCATGTACGACGCCGCCTCGACCATCCTGCAGCAAAAGCTGTCCCAGGTCGCCGGCATCGGCCAGGTGTTCGTGGGCGGCAGTTCGCTTCCGGCCGTGCGGGTGGAGCTCAATCCCATGGCGCTTTCCCGGTACGGCGTCAGCCTGGAGGACGTGCGCGCCATGCTCGCGGCCACCAACGTCAACCTGCCCAAGGGCGAGCTCTCCGATGCGTCGACCTCGTTTGAGATCGACACCAACGACCAGTTTTTCAAAGCCTGGCAATACCTGCCGCTGGTCGTGGCCTACCGTTCGGGAGCGGCCGTGCGCCTGTCCGACATCGCCACCGTGGTCGATTCCGTCGAGGACGTGCGCGCGGGCGGCCTGGTCAACGGCAAGCCCGCGGTCATGCTGGTCTGCTTCCGCCAGCCCGGGGCCAACATCATCGAAACCGTGGACGCGGTCCGGGCGATGATGCCCCAACTGAAGGCCAGCCTGCCCGGCGCCGTGGATCTCGAAATCGTGCTCGACCGCACCCCGCCCATCAGGGGCTCGCTGCACGACGTGGAATTCACCCTGGCCGTCTCCTGCCTGCTGGTCATCCTGGTGGTCTTCGTCTTTTTGCGCGACGCGCGGGCCACGGTCATTCCCGCGGTGGCGGTGGTCTGTTCGCTGATCGGCACCTTCGCGGTCATGTACCTGTTTAACTATTCGCTCGACAACCTCTCGCTGATGGCCCTGACCATCGCCACCGGCTTCGTGGTGGACGACGCCATCGTGGTCCTGGAGAACATCTCCAGGCACATCGAAAACGGGGTCAAACCCCTGGAGGCGGCTTTCTCCGGCTCAAAGGAAATCTCCTTCACGGTCTTGTCCATGAGCGTGTCGCTGGTGGCCGTATTCATCCCGATCCTGCTCATGGGCGGCATGGTCGGGCGGCTTTTCCGCGAATTCGCCGTGACCCTGTCCTCGGCCATCTTCGTCTCCATGATCCTGTCGCTCACGACCACGCCCATGATGTGCGCCTACCTGCTCAAATCGCGGGGAAAAATTCGGCGCGGCGCATTCTTTCGGACCAGCGAACGTTTCTTTGACGGCATGCACTCCCTCTACGAACGCACCCTGCATTGGGCGCTCGCCCATTCCCGGCTGATGCTCGCCATCACGCTTGCGACCGTGGTCTTCAACGTCTACCTCTACACCATCGTTCCCAAGGGCTTTTTCCCGCAGCAAGACACCGGACGGGTGATGGGCGCGATCCAGGCCGCCCAGGACATCTCCTTTCAGGCCATGCGAGTCAAACTCAAGGAAGTCGTCGACATCCTGCGCTCCGACCAGGACATCGACTACGCCGTCGGCTTCACCGGCGGCGGCGGCGGCTCGACCACCAACACCGCCCGGATCTTCATCACCCTCATGCCCTTCGGCCAGCGCACGACGTCCATGGACAAACTCATCGCCAGGCTGCGGGGCCGGCTGTCCGGGGTGGTCGGCGCGCCGACCTTTTTGCAGCCGGTCCAGGATCTGCGCGTGGGCGGCAGGATGAGCAACGCGCTCTACCAATACACCCTGCAAGGAGACAACCTCGCCGAGTTGGCCGTCTGGGGCCCGAAGATGCTCGGCATCATGCGCTCGATGCCCCAACTGGTGGACGTCAGCAGCGACCAGCAGGACCGGGGGCTCGAATCCACCCTGACCATCGACCGCCCCACGGCCTCGCGCCTGGGGATCAGTCCCCAGCTCGTCGACAGCATCCTCTACGACGCCTTCGGCCAGAGCCAGGTGGCCGTGTCCTACACCATGCTCAACCAGTACCACGTGGTCATGGAAGTCGATCCGCGCTATTGGCAAAACCCGGACACCTTAAAAGACATCTACGTGCCGACCTCGTTCGGCAATCTCGCTCCCCTGTCCGCCTTTTCCCGCTACAAGCAAAGTTCCTCGGCCCTGGCCGTCAACCACCAAAGCCAGTTTCCCGCCGTCACCCTGTCCTTCAATCTGCCCCAGGGAACGGCTCTCGGCCAGGCCGTGGACGCCATCGAGGCCACCGCCCTGAAAGCCGGCATGCCCGGCACAATCCGGGGCAGCTTCCAGGGCACGGCCCAGGCCTTCCAGGACTCGCTGGCCAACGAGCCCATCTTGATCCTGGCCGCCCTGCTCACGGTCTACATCGTGCTCGGCATCCTCTACGAAAGCACCGTCCACCCGGTCACCATCCTCTCCACCCTGCCCTCGGCCGGGGTGGGCGCGGTGCTGGCCCTGCTCCTGTTCGGCATCGACCTCTCGGTCATCTCCATGATCGGCATTATCCTGCTCATCGGCATCGTCAAGAAAAACGGCATCATGATGGTCGATTTCGCCATGGTGGCCGAGCGTGAGCACGGCCTGGGGCCGAAGGAGGCCATTTTCGAGGCCTGCCTGCTGCGCTTCCGCCCGATCATGATGACCACCTTCGCCGCCCTGCTCGGCGCCTTGCCCTTGGCGCTGGGCACGGGAGTCGGCGCGGAACTGCGCCGGCCGCTCGGCATCACCATCATCGGCGGCCTGCTCATCAGCCAGGCGCTCACCCTGTACACCACCCCGGTGATCTATCTCTACCTCGACCGGGCGCGCCTGTGGCTTGGCGGCCTGCGCTGGGCGAAACGCGGCGCGTAGGAAGCCGGCCCGCGCAACAATCAGGTCGCGAGGCAAGCCGTTGGCGATGGACCGGAGCCGTGGCCGGCCCCCACGGCGCCGCGAGCGCGACGCTTGGGGCGGCTTCGTCCCGGCGTAAACCGAAGGCGGGCGTATGGACGGCGGAAACGCGCGGGCGGACAACGAAACGGCGGCCTTTCAAGACGTGATCGAGTGCGTCAGGCAAAGCCGCGCCGCGTGCGTCATCCATACGCACGCAGCCTCCCGGACGATGGCGGACGCCGCCAACCTGTCCTTTGACCTGACGCGGATCGTCAAAACCGTGGCCTTCCGCGCCCGAAGCGGCGCGATCGTTCTGGCGGCGCTGCGCGGGACGCGACGGGTCGATTATCCCAAACTCGCGGCGTTGATCGGCCTCAAGCGCCGCGACCTTGCCCCGCTGTCGGCGGCCGAGGTGAAGCAGCTCCTGGGAGTCGAGCCGGGAGGCGTCTCTCCGCTGCCGCCGCGAGAGGATGTCGCCATTTTCATCGACAACGACGCGCTCACGATCCGGCCGACCATTTTCTGCGGCGCCGGCCGCCAGGACAAGACTCTCGAAATAGCGCCCGAAGACCTCGTGCGCCTGGCCAGGGCACGGACCGGCGATTTTTCGCGGTCATCCGAGACGGGCCTGGGGTAGCGCCGGGCAATGGGCCTGAGCCCGGACCGCCCCGTTATTTATGAGGCCGGACAGCGGCGCCGGACGAAGAGACGAAGGGAATGGCCAAAATGCCGCCAAGGCTGGAATAGCGCGCCTCCCGCAGGATGTTCAGACCGATCCTCATGCCCTCGCATCCCTTGGCGGGGCGCGCCAGGTACGTTCCAAAAAGCCGGTCCCACCAGGGGAAATTGAAGCCGAAATTGGCGTTCGCCTCGCGCATGTCCGCGCTGTGGTGCACCCGGTGCATGTCCGGGGTGACCAGCAGAAGCCTCAGGACGCGGTCGCACCGGCCGGGAAGGCGCAGGTTGGAATGGTTGAACATGGGCAGGCAGTTGAGCATAATTTCAAAGGCCAGCACCGCCGCCGGGCTCGGGCCGAGCGCCGCGACCAGCGCCAGCTTGTAGGCCGTCGAGAGCATGATCTCCAGGGGATGGAAGCGCACGGCGGTGGTGAAGTCGAAAAAGACGTCGGCGTGGTGCGCCCGGTGCAAAAGCCACAGCGGCCTGAGCGCATGCATGGCCCGGTGCTGCAAATAAATGGCCAGGTCGAGCGCGGCTGAGGCCAAAAGAAACGAGAGCGCCCCGGGCAGGACGACGACGTTGAGCAGCCCCACCCCGCGCCCGCCCGCCCAGACGGCCGCCGCGACCGGCAGCACGGGAAAAAGCCAGGTGCAGGCGACGCTCACCGCCGAGACTCCGAGATTGCCCAGCCAGCGCCGCCTGGCCCCGGCCGGAGGCGGCAGCTTCGGCCGCAACGCCTCGCCCGCGGCCAAGACGGCCGCGACCGAGAGAAAAAAAACCAGCCGGATCAGCGCCTCGGACGGCATGGCGTCTCCTTTTGCGAAGAAGGGAGAATCCGGATAAAGAGGGCGATTCGTGAATCGCCCGTTTTTTCCCGGCTCCCCGCTTCAGGTCGAGCAAAAACACGGAGCGCCTTGTCCAAGAAGGCCCCAAACTATAAAGTTTTTGGGAGGTGGGGGGTTCGGGGGAGGAACCTTTTGTTCACAAAAGGTTCCTCCCCCGATCTTCCTCTTCCCTCTTACCCCTTTCCCCTCAGCCCGAAGAAAAATTTGAGTAATTTCAATATTTTGGGTGAGAAAAGTTTTTCCGCGACCACTTTCCCGGCCAGGGTTTTGTTGATTTCGCCGAAGGTCGGGTAGGGATGGACGAGTCCGGCCAGCCTGGTCAGGCCAAGTCCGCCGCCGAGCACGGCCGCCCATTCGCAGATCAGTTCCCCGGCGCGCGGGCCGAGGATATGCACGCCAAGCGGCTTGTCTCCCCGGCCGAGCAAGATCTTGATCCGGCCGGCGACGCCTTCGGTCTGGGCGCGGTCGTTGGCGGAAAAATCCTCGCTCACCGTCCGAAAGTCGATTCCGGCCCGGCGCGCCGCCTCTTCGCCCATGCCGATCTGGGCCAGTTCGGGGCCGGTGAAGACCGCCCAGGGGAAGAACCGGTAATCGACCTTGCGCGGCAGGCGCAAAACCGCGTTGGCGACCGCCACCCCGGCCTCGTATCCGGCGGCGTGGGTGAAGAGGTATTTCCCGCGCACGTCGCCGCAGGCGAAGATGTGTTTTTGCGTGGCGCGCAGGCGGTCGTCGGCAGCGACGCCGGATGCGTCGTACTTCACTCCGGCCTTTTCCAGGCCGAGGCCGGCGACGTTGGGCGCGCGGCCGAGCGCGGCCAGCGCCGCCTCGCAATCCAGCGTCCAGGGCTTGTCCTCTTGCAGCCCCTCGATACGGGTGACGCCGTTTTCCCGGTTTAGGCGTTTGATGATGGTCTTTTCGGCAAAAACCACGCCCTCGTCCTTGAGGCGCTGCCCGAGCAGGGCGGCCAGTTCCGGGTCGGCGCGCTTGAGCAGGCCCTGGCCCCGGTGCACGATGGTGACTTTGGAGCCCAGGCGCGCGAAGGCCTGGGCCATTTCCACGGCCACCGGCCCGGCCCCGAGCACGGCCAGGCGCGCGGGCAGCGTGGTCAGCGAAAAAATTTCCCGGTTGGTCAGGGCTCCGGCCTCGGCCAGGCCGAAGCCGCCGGGATAGACCGGGCTCGAACCGGTGGCGATGATCCATTTCGCGGCCGTGGCCAGGCGTCTTTCGAGACGCACGGTGTGTTCGTCCATGAACACCGGCCTGTCGATGGCCACCTCGACCCCGAGTTTTTCGAAGCGCTCCACCGAGTCGTGCCGGCCGACGGCGGCGACGACCTCGCGGATGCGGGCGGCGACCAGGGCCATGTCGGCGGGCGGCGCGGCGCACGGCGCAAGTCCGAAGCGCTCCGCCCGCAGCATCGACCAGCGCAGGTTGGCGGTATGGATCAGGGTTTTGCTCGGCACGCAGCCGTAGTGCAGGCAGTCGCCGCCCAGGCTCTTTTCGGCTTCGATCAGCAAAACCTTGGCCCCGAACCTGGCCGCCCCGGCGGCCGCGCTCAGCCCGGCGGCCCCTGCGCCGATCACGCCGATATCATAGTCGAAAACAGCCATGGCTTCTCCCGGACACGCGCCGCGAAGGCCGGGCGCGGATGTATGGCTTCTGTAGACTCGGGTGGGAAAAAATACAAGACGCGGGAGGGATTTGCAAAATAGCGGTTTTTTACGCCTGCGGCGGCCAAAGGGCCATTCCCTTTGGAATCCCCATGATTGAAAGGGTGTCCTCGCTGAGCAATTCGCTTTCCGCTTTATGGGGGCCGGGGGCGAAGCCCCCTTGGAAAAAAAACCAGTGGTTCTGGCTTTCCTCTTCAGAGGGCTGACGCGTTCGGTCTTGAGAGCAGAAAACCGGAACCACTCTTTTTTTCCCCAAGGCTCCCGAGGTCTAAATTCCGATCATGACGATCGTGCCCGGGTCGGTGAACACCTCGTCCGGATCGTAGGTGCGCGACCCGCAGGGATGTTGCGGCAAGGCCGGGGGTTGCGCCGGGGCGGCGGCGTCCTGGCCGCACTCGGGGGATTGGTTTGCGGAAATCCCCGGCGCGGCGGGAAGCGAAGCGGTGCTTTTCATGGCGGCGTCCTTGCCTTTGGTTCGAATGGCCTTGTTCCAAGCAAGATGGGCGCCAGGCGCCTCACGGCGAGACCACGCCAAGACAGCCAGGCGCGCGCCGCGCCCGGCCGGCCGCCGTTATCCGGCTTTGCGGCGGCATCTTGACGCGGCGCGGCGGCGAACCTGCCGAAAAACAAAATTCCGGAAATTGTATTGACAACATCCGATAGGAATGTATCTTCCATAGTCTGACAGACTTTCACCAAGGATAATCACCATGAATAAAGCCGCACCGATCCTGTTCGCCCTGGTCCTGGCTCTGGCTTACGCCCTGGTCCCGGCCGGTCCCGTTAGGGCGGCCGAAAAAGAGGGAGCTCCCATGCAAAGCGGCGACACGGCTGCGGCGACCTTCGCCGGCGGATGCTTTTGGTGCGTCGAATCGGATTTCATGAAGGTTCCGGGCGTGATTTCCGTGGTTTCCGGCTACACCGGCGGCCAGGAAAAAAATCCGACCTACGAGCAGGTGAGCGCGCACCGCACCGGCCACCTGGAATCCGTCCAGGTGCATTACGATCCGGCCAAGGTCAGCTACGAGTATCTGCTCGACTACTTCTGGCGGCACATCGATCCCACCGACGACGGCGGCCAGTTCTGCGACCGGGGCGAACAGTACCGCTCGGCGATCTTTTACCAAGGCGAGGCGCAGCGCCTGGCGGCCGAAAAGTCCAAGGCCGAACTCGACAAGTCCGGCGTCCTGCATAAGCCGGTGACCACCACGATCAGGCCGCTTACGGTCTTCTACCCGGCCGAGGACTACCACCAGAACTACGCGGGGAAAAATCCCTTGCGCTATGAATATTACCGCTTCAGCTGCGGCCGCGACAAGACGGTCAAGGCGGTCTGGTCCGGCGCAAGCGAACCGCCCCCGCCAGTTGCGCCAGTTGCGCCCGGCGCGATTGGCGCGACTGGCGCGCCTTGGGTGACCGGATCGTACCGCAAACCGCCCGAAAGCGAGCTGCGCAAGACGCTCACGCCCATGCAATTCGAGGTGACCCAGAAGGAAGGCACCGAGCCGCCCTTCAAGAACGAATACGATCACAACCAACGGCCTGGTCTCTATGTGGATATTTTGACCGGCGAACCGCTCTTCTCCTCCACGGACAAGTTCGATTCCGGCACGGGCTGGCCGAGCTTCACCAGGCCTCTGGAACCGGGCAACATCGTGGAAAAGGAGGACCGCCACCTCTTTTCGACCCGCACCGAGATACGCAGCAAGCTGGGCGACAACCATATCGGCCACGTCTTTCCGGACGGTCCGCCGCCGACCGGGCT
Source organism: Desulfovibrionaceae bacterium (assembly GCA_015233395.1). Taxonomy (GTDB): domain Bacteria; phylum Desulfobacterota; class Desulfovibrionia; order Desulfovibrionales; family Desulfovibrionaceae; genus JADFXV01. The sequence continues at coordinate 19,334 of JADFXV010000007.1, forward strand.
GCGCTACTGCATGAATTCGGCCGCCCTGCGTTTCGTGCCCAAAGGGGATCTGGAAAAGGAAGGCTACGGGAAGTATCTGACGCTGTTCGCCAAGTAGCCGGGGACCGGACGGATCGGCCTCTTCTTCGCGGCGCTCAATGCCGCCGCGAGGGCGGCGTCAATTCGCCTTTATGGTCAATACGCCCTTGCGGCCGGTGGCCGTGGTGGTCCAAATCGCCCGAATCGTTTTCCAGTCCGGCGAAATCTCGCCGCGATAGGAGCCTTCGGTCGCGAACTTGGGGTTGTCGCGCGTCCCCCGGGGCGACTTTTCCCACATCTCCACGGCCAGGGTCGCCGGGTCGATCACCAGTTCGACGGCGATGTTCGTGCGGAAATATTCCTCCACGTGCCGGCCCTCGCCCTCGGCCCAGATCAGGCCGCCCACGGCGCGCACGCTCGTCAGCTTGACGGCGACCTCGCTGCCCAAGACGCGGTCGTTCCATTTGAACCCGCCCTCGAAGCGGCGCGGCAGCGCCGCGGCAGCTGCGGCCGCGCCGGTCTCATTGGCCGCATCGGGCGCATTGGGCGCGCCGGCCGCCGAGGTCCAGACGCACGCACAGCCAAGAAACGCCGCCAGGACGAGAAGCGAGCGGAATTTTTTCATACGTTGGCCTTTTTCGAGAGGTTGCGTGAGCACTGCGAACGCCGTGAAGCGCGATTATGCCCAATGCCGCGAAAAACTCAAGCTCCGCAATCAGGCTATGCGTGACGCGAATTTTCGGGAATGCCCGGATTCAATCTTCAGGGGTGCGGATGTTCCTGGCGGCCGCAAGCGCTTTTCGAGCCTACCCGGCGCCAGGTTCAACAACCGCGAACTGTGTTCCATATGACAACATGGTCAAAGATGATCATTCCCTCAGTCTTTTACGGAAAATATGCAAGCCATCTTTCGCCAAATTGATTCTAACGATCTAAGAGACGGGTGATGTTCCGACTTTTGAGGTTGAGTGGCGCAAGAATGCGCCTGCATGAATTTTCATAAATGTCGTGGAGTCTTATCCCGCGCCGCGCTTTCCTTTTCTGCAATGGACTTTTCGGGTAGGTCTTCAAGCAACACCAAAAATCATCACGCTTTCAATGAACGAGGAGAAAACATCATGAAAAAAAGAGAACTCCGGGCAAAGGCCTAGCAGCTTGGCGTAAAAATCGGCAGCCGCGCCGGCACTGTGGAATTGGTTCGCACGATCCAACTCTCCGAAGGCTTCAATGACGGCTTCGGGCGCGGATTAGTCGACACATGCCAGGACAGCCCCCCTTTCTTTTTCCCATGGACGCGGCGGGCTCTGGCGGGGTAGGAAACCGTCACGGGGGTGAGCATGCCGCGCAGCGTATTTGTGATGGGTTCCGGGGCACGGCGCGGCAAGTCCGTTTTTTCGCCCGGGCTGTCGCGGGCGGCGGTGGAAGCGGGCAAGCGGGTGGCGGCGCTGCGGCCCGTGATCGCCGATCCGTCCGGCGGCGCGCTTGACCCGGATTTAACCCCGGACGGTTGCCGGATGGCGGAGGATTTTTCCAATTTTTATGAATCTCTTCCCCGGGATGCCGTGCATTCAAGTTCTTTGCTCCGCACCGTGGCCATGGCCAAACATCTTTGCGATGCCGCAGGAATATAAATGCAACCCAAAAAAAGGCTTAAAGAAATTTCTTGTGGTCAATTGGAATCAAAAACTCCGAAAGATGTGAATATCGAGTTTCGCATCGACGATATTCGCTGGCTATCATGTCCAGCGCTGAATGCCTTAACTGGGGGAGGAACTGCGCAAACGGATTGGGAAATACTAATGGGAGAAGACTAAACAGTCTCCCGCGAGTTCGCCATGAACATATTTATTCATTCTCTCGCTGCCCTGCTTTTCGCCGTCGCCCTGGTCCACACCTTCTCCACCAAGCATTTCGAACGCCTGGCCCGGCGTGGCCCTGCCCATGCGGGCCTGTGGCGCCTTCTCGCCGAGGTCGAGGTTGTCTTCGGCTTTTGGGCGGCTGTCTTGATGCTTGCGATGTTCGCGTTTACCGGGCGCGACGAGACGATCGGCTACCTGCAGTCGCGCGATTTCACCCAGCCGATGTTCGTCTTCGCGATCATGGTCGTCGCCTGCACCCGGCCGGTTTTGCAGGCCGCCATGGTCTGCGTGCGCGCGGTGGCGAAGGTCTTGCCCATGCCGGCCCAGTGCTCCCATTTTTTCCTGCTGCTGTCCCTGGCGCCGCTTCTCGGCTCGCTGATCACCGGACCGGCGGCCATGACCCTGGCCGCCTTTGCCCTGCGCGACCGGTTCTTTACCGGCGAGTCCAGCGAGCGGCTGAAGTACGCCACGCTCGGCGCGCTCTTCGTCAACATATCCATAGGAGGGGTGCTCACCACCTTTGCCTCGCCGCCGGTGCTCATGGTGGCCGGGACCTGGGGCTGGGACACCGGGTTTATGCTGGCCAACTTCGGCTGGAAGGCGATCCTGGCGGTCTTGGTCAACGCCCTGGGGGCGACCCTGCTTTTCCGTAAAGAGCTGTCCCGGCTGCCCGGGGAAAAGATCCTGGGCGAGGCCGAGTCCGCGCCCGCCGCATTAGTCATCGCCAACCTGATTTTTTTGCTGCTGCTGGTTGTTTTCGCCCAGTTCCCGGTGGTCTTTATGGGGCTATTTCTGCTTTTTCTCGGCGTGGCCCAAGCCTATGAACGGAGCATGGGCGCCCTCATCCTGCGCGAGGGACTGTTGGTGGCCTGCTTTCTGGCCGGCTTGGTCGTGCTGGGAGGATTTCAGGAATGGTGGCTCAGGCCCGCCCTGCTCGGCATGAGCAGCAACGCGGTCTACTTCGGCGCGACCGCGCTGACCGCCGTGACCGACAATGCCGCCCTCACCTACCTGGCCTCGTTGGTTCAAGGGCTCAGCGCGGATTTCAAATACGCCCTGGTGGCCGGGGCGGTCACGGGCGGGGGATTGACCATCATCGCCAATGCGCCCAATCCGGCCGGCATCGCCATCCTGAGAGGCTGTTTCGACGAGGGTTCGGTCAATCCGTTTGGCCTTTTGATCGCGGCTTTACCGCCGACCATCATTGCCGGGTTGGCGTTCGGATATCTCTAACAGTCTGTTGAAAAACGCCGTCCTGGCGTTTTTCAACTTCGGACTGGCGAAAGTGAATTTCGCCGACCCTCCCGGATTGCGGGCAAACGAGTTTTCCCGCAATCCGGCGCGCCGTCCCTGGCGCTTAGCAGCCCGTTTTCTGACGGGCTGCTAAGCATCGGAAGGCATCCGCGCAAAAATTCGCGCATGGACGGTTTCATAAGTATTACTGGGAGCACAAAGTACCTTACTTTTTGCTCCCAGCGGCGGACGCCGCTTGGCCCCGCCCAAATCGAGGCCGTACTTATAAATGGGCGCACGGGAATGAAGACATTTTCTGCTCCCATTAATAAAAATCCGGCCCCCTTTCGGAAGCCGGATTGTGTTGGCAGTGGCGGAGAGGGAGGGATTCGAACCCTCGATCAGGTTTTAAGCCCGATACCCGCTTAGCAGGCGAGCGCCTTCGGCCGACTCGGCCACCTCTCCGCGATGAAGCCGCATATGCGGAACTTGGATTGATAAACAACCGGGGGCGGACATGTCAACCTAAGCGGAGCATTGCGGACGGCAGCCGCGCCGCCGCGTCAAGCCGCCCCGAAAAAAGTTTGGGGCTGTCCTGGCCAACAGGCGGCAATCCGTATCTTTCGTAATGTTATTAGACTGTTGAAGTTGTTTTTCTGCTTTATCTTAAAGCGGGGGCCGGGGGCGCCGGCCCCCTGGAAAAAAAAGAGTGGTTTTGGTTTTCTGCTTTCAAGTCTGAACGCGGCAACCCTTTGAAGAAGAAAGCCAGAACCACTGGTCTTTTTCCAAGGGGCTTCGCCCCCGGCCCCATAAAAGCGGAAAACGAATTCCTCAGTAGGACAGCCCCAAAAGCATTTTGAAGGGGGTTTGGGGGCGCTTTTGTTCACAAAAGTTCCCCCCGATTCTTCTCCCCTCTAGTCAAAATCCGCCAGCAGCGCGCCGATGTGCAGGGTGTCGTTGACCGCCTTGGAGGCGTACATGGTCTTGATGCGCCAGACCGCCTGTTGCAGCTGGCTTGAGGTGATGCCGTTTTGCAGGGTGACGAACGCCTCGATGAAAGCCGCCAGCGAATCGCAAATTTTCAAGAGCTCGCCGTCCTTGGGATCGAAGCGGTCGTGATTGTAGGGCCCAGCGATATCGGCCGGGGTGATTTTCGCGATTTTGCCGTCGACGATCACCGTGTCGGCGAATTCCGAGCCCACTTCCAGCCCCAGGTAGTAGGTAAGCCGCTGCGCCAGATCCGGGTAGTCCTTGGCGAGCGGGCCGAGGATCAGGCGAGAGAGGGCGATCTGCTCGTATTCCTGGATCAGGCCCTGCATGGGTTCGATGGATTGCTTGACCGGGGAGATGATGTCGCGGGTGAGCAGTTCGGGCAGGTCGTGGAACAGGCCCGCGAAAAAGCCGTTGACCAGCCTGGCGGAGCAGGCTTCGGCGGCCAGGCCGAGAAAGTAGGCGTAGGCGGCGACGAGGAACATGTGTCCGAGCACCGAGGTTTCCGGGATGCGCGGGGTCTGGGACCAGCGTTTCTGGAAGCGCAGTTGCCCGCAGATCTGACAGAAGCGGCCCAGGGTGTTTTTTTCGCCGGAGACGATGGCGTTTTTGAGTTCGCTCACGCCGGTCAGGCCCTCGTGTTTGGTCAGCCCGTCGCGGAAAGAGGATTCGATTTCGAGCAGCTCCTCGTCCCAGGGGTTTTCCTGCTTGATGAGGTTGTATTCCCAGGTCGAGGCGTAGAGGTGGGCGGCGTCTAAGATGTCGCGCGCCAGGGATTTTTCGTCCGGGGACAAAAGATAGCGCGACAGCCGCTCCCAGAACTCCTTGCCCAGCGGCTGCAAGCGGGGCTCGAGTTCGCTGAGCACCCAGGAGGTCAGTTTGCGGAAGTGCTCCGGATTGGCCTTGATCTGATAGAAGATCGGCGGCTTGATGTCGGTGATGATCAGGCGGTAGAAATAGTCGAACAGCCCGCCCTCGATCACCTCGCGCTCCAGGCGCAGCCGGTCTTGCGGATTCATGTCCCGGCTGTTGAGCCGGGTCAAGGCCCAGGCGGTGAGCATCTTGTGGGCCTGCTTGTCCACCTCGACGAATTCCATGGAGCGGCGCTTGTCGTTCCAGCGCTTCATGAAAGAACCCTGGAAAATCAGCTGGAGTAAGCTCTTACGGATGCTTGGCATTTTGTTTGATCGCCGGTAATGGTTAGAGGTGAACGCGCGCGGCCGCCTAGCCGGTATGACACAGGCCGCGGCGCGCCACAAGCGTTCCGCAATACGCGCGCTTGGCCGCGAAAGGATACGGATATGCGCTTTGTCGTCGCCGGGGGCTCGGGCTTTATCGGCCGCGAGCTGACCAGGCTTTTGCTCGCCTCGGGCCACGAGGCGATCGTACTCGGCCGAACGCCCAGGCAGTCCGGCCAGTCCGGCCAGTCGGGGGACGCGCGGCTGCGTTTCGCCGTCTGGGACGGGGTGAACCAAGGCGAGTGGTCGTCCGCCGTGGACGGCGCGGACGCGGTCGTCAACCTGGCCGGGGCGGACATCGCCGGAAAACGCTGGACAGCGCGCTACAAGGAACTTTTGCTGCGCAGCCGGATCGATTCCACCCAGGCCCTGACCCGGGCGATCGAAGCGGCCGGCGTGAAACCGGGGGTCGTGATCCAGGGCTCGGCCGTGGGTTATTACGGCAACCTGGCCGAGCCGAGCGACGAGAGCGCGCCCCGGGGCGAGGGCTTTCTGGCCGAACTGGCCGGGCGCTGGGAAGAGGCCGGGGCAGGGGTGGAGAGTTTGGGAATCAGGCGCTGCGTCGTCCGCACCGGACTCGTGCTCGGCGCGGGCGGAATCTTGGCCCGGATGCTGCCCGCCTTTCGCCTTTACGCCGGAGCGGTGTTCGGTTCGGGCGCGCAGGGCTTTGCCTGGATCCATGTGGCCGACGAGGCGCGGGCCATTCTCTTTCTGGCGCAAAATTCCTCGGCCTCTGGCGCCTACAACCTGACCGCGCCGGAGGGCGTGGATTTGAACGCGTTCTGCGCCGCGCTCGGGGAGCGCCTGGGCCGGCCGGTGTATTTTCGCGCGCCGGCCTTCATGCTCAAGGCCCTGCTTGGCGAAATGGCCCGGGAACTTCTGCTCTCGGGCTGCCTGGCCAAGCCCGCGCGGCTGCTTGAAGCCGGTTTCGTCTTCCGGTTTGCGCGGCTGCGCGCCGCCCTGGCCGACCTTGTGCCCGCCCCGGGAGTTTGACGTGAAAACGCCGCTTGTCTTCGGGGCCGAAATCGCGTCATATTCCGGCGAGCGGGCGCAAGTCGCCCGGCATCCCGCGCAAAGACGCGCCATAACGAATCACCGAGCCGCACCATGAGCCGCAAACGCATCCTGATCGTCGAAGACGAAGGCGTGGTCGCCCTGGATATCAAGAACCGCCTGGGCTACCTGGGGTACGACGCCGTGGCCAGCGTGCGCAGCGGCGAAGAGGCCGTGGCCGCCGCGGGCTCGCTCGCCCCGGACCTGGCGCTCATGGACATCCGCCTGGAAGGGGCCATGGACGGCGTGGACGCGGCTTTGGAGATCAAGCGGCGCTTCGGCATCCCCGTGGTCTACATCACCGGCAACGCCGACGAGGCGACGCTCAAGCGCGCCCAGGTGGCCGGCCCCTTCGGCTATATTCTCAAACCCTTCGAAGACAGGGAACTGCACATCACCATCCAGATGGCCCTGTACAAGCACTCCCTGGAAAGCCGCCTGATCGAGCGCGAGCGCCTGCTCTCCACCACCCTGGAATCCATCGGCGAGGCGGTGCTCACCGTGGACGCGGGAGGGCTCGTCCAATATTTGAATCCCGTGGGCGAACGCCTGCTGGGCGTGAGCATGGCCCGGGCCCTGGGCCGGCCGCTGACGGAGATCTTCAAGGTCCAGGAGCCATGCCCCCCGGACTGCCGGGTCCAGACCTACGCCGGAAACGGTCCTCGTCCGGATTGCCAGATCATGCTCACCGGGGATGGGCAGCGGGTGTTCATCGAAAAATCCATCACCCCCGTCCAGGCCGAATCCGGCCACGGCTCGGGCTCGGTGCTGGTGGTGCGCGACATCTCGGCCCGGGTGCGCGCCGAGCAGGCCCTGATCGAATCGCTGGATTCCCTGCGCCTGAGCCTGGAAGCCACGGTCGAGGCGCTCGGCGTGGCCTCGGAAAAACGCGACCCATACACCGCCGGCCACCAACGGCGCACCGCCCTGCTCGCCCAGGCCATCGCCGTGGAACTGGGCCTGGATCCGCACCGGATCGCGGGCGTGCGGGCCGCCGGACTGCTCCACGACATCGGCAAGATCTCCATTCCGGCCGAGATCCTGACCAAGCCGGCCAAGCTCACGGAAATCGAATTCGGCATCATCCGCACCCACCCCTTAGTCGGCTACGAGATCCTCAAAACCATTCCCTTTCCCTGGCCGGTGGCCGATATCGTGCTCTCCCACCACGAACGCTTAAACGGCTCCGGCTATCCGCGAGGACTTTCGGGCGACGCAATTTCGCTTGAAGCCAGGATCATGGCCGTGGCCGACGTGGTCGAAGCCATGAGCTCGCACCGGCCCTACCGCCCGGCGCTCGGCACGGCCAAGGCTCTCGGCGAAGTCATGGGCCTGGCCGGAACCATGTTCGATCCGGACGCGGTCAAGGCCTGCGCCAGGCTGATCACGGAAAAAGGTTTCAGCTTCGAGGCCGCGCCGGACGCAGCCGGACCGGACGCGCATTGTTGAAGCGGCAAATAGGCGACCCGCATGGCCGATGACATCCTGATCGTCGACGACGAAGAACCCATCCGCGCCTCGCTCGGCGGCGTGCTCGAAGACGAGGGCTACGCCGTGCGCCAGGCCGCCTCGGGCGAAGAGGCCCTGGACGCCCTGGACCGGGACAAGCCGTCGCTGATGTTCCTCGACATCTGGCTGCCGGGACTCGACGGCCTGGCCGTGCTGGACCGCGTCGTCGCCAAATACCCGGACCTGCCGGTCATCATGATCTCCGGCCACGGCGCCGTGGAAACGGCCGTGGCCGCGATCAAAAAAGGCGCCTTCGACTTCATCGAAAAGCCCCTGTCCCTGGAAAAAGTCCTGGTGGCGGTCAAAAACGCCCTGGAGCGGGCGCGGCTCAAACGCGAAAACGAGTACCTGCGCGAGAACCTGGGCCAGGGCCACCCAAGCGACCTGACCGGACGCTCCAAGGCGGTGGAACTGCTGCGCCGCCAGATCGCCCAGGTCGCGCCCACCGACGCCTGGGTGCTGGTCACCGGCCAAAACGGCACGGGCAAGGAAATCGTGGCCAGGCTCATCCACGCCGGCAGCAAGCGGGCGGGCCGCCCCCTGATCGCGGTCAACTGCGCCGCCATTCCCGAGGAACTCATCGAAAGCGAGCTGTTCGGCCACGAGAAGGGCGCCTTCACCGGGGCCGACCGGCCCCAGGCCGGCAAATTCGAGCTGGCCGACGGCGGCGCCCTGTTTTTGGACGAAATCGGCGACATGAGCCTGAAAACCCAAGCCAAAATTTTGCGCATCCTCCAAGAGCAGACCTTCGAGCGCGTGGGCGGGCGCAAATCGATCCGGGTGGACGCGCGCATCATCGCCGCCACCAACAAGGACCTGGCCGCCGAAATCAAGGCCGGCCGCTTCCGCGAGGATCTCTACTACCGGCTCAAAGTCTTTCCCATCGAGGCGCCGCCCCTGGCCGAACGCCGCGAGGACATCGAACTTTTGCTGGACGACTTTTTGCGCTCTCTCGCCAGGGAACGGGGCCTTGCGCCGCCACGCTTCACCCCCGGGGCCGCCGCCGTCTTGAAACAGTATCCCTGGCCCGGCAACGTGCGCGAGCTCAAAAACTTCGCCGAGCGCATGTTCATTCTCCATCCCGGCGGGGAAATCGGCCGCGACGCCCTGCCCGCCGAGTACCTTCAACCCGGCGCGCCCCGGACCGCCTTGCCGGACGAGGCCGGAGACATAAACGACTTCAAGGCGGCCAAAGCGCACTTTGAAACCGCTTTTTTGCAGGCCAAACTGGCCCGGTACGGCGGCAACGTCAGCCGCCTGGCCGAGGCCGTCGGCCTGGAACGCAGCCACCTGCACCGCAAGCTCAAGAGCCTGGGCATCTCGTTTTCCGAGGACAAGGCCGAGGGGAGCTGACGGTCCGGAAAAGCGCGCTCCGCCTCGCACGGACTTTTTTCGAGGCGGCAACCCCCGGAAATAAGTTCCCGATTTTCCAGGAGATAAAAAAATCACAAATGGGGTTGACAGCAATTTATCAAGCATGTAAACAGCCTACATCAATTTATCATACGTACGGGTTTTTGACAAGATATTTTTCAAAAAAACGGCTGCGTCCCTCTGGACGAAGCGCCGAATCCTGGATCGACCCGGTTTCGCTCACGCTAGGTGAGCATCAGACCCCGCAGCCGCGGGCCAAGAGGAGCACGAAGGGATGCATGTTCAGCCCGAACTTCAGAACTCCCCGAAATCACTGGCTATTACGCTTTTCATCTGTTTTGTGGCCGTAAGCATTTCCGCCTGCGCCCCCAAAACGTACTCCGACCGCAGCTCCTTCTCCTCTCTTTTCGCCAAAAAGGACGTCCATCAGGACGGCGCCTTCAACCCGCTCAAGACGCTGACCCCCGCCGGCGACGCCGCCGCGCCGCCGTCCGTCGCCTACGGCGACAATATTTTGCACAAAAATCTCTTTGAAATGGCCGCCCAGAACAGCAACAGATTCTGCTCCGCCTCCGCGCTCAAGGGCAACACCCCCTTCGACCATCTGATCAGGACCGCCTTCACCCAACTCGGCAAGTATTATCGTTCCGGCGGCGTCGATCCGGGCACCGGCTTCGACTGCTCCGGCTTCACCAGCTGGGTTTTCGCCGCCAACGGCATCAATCTGCCCCGCAGCTCCCGCGAACAATTCCTCGAAGGCAAGGTCATCGACCGCAACCAGCTCCAGAGCGGCGACCTGGTCTTTTTCCGCAAAAAGAAATCCATCTCCCACGTCGGCATCTACTTGGAAAACGGCCAATTCATCCATTCCAGCCGCAAGGGAGACACCGTCAAGATCAGCTCTCTTTCCGAGCCGATCTGGGAACAACAATTCGCCGGAGCGCGGCGCATAGTAAACAACTAACGCCGAGCCGGCCGTATTCGGGCGCGCCCGGCCCGAAAACGCCTTGGCCCGGCTTTACAACGTAACGTCTCATGCACTTGCCGATCACGGGCGTTTCGCCCCATGCCGCTTGCCGCTTGCGGGCGAGCAAACTCCGCCTTCCCTCGACAAGACGTCCCGGCCTTGCCTCGCTCGCCTGTCTGGTTCTGTGCGCCTGTCTGGCCCTGGCGACGCCTGCCCGTTCGGCCGAGGACGGAGCCGCATCAACGGCCACTGGCCTCGCGGCGGTCCCGGAGCCCGGCGGCCCGGCCGCGATCAGCCAATCTGCCCAAACGGACCAAGCGGGGCAGCCCGCCCCCGGCGAACCGGCCATGCCGGCCGCACCGGCCGCATTGCCCGAACAGGCCAAACAGGCCGCGCCGCCTAGCCCGGCCGCCCGCGAATTCGAGGAGCTGCGCGAGGAATTTGCGGCCAGCGTGTACGCCCCCACCCTGAACCGGCTCAATCATTACCTGGCGACCTTCCGCGATCCCAAAGCCATCAAACGCATCGAGGGCCGCGTGCAGCGGCTGGCCGAACCGGCCCCGGGGTATCTCGATTTCGTGGCCGGGGACGCCCTGGCCAAGCTCACGAGCAGCGGCGCGGCGGCGCTCGGCAGCCAATACTTCCTCTACGTCGACCGCAATCCGGCCATGCAGGCCATCTTCGTCTGCTTCTACGACGCAGCGGCCGGGCGCGTCGAACTTCTGGGACACGACCTGATCAGCTCCGGCGACATCAACCGGGGAGCGGACTATTTTCAAACCCCGGCCGGAGTCTTCGAGCATGTGCTGGAAAATTTCGACTACCGGGCCCTGGGCACGCCCAACGCCGAAGGCTGGCGCGGCCTTGGCGAAAAAGACAGCCGGGTCTGGGACTTCGGATACCAGTCCGGGATGAAGTTCTACAAAAACGGAACCACCCGCAGCCAATTGCGCCTGCTTCTGCACGCCACCGATCCGGTCGCCGGCGAGGAGCGGCTCGGGCGCATCGACTCCAAGGGCTGCATCCGCATCTCCAAAGGCCTCAACCGCTTCCTGGACATCCACGCCATCCTGGATTGGCACTACGAGGAGTGGGCCAAGACAAAACCCGCCAACTGGCTTTTGCGCAAAGAGCGCAAGCCGGTTTCCCTGCCGGGCCGGTATCTGGTCGTCGGCGATTCCTCTCCGGACGGCGGCTTGCAAATCGCCGCCCCCCCAAAACAGGCCGCACGGCCGTAAATCACGCCCCGCGAGGCCGCCCGGGCAACCCGCCGGGTTGAGCAACTCATGAGATGGCTCCGGGATTCCAAAGGGCGCAGCCCTTTGGCCGCCGGAGGCGTTAAAAAACCGCTTTTTTTGCGATCCCCTCTTTCACGCACGGCCGCGCCGAGGCCTTGGGCGCGAGCAGTTCGCCGGCGGCGCTCAAATGGAGTTCCAGCCTGGAATCAGAGAGGCGCAGGCGCGAGGCGAGTTGCTCGATCTCGGCCTTGGGGTCGAACAGCGGGTAATCGGAGCCGAACAGGATGCGCTCCGGCGGGTGGCAGTCGTAGAGCAGGCGCAGCAGGGCGTCGTCGACGAACGGCAGGGTGCTTGAGGTGTCGATGTACAGGTCGAGCCCGGCCAGATACGTGAGCGCGTGCCGCCAGTGGAGATAGCCGCCCATGTGGGCGGCGATCAGGCGCAGATCTTTAAAATCATTGACGATCCTTGCCAGCTTGCGAGGGCAGGACGGGTTTTGCTCCGGCGGCAGGCGGTCGCCGACGTGCACCATGAAGACGAAACGGTCCCCGGCGGCCTCGAAGATCGGCCCCAGGCGCGGATCGTCCAGAAAAAATCCCTGAAAATCCGGATGGATCTTGATCCCTGGAACCCCGGCCGCGTGCAGACGGTCGAGTTCTGCCTCGAAATCCAGATATTCAGGATGGATGGACCCGAAAGCGAGCAGCCCGGGATTCTCGGCGGCGATTTCCATGGCCCAGTTGTTGGCCGGGACGACCTGGGCCGGGCCGGTGGCGGCGGTGTGCACCACCGCCCCGTCCAGGCCCGCCCTGGCCAGGCGCGACAGCAGGTCCGCGGCCAGGCCCGTGCCCACCGGCGTGATGCCGTAATGGCCGTGGAGCTGGGCCAGGACCTTGTCCGCGATCTTGGGATGAAAGGCATGGGTATGCACGTCGAGCAGCATGGGAAGTCGTGTCTCCGATCGGGGAAAAGATGTTGGGGGAAAGGGATTGCGGACGGTTCGCCGGTCCGCCGGTCCGCCGGTCCGCCGGTCCGCTGCGCGGCTGCGGCCTAGGCCGTGGCGAAGAGCTCCCTGAGCCAGTCCGGCACGGCCTTGGGCCGATAGTCCGGTCCGACGCAGGCGTGCTGGGTTTCGCCGGCGCACAGAAGTTTGTTCCCGGCCGGCCCGCCAGGCTCGCCAGGCGCTTCGCAGCGCACTTCATAAATAAAGGTCATCGAGGCGCGTCCCCACAGGCCGACGGCGCAACGCACGGCGATGGCGTCGTCGTACCGGGCCGGGGCGAAATACCGGCACTTGAGCTCGCGCACCGGCAAAATCACCCCCCGGCGCTCAACCTCGGCGTAGCTCATGCCGCGCTCGCGGATGAGCTGGCCCCGGGCGCGCTCGAAAAAATGGGCGTAATTGGCGTAGTAGACCACGCCCATGGCGTCGGTTTCGCCGTAGGAAACATATTGCCGGTATACGGTGACCGGCTCGTTCCAGGTGAGGGCGGTTTTCTCGGGTCGCATCGCGCCTTGTCGCGCCGGACTTGCGGCCGCTTCGGCCGCCTCGCGCGCGGCGGAATTTGACCTCAAGCGCGCCTGTTGTCAAGCGCGCCGCCATCCCCACTGCCTTCCCGGCCTCTCCTCGCCCGGCCCCGGAATACCCGCGCCTTGCCTTCCCCCGCGGCCCTGGGGTAGCATGAACCCGCCAAGGCCAGACGCGTACGCCGCCCCAAGGAGCCCGCATGACCCTTTCTTCCCAGACCGGCCGTTTGCGCGCGCCGGTCTCCCCGAGGGCGCGATGACCGGCGATCGCGAGCCCCGGCCGGACTTGCCGCCGCGCAGGCCGTTCGGCGAGACCGGCCTTGATTTTCGCCCCCTCGGCCTGGGCGCCTGGCAGATCGGAACCGGCTGGGGACGGGTGAGCGATGAGGACGCGCTCGGCGTCCTGCGCGCCGCCCGCGAATCCGGGGTGGATTTCATCGACACCGCCGACGTCTATGGCGACGGCCGCAGCGAACGCTTGATCGGTCGAGTCCTGGCCGAGGGCGATTGGCGGCCGTTCGTGGCCACCAAGGTCGGCCGCTGGCGCGATCCGGGCTGGCCGGGCAATTTCCGGCGCGACGTCCTGCGCGCGCAGGTCCGGGCGTCGCTTGCGCGCCTTGGAGTGAAGCGTCTGGATCTGCTGCAACTGCACACCGTGCCGTTCGAAATCCTGCGCCAAGGCGAGATCTTCGAGCAGCTGCGCGAACTGCAAGCCGAAGGCGCCATCCGGTATTTCGGCGCCAGCGTGGAATCCATGGACGAAGCCTTCCACTGCCTCGGCGAACCCGGCTTGACCGCGCTGCAGATCATCTTCAACGTCTTTCGCCAAAAACCGGCCGAGGCCCTGTTCGCCGCCGCCCGCGCCAAAGGCGTCGCCCTGATCGCGCGCACCCCCCTGGCCAGCGGGCTGGCCACCGCCAAATTCAAGCCCGCGACCACCTTCGCCGGCAACGACCATCGCCATTTCAACCGCGACGGCGCGCACTTCAACCCGGGCGAAACCTTCGCCGGCCTGCCCTTTGAAAAAGGCGTCGCCCTGGCCCGGGAACTGCGCGAATTCCGGCCCGTTCACGCCAGCATGGCCCAATTCGCCCTGCGCTATATCCTGGATTTCCCCGAAATATCCGTGGTCATCCCCGGCGCGCGCAAGGCCGCCCAAGTTCTCGAAAACATGGGCGCGCTCGCGCTCAAACCCCTTTCGCCCGAGACCCACGGCCGCTTGGCCGACTATTACCGGACCCGGGTCGCCGCGCATATTCGGGGGGCGAATTAGACGTGGCCGGTTTCTCCTTCGACCCGAAAAACTACCCCGCTTCGCCGGGCGTGTATCTCATGAAAAACGCCTCCGGCCGCATCGTCTACGTGGGCAAGGCCAAAAGTCTGCGCGCGAGGCTTTCCTCCTATTTCCGGGGCTCGGACCATACTCCCAAGACGCGCGTGCTGGTCTCGCTCATCGCCGCCATCGACACCCTGCTCACCGGCTCGGAAAAAGAAGCCCTGCTCCTGGAAGCGAGCCTGATCAAGAAGCACAAGCCGCGCTACAACATCGTCCTGCGCGACGACAAATCCTACGTCCTGTTCAAGCTCGACAAGTCAAGCGCCTACCCGCGCCTGAGCATGACGAGGCGCGTGGCCGCCGACGGATCGACATACTACGGCCCCTTCACCTCGGCTGCCTCGGCCCGGGCCACCTGGCGCGAACTGACCCGCATCTTCGCCATCCGCAAATGCTCGGACGCCTCCTTCGCCAACCGCGCCAGGCCCTGCCTCTACCACCACCTCGGCCAGTGCGGCGCTCCCTGCAAGGGCCTGGTCGCGCCCGAAGACTACGCCGCCGTGGTGCGCCAGGTGGAAGCCTTCCTGGCCGGGCGCTCCAAGGAGCTCATCGTCAATCTGGAAAAAGAGATGCGCGAGGCTTCGGCCGGCCTGCAATACGAGCGGGCCGCAAAACTGCGCGACCTGATCCGGGCCATGCGCGACACGGTCGAGGGCCAGGCCGCCGTTTTGCCGGGCATGGGCGACCTGGACGCGCTCGGCTACCACGTCAGCGAACGCGGCCTGGCCGCGAGCCTGGTCTTCGTGCGCCAAGGCCGGGTCCTGGACCGGACCAATTTCTATTGGCCGCGACTGACCGGCGCCGACGTCCTCGAAGCTCTGTCCGGCCTGCCCGCCCAGTTCTACGGACCGGGACGCTTTATCCCGCCGCGCCTGATCGTCCCGTTCGCCCTGCCGGACGCGGCCGCCATCGCCGAGGCCCTGGCCGTGCACCGGGGCGCTCCGGTGAAAATCTCCGCCGCCAGAGGCGCCAAGGAAAAAGGACTGATCGAAATCGCCAACGCCAATGCCGGCGAAGCCGCCCGCGAACGCGAACGCAGGCTTGCCGCCGATCCGGCGAGCCTGCTCGCCGTCGCCCTGCATCTATCCCGCGAGGCGAAACGCATCGAAACCGTGGACATCTCGCACCTGGGCGGCGGCGGCGTGGTGGCCGGACAGGTGGTCTACGAGGACGGCCGGCTCAAGACCGAAGACTACCGGCACTACAAGCTCGAAGCAGCCGAGGGCTCAAGCGACGACTACCTGGCCCTGGCCGCCTGGGCCGCCCGCCGCGCCGCCTCGGGCGAACCCTGGCCCGACCTGGTCCTGATCGACGGCGGACGCGGACAACTCGCGGCCGTGCAGCGCGCCCTGGACGAAGCCGGAGCCGCCGGACGCTTCGAACTGGCGGCCATCGTCAAGGAATCGCACGCCGCAAGCGCCCTGGAAGACGCCGTCTACCGGCCGGGACGCAAAAATCCGCTGCCGCTCAAGCCAGGCAGCCCGGAACTGCTCTTCCTGCAACACCTGCGCGACGCCGCCCACCGCTTCGCCCTCTCGCGACAACGCCGCTCCCGAAAAGCCGCCGCCCTGCAAAGCCGCGTGCTCGACATCCCAGGCGTCGGACCGAAAACCGCGCGCCTGCTCTGGGACCGCTTCGACTCGGTCGAAGCCATGGCGAAGGCCACGGCCGAAGACCTGGCCAGCCTGGGACTCGGCCTCGAACGGGCGAGCCGCCTTGCCGGAAAACTGGCGAAGATTTTGGAGAGAGGTGGAGAATCGGGGGAGAAACCCTTTGTGAACAAAGGGTTCCTCCCCCGAACCCCCTCCTCCTAAAAACTTTGTCAGGTTTTGCGCAGGCCGCAGTCTCCGGCCGGCGACCGCCCCCCTGACGTGGGGGTCCGGGGGCGATCATCGCCCCCGGCGGGGTCCAGGGGCAGAGCCCCTGGCGGCGCCTCACGCTGGCAAACGCATTGACTTCTTTGCCGGCAACGGTATCATCCGTGTGATGCGCGGCGTCCCGGGGGCGGCGGCTGTTTGGGACTCATCTTTAATACCGGAAGCGGAACATGACCGATTCGATTCGCAAGCCTTTGCCCGCCTCGCATGCAATCCGTCTGATCACGTCGGTTTGCCTGCTTTCGGTGGTTGCGGCGGCGCTCATCTGGCCGGACCCCTTGCTTTTTCCCCTGATTTTGGCCGTTTCTCTGGCGGCGCAGTGGGAATTTTACGGCCTGGCCTGGAAAGGCCCGTCGCGTCTGGCCTTGAAGCTCACCGGGCTGGTGCTCGGCGCGGGCATGGTCCTGGTCATGGCCCAGGACCGCCATCTGGGCGCTTTGACCTTGTGCCTGATTTCGCTGTGGGTGGAGAACGTCCGTTTCCTGGCCGCTTTCGGCACGGGCCAGAAGACCGGGCAAAGCGCAAGGTTGACCGCCGGGCTGCTGTATGTCCCGGCTGCTTTGGGCCTGCTTTTCGACATGAGCGTCACGGAAATCATCCTGATCCTGTTGGTGGCTATCGCCGCCGACGCCGGGGCCTATTACGCCGGAACATTGTTCGGCAAAACCCCGTTCTGGCCCAAGATCAGCCCGCACAAGACCTGGGAAGGCTTTTGCGGCGGACTTGCGGCCACGGTGGCGGCGGTCATGATGTACGGGACGATTTTCGGAACGGCCTCCAAGGGCGGCTTTTTCGCGCTCGGGCTGTGGCTGTTCTTCGCCGCCCTGCTCGGGGATTTCGTGGAGTCGGCGCTCAAGCGCCACCACGGGGTGAAGGATACGGGCGCGATTTTGCCCGGCCACGGCGGGATGCTCGACCGCATCGACAGCCTGCTCGCCGTGATCCCGGCTTACGCCCTGATCAAGTACTCCTATCCGATGTTCGGTTGACCCATGCGCGGCTATATCTCCAGGCTGCCTCTGGTCGCCGACTCTCCGGCCTTTCCCAGGCGTTTGTGCGTGCTCGGGGCCACCGGCTCGATCGGGGCCTCGACGCTTGACATCGCGGGCGCCCATCCGGACATGTTCAGCGTCCTGGCTTTGGCCGGGGCGAACAACGTGCGCAAGCTGGCCGAGCTGGCGGCGCGTTTTCGGCCCAAGTATCTGGCCGTGTTGCATGAAGACGGGGTCAAGGAGCTGCTCGCGCTCTTGCCGCCCGGCTACCGGCCGTTCATCGCCGCCGGGGAATCGGCCTACGTCGATTTGGCCACCCTTCCCGAAGCCGACGTGGTGGTTTCGGCGATCGTGGGCGCGGCCGGGCTGGCGCCGACCTTGGCGGCCGCGCGCGCGGGCAAGACGATCGCCCTGGCCAACAAGGAATCGCTTGTCCTGGCCGGCGATCTCATCCGCGGCGCCTGCGCCGCGACCGGCGCGGTCGTGTTGCCGGTCGATTCGGAACACAACGCCTTGTTCCAGGCGCTTCGCGGCCACGACCCGGCCTACGTCAGCGAACTGATTTTGACCGCCTCGGGCGGCCCGTTCCGCGACAAGGACGCCGCCTTCATCGCGAGCGTCACCCCGGAGCAGGCCCTGGCCCACCCCAACTGGAGCATGGGCGCGAAGATCTCCATCGACTCGGCCACGCTCATGAACAAGGGCCTGGAGGTGATCGAGGCCTGCCATCTTTACGGCCTGGCCGCCGGCAAGGTGGCCGTGGTCGTGCATCCGCAAAGCATCGTGCATTCGCTGGTGCGCTACGCCGACGGTTCGCTGCTCGCCCATCTCGGTCCGCCCGACATGCGCGTGGCCATCTCCTATTGCCTGGGCTACCCTTTGCGCCTGCCGCTGAACCTTGCGCCGCTCGACATCGTCGCCCTGGGCAAGCTCACCTTCGAGGCCCCGCGCGAGGACGACTTCCCCTGCCTCGGTTTGGCCAGACGGGCCTTTGAGGCCGGAGGCGGCGCCACGGTGGTTTTGAACGCCGCCAACGAAGCAGCCGTGGAACTTTTTTTGGCGCGCAAGATCGGCTTCACCGGCATCGCCCGCATCGTGGAGACGGCGCTTGACCGCCACGCGGCCACGGACGCAGGCGACCTCGACTCGATCCTGGCCCTGGACCGCGAAACCAGGGACAGGGTGAAGATGACCCAGGCGGGACTCGGGTAGGAAGAAAGCCTCCGGCGGCCAAAGGGCTTACGCCCTTTGGAATCCCGATAGGTGAAGAATCGAGGAGCTTGGCATGTTCATCGACTCCAATCCGGGCGTCATGGCGGCGGCATTGCTGCTGGCCGTGATGCTCGGGGTCTTTATCGGCGGCTGGCTGCGGCGCAAACGATAGCGCCGCCAAGACAGGCCCGTATCCCGCAATACCATAAAAGTTTTGGGGCTGTCCTAGCTAACAAGCGACGATCCACATTTTTCGCAATGTTATTAGACTGTTGAAGTGGATTCTTTGTTTGTCTTCAAGCGGGGGCCGGGGGCCGCAGGCCCCCTGGGAAAAAAAGAGTGGTTTTGGTTTTCTGCTTTCTAGCCTGGACGCGGCAGCTCTTTGAAGAGGAAAGCCAGAACCACTGGTTTTTTCCCAGGGGGCTTCGCCCCCGGCCCCCATGAAAGCGGAAAGCGAATTCCTTAGCTAGGACAGCCCCAAAGTTTTTGGGGAAGGGGGTTTCCCCCCGGATTCTCCTCCCTCCCCGCTCCGCCTCTTTCTCCGTCTCCCCAAACACCGCTCCACGTCTCGCTTTCCGGTCATTGGCCCGCATATTGCTTAGTCCTGCGCAGCAAGGAGAAGCATTATGCAAGACGCAGTCATGTCGGGCCTGTTCGGCGCCCTGAGCAACGAGACGAGGATGAACCTCATCTCCAATAATTTGGCGAATATAAACACCACCGGGTACAAGCGCGACCGGGTGTCGTTTCAGGACACGTTTTTGCGTTTGGCCACCGACTACATGCCCGACCCGCGGGTCAACCTGCGCGAGAAAAAGCTCCTGCCCGAAGGCCATGTCATCGCCAAGCCGCGCCTGGCGAAGCAGACCATCGACATGAGCCAGGGCAGCGTGCAGCCCACCGGCAACGCTTTGGACCTGGCCATTTCCGGCACGGGTTTTTTCAAGGTCATAACCCCGCAAGGGGTGATGTACACCCGCAACGGGGAATTCTACCGCAACGCCGACGGATTGCTGGTCGACACCAAGGGCTATCCGGTGGCCGGCGGCGGCGGCACCGTCGCCTTGCCGGACAAGGGCAAGGTCACCTTCGGCCCGGACGGCCGCATATTTGCAGACTCCCAGTTGGTCGGGACCCTGGACATGGTCAAGGTCCAGAACGAGCAGGCGCTGGAGCGTTTCGGCCAGAACTATTTCACCGCCGCCAAGGGCCAGACGGTCACGGAACAGGAGCTTGGGACCAACGAATCCGAGCTCATGCAGGGATATCTGGAAAAACCAAACGTCGAGGTGGTGACGGAGATGGTGAACATGATCGAGACCCAGCACTCCTTCGAGGCGTATCAGAAGGCGATCACCGGGGCCAACGATATGGATTCGAGCGCCATGCGGGTCGGCCAGGCGTCGTAACAAATAATTGACGCCCGGACCGTTTGTCCGGAGCAAGGAGGATACCCCGTCATGATGCGTTCGCTTTACACCGCGACCACCGGCATGGTGGCCATGCAGATGCAGATCGATGTCATGTCCAACAACTTGGCCAACGTGAGCACGGTCGGCTTCAAGAAGTCCCGGGCCGAGTTCGAGGATTTGATGTATCAGACGCAAAACGTGGCCGGCGCCCAGACCGTGCAGGGCAACTTGATCCCCACGGGCTTGCAGGTCGGCCTCGGCGTGCGGCCGACCACGGTGCACAAATATTTCGCCCAGGGCGACTTCCAGAACACGGGCAACCCGCTCGATCTGGCCATCGAGGGCGACGGCTTCTTCAAGGTGGATTACAACGGCACGGACGCCTACACCCGGGCCGGCTCGTTCGAGCTCAACCAGAACGGGCAGGTCGTCACCAGCGACGGTTACGTCTTGCAGCCCGCCTTCACCGTTCCCCAGAACACGAGCAGCATCGTGGTCACCGAAAACGGCACCCTGACCGCGCTCGCCAAGGACGGGACCACGCTCGGCACGAGCACGATGTCGCTTTACACCTTCACCAACCCGGCCGGCCTCACGGCCAAGGGACGCAACCTGTATCAGGTCTCGGAGGCCTCGGGCGCGGCCCAGGAGAACACCCCGGGCCAGAACGACGCCGGCACGATCGCCCAGGGCTATCTGGAAATGAGCAACGTGCAGCTGGTCGATGAAATGGTCGGCCTGATCACCGCCCAGCGGGCTTACGAGGCCAACTCGAAGGTCATCACCACGGCCGACGCCATGCTGTCCACGGCGATGGGCGTCAAGCGGTAAAAACCAAGGCGGTAAACGACATGACTCGTCGGATGCATTTCGCGATACGGCTGATTCTCTCCGGTTTGGCTCTGGCCGTTTTGGCCGCTTCCCCGGCCCGCGCCCAGGAACAAAGGCCGGCTTGGCGTCTGAAGGTGGTCCAGGCGGCGGCCGTGTCGCACGAACAGGTCACGCTCGGCGACATCGCGGTCCCGGTGGGTCAGATCGACCCCTTGGACTGGGAACAACTGAAGGCCATCGAACTTTTCTCCGCCCCTCCCCAGGCCGGCAAGCCCATGTCCATCTCCAGGGCCGGCTTGCGCGCCGCCTTGGAATACCATCTCAAGGATTTGGTCAACAATCTGATTTTGCCCGAGCAGCTCGTCTTGCAGTACGGCGGCAAGGCCTATTTGCCCGAGGAGCTCCAGGCCATGGCCATGGAGGTTTTGAAGCCCCAGATCAAGGCCATGGAGGGCGAACCAGAAATCCGCGACTGGAGCTTTCCGCTGTACGTGTTCATCGCCGACGGCGAAAGGCTGACGGCCGAGACCGCGGGCGCGGTCCAGCCCGGCCGGGTGTCGGTGCGCTGGACGGTCATCGGCGCCTCCGGCAAGGCCGACCGTCAATTTTCCGGCGGGATCTTTCTGAACCTGTGGGCCATGGTTCCGGTGGCGGCCAAGGCGATCGGCCCGGGCGACGGCCCGATCAACGCGGGCATGGTCACGTACGCCCGGCGCAACCTGGCCAACCTGCGTCCCAAGATGTGGGACGGCCGGGGCGGTCCCTGGCGCGTGAAAAGCACGATCGGCGCGGACCAGGTGATTTACGCCGACAACCTGGAGACTCCGCCCATGGTCAAAAAGGGCGACGAAGTCACGGTGCGCTACGATGGCCCGAACATCCGCATCACCGCCAAGGCCATGGCCATGCACGACGCCAAGCCCGACGGAACGATCGAGGTACAGAATCTGCAAAGCAAGAAGCAGTTCGCCGCCAAGGTCATCGACGCCAAGACCGTGGCCGTGATTTCCAGCACCAATTAAGCGAGGCCAAACCATGAAGACCATCAGCTCGAACACGAAAATCGCCCTGGCTCTGACCGCCTGCGCCCTGGCTCTGACCGCCTGCACGCCGGCGGCCAAGACGTCCATCCCCATGTCGACGCTGACTCCGCCGGTATCCCAGGCGCCGCCGCCCTCGGCCAATCCCGGGTCGCTGTATTCCCTGGGCGATTCCTCCTTCCTGTTCGAGGACAACCGGGCCAGGCGGGTCGGCGACATCGTGATGGTCAACATCATCGAGAATTCGACGGGCCAGAACACGGCCAAGACCAAAAGCAACCGAACCTCCTCGACCAACATGGGCGTTTCGGCTTTCTTCAACAACACCAGCATGGACGCCTCGCCCATCGACCTGCTCACCGGCGCGGACATCAACAACCTGGGCATGAAAAGCCCGGTCGGCGCCCACCCCCAAATCGCGACCACGTCCACCAACAACCTGACCACCGACGGCTCGACCCAGCGTTCAAGCCAGGTCACGGCCACGGTCGGCTGCCGGATCATCAACGTCCTGCCCGGCCCGGTGTTCCAGATCGAGGGCGCGCGCCAGACGCGGGTCAACGACGAAAACCAGATCCTGGTCGTGCGCGGCCTGATCCGGCCCACGGACATCGCCCAGGACAACACCATTCCTTCCAGCGCCCTGGCCGACGCCCAGGTCGAATACTACGGCGAAGGCTCGCTCGGCGACCGGCAGAAGCCCGGCTGGCTCACCCGGGTCATGGACAATATCTACCCGTTCTAATCCGGACGCGCATCGTCACGCCCGGCCCAAGGAGAACGCGATCATGCAGGGAAGCAATCGCACCACGCGCAACAAGGCCCAGACGTTCTGGCTCACGCTCGCCGCATTCGCGGCCCTGGCGGCCGGCGCCTGGCTTGCTCCGCGCGAAGCGGACGCCGCCAGGATCAAGGACATCGCCTCCTTTTCCGGCCTGCGCACCAACCAGCTGGTCGGCTACGGCCTGGTGGTCGGCCTGTCGGGCACGGGCGACAAAAGCGGCTCAGCCGCCTTCACGGTCCGCAGCCTGGTGAACATGCTCGAAAAGATGGGCGTCAAGGTCGATCCCAAGACCCTCAAGCCGGCCAACGTGGCCGCAGTCATGGTCACGGCCCAGATGTCCGTCACCGCCAGGCCGGGTTCGAAGATCGACGTGACCGTCTCCTCCATGGGCGACTCCAGCAGCCTGTACGGCGGCGTGCTCATGCTTACGCCGCTCAAGGGCGTCGACGGCAACGTCTACGCCCTGGGCCAGGGCTCGCTGACGGTCGGCGGCTATTCGGTCGGCGGCGCGGCCACCCAGGCCACCAAGAACGTGGCCACCGTGGCCATCATCCCGGGCGGGGCCAACGTGGAGCGCGGCGTGCCGTTCGAATTCAATCAGCAGGCCGGCGTGACGCTTAACATGTTCAATCCCGATTTTTCCACCACCATGGCCGTGGTCAAGAAGATCAACGCGGCCATGGGCGGCAAGTACGCCAACGCCGCCGACGCCTCGACCATCAAGCTCGACGTGCCGCCCCAGAGCCAGGGCAATCTGGTGCCTCTGATGGCCGCCCTGGAAAATCTGGAGGTCTCCCCCGATTCCAAGGCCAAGGTGGTGGTGGACGAAAAGACCGGCACCGTGGTCGTGGGGCTCAAGACCCAGCTCATGCGCGCGGCCATCACCCAAGGCAATCTGCAGATCGTGGTCCAGGAATCGGCCCAGGTCTCCCAGCCCCTGCCGTTCTCCCAGGGCCAAACCGTGGTCACCCCGGAAACCTCGGTGGCCGCCAAAGAAGAAAACCGCAAGCTGGTCATGGTCGAAGGCGCGACGCTGCAGGAACTCATCGAGGGCTTAAACGCCCTGGGCGCCACGCCCCGCGATCTGATCAGCATCCTGCGCACGCTACGCGCCGCGGGCGCGTTGCAGGCCGAGCTCGAGGTCATCTAAGGCCATGGCCGCGAGCATCACCCCCGACATGGCGGCCCAGGCCGGGCTCGCCCAGGACGTCCAGCAAAAGATCCGCCTGGACGCCCTGCGCACCAGCCTGACGCCGCGCGAATCCGACGAAAAAAAACTGCGCGGCGCCTGCCAGGGGTTCGAGTCCGTGTTCGTGAACAAACTGCTCTCGCAGATGCGCTCCAGCCTGCCCAAGGAAGGCCTTTTGCACAGCAAGTACGAAGAGCAATACCTGTCCATGTTCGATCAGGAGCTGGCGGACAAGATCTCCAAGGACGGCGGCGTCGGCATCGCCCAAATGATGTACGACCAGCTCTCGGCCAAGCTCCATCCGGCCAAGCCCGAGGGCTCGCCCCAAAGCGGCGACATTTACGCCAAACACGCCGTCAGCCGTTTTCCCCAGCATAAAAGCCAGGATCTTCACGGCGACGTCACGGCCAAGGACGGCATGCGCTCCCTTGCGGCGGCGAACCGGCGCGCGCCCGGCGAATCTTCGCAAGCGGGAGAGACCGGGCAAAGCCAGGCGGCCGCAACGGGCGCCCAACCCGGCGCGGCCATGGCCACGCCCTGCGACGGCACGGTCTCAAGCGGCTTCGGCTGGCGCAGCGATCCCGTCAGCGGACAGTCAGACTGGCACTCCGGAGTGGACATCCAGGCCCCCAAGGGGACCGCGGTCGACGCCTGCTGGGACGGCAAGGTCGTTTTTGCCGGGGAGCGCGGCGGCTACGGCAAGTGCGTCGTGATCGAGCACAGCGGCGGCTGGCAAAGCATTTACGGGCACAACAGCAATATCGTGGCCCAGGTGGGACAGGCCGTTCGCGCTGGTCAAAAAATTGCAGAAGTGGGGAGTACGGGCAAGGCCACCGGCGCGCACCTGCACTTCGAACTGCGCCAGGACGGAGTCGCCCACGACCCGATCGGGGTCCAGATGGCCGCGCTCGGCGGCTCCGGACAATCCCCGAATGCAGGCGGGGCAACCCAGGTCGCCTCACGGTAAAACAAACGGTTTCAATATGATATACACACATTCCAATGCAGCGGCGCCCGGCCGCTACGGACCAGGGGAGGCGCTCCCATGACCGGCCGCATCATCGCCAATCTCATCCGCCAGAAGCTGACCCTGGAACTTTTGGAAAAACTCCAGGCGGAAGAAATTTCCCATTTGATGGAACTCAACCCCACTGCCGTATCGAGCGTGGAGTTGTCCATCCAGGAACTGCTGCGCCAACTGATGACCGAACGCGAAGAACTGCGGGCCATGATCCGTTCGGTCGACTCCGGCGCCAACAGGCTCGCCCACATTCTGGACTCCATGGACGACGTCTCGCGCAAGAGCGTGAATATCCTGCTGCACGACATCGACCGGCTGGAGCAGTCCCGGGCCATCCAGGCCGAAAAAAACAGCCGCATGGCCAAGGCCCTGTTCGAGCAAAGCAAAAGCTACGTGAATTTCATCCAGGAAAAAATCACTCCCAAGCCTCCGACCTACACCCGGCGCGGCGAGCATGGGGCGTATAGCGCGCACTCCCGGTCGCTCGGCCACACCCTGGGGAGGACATAACATGTCCCTCGGCATCGACAGCATACTCAACATCGCCGGCTCGGCGCTGTCCGCCAACCAGACGGCGCTCAACGTCACCGGCAACAACATCGCCAACGTCAACACCGCCGGCTATTCCCGCCAGGAGGCCGTTTTCACCGACGGCCTGTACGTCGACGCCAACGGCGGGCAAGTCGGCACCGGCGCGTCGATCAGCCAGATCTCGCGCGAATTCAACACGTACATCGAAAGCCAGTACAACGACGCCTCGACCCTCTCCAACCGCTACAACGTCTTGTACCAGAACCTGCAATACGTCGAGACCATCTTCGCGCAAAACGATTCCGGCGACATGGGCACCTCGCTCGACCAATTCTTTTCGGACTGGTCCAGCCTGCAAGCCAATCCGAGCGACACGGCCGCCAGGCAGGCGCTGCTCAACGACACCCAAAGCCTGGACAGCACGATCCAGGAAGCCCAAAGCAACATCGCTTCGGCCCAGAACTCGGTCAACCAGCAAGTCAGCACGGACGTGGAAAGCGCCAACCAGATCATCCAGAACATCGCCACCTTAAACGGCGAGATCGCCTCTCAGACGAGCAGCACCAGCACGCCCAACGGACTTTTGGACGCCCGGGCCACCCAGGTGCGCGACCTGGCCAAACTGCTCAACATCAACACCATCGACCGGGGAGGCGGCAACCTCCTGATCCAGACCAGCAACGGCTGCAGCCTGGTCGACGGCACGGCCACCAGCCAGCTCAAGTATCTCAACAATCAGGTCACCCCCTCCCTGACGCCGGGATCGAGCTTCAACGGCAAGATCTTCTTCGAGGGCCAAGACAGCAACGAATACACCCTGCGGGTCGTCCAGGCCGGCGGCTATTCGAACGGCGGGGCGGTGTTCGAGGCTTCCCTCGACGGCGGAAAAACCTGGATGACCAGCAATTCCGGCAAGACCGAATACTTCTCGGCCGGGAATTACGGCGGCAAGGCCACCGTGGGCAATCTGAGCGTCTATTTCGGCCAGGCTTCGAACTCCACCATGGCGCCGAGCGGCAACCTGGCCGTCGGCGACCAGTTCCAGATCGTGCCCAAAGGCGGCGTATACTATTACCAGTCGGCCTCGACGCCGATCAACCTCACGCCCCAGCAGCTCGCCGGCGGCGTCGACAACCCCAACCGCCTGACCGGCGGCGAAATCGCCGGACTGCTCGACTACCGGGACATCTACTGCGGGGCCTACCAGGAAAAACTCAACACCCTGGCCAAGAGCCTGATCTGGGAGGTCAACAGCCAGCATTCCCAGGGCGCGGGCCTGGAAAAATTCAGCCAGTCCACCGGGACTTACGCGGTCAACAGCAACGGCGGGTCCCTGGGGCTCAATTCCACCGGGCTGGCCTTTGCCGGCAAGCTCTCCTCCGGCGCCTCGATGATGTACTTCTACTCCGCGTCCACCGGAGCGCTGGCCTCGGGCGGCTCCTTCGGCATGATCAATTTCGGCGGCTCGGGCAACGCCCTGCGCGGACTCGATCCCAAAACCGACAGCCTCACCGACGTGGCCAACGCCATCAACAACACCTTCGGCACATTCTGCACCGCCTCGATCCTCAATAACAAACTGCAGATCACGGCCAACGCCGGCTACACCTTCGCCTACGGCTCGGATTCCTCGGGGCTTTACGCAGCTTTGGGGCTGAACACCTATTTCGACGGCAGTTCGTCCTCGACGATTTCGTTGAACGCGGCGGTCGGCGCCAACAGCGACTTCATCAACGCCGGGCACGTGGACGGAACCGGCCTGTCCGCCTCGGGCGACAACACCACCGCCACCGCCATCGCGGGACTGGCGACCAAGACCGTCGACCTGAGCAATCCCTTCACCGGCTCGACCAGCCAGACGCTCGGCGGCTACTACAGCACCATGGTGTCGCAAATCGGCTCGGACGCGGCCAACACCAAATACGACTACCAGTTCCAATCGACCATGGCGAGCAGCCTCGACTCGCAGCAGAACGCGGTCTCGGGCGTCAACCTGGACGAGGAACTGACCAACCTAATGAAATACCAGCATTCATACCAGGCCGCCGCCAAACTGGTCACAACGGCCGACCAGATGATGCAAACCGTGCTCGGCTTGAAGTCATAGCCGGAGGTGGACAATGAATTTTCGAGTAACGCAACGGGATATCTACGCCATATCCCTGACCAACATGAACTCCACCCTGTCCGGACTCCAGCAGTCCAACATCCAGGCGGCCAGCCAAAAACGGATCAACCAGCCCGAAGACGATCCGGCCGGACAGGCCCTGGCCCTGCAACTGCGCAGTTCGATCTCCCAACTCGGCCAGTATCAGAAGAACATCACCACGGCCACGGGCTGGCTGAATTTGGCCGACAGCACCACCAGCCAGGTCAGCACCGTCCTGACCGGGCTCAAGGAGTTGGCCGAACAAGCCTCAACCGGCACCATGACCGACCAGAACCGGCAGCAGATCAGCTACCAGGCGAGACAGGAATTCGAGCAGCTCATCAGCCTGGCCAACACCACCTATGAAAACCAATCCATTTTCAGCGGCCAAAAAACCGATTCCCCGGCCTATGCCCAGTCCCTGTGGCTCACGGCCAACGACTCCTCCCTGTCCAACGTCAGCTTCAGCATCAGCGGCGCGACGTCCTACACCGGCCTGGTCCAGTTCACCGACCCGGCCAGTTCGGGCGGCGGCTCCAGCCTGACCATGGGCGCGGGCTTGAACTTCCGCTATTCCCTGGACGGCGGCCAGAACTGGACCAAAGGCGTGGCCGTCTCGGGCGCGGCCGGATACGCCACGCTCAACCTGGGCTCCGGACTGGCCGTGAGCATCGCCGACGGGGCCACGGTGAAATCCGATCCCAACACCGGCTCAAGATCCGATTACAACTCCACCGCGGGCACGAGCCTGTGGGTCAGGCCCACGGCCCAGTACCTGGGCGACGACCACGACTCGGTGGACGTCGATCCGCTCACGGCCCAGACCTACGCCTCCGGCACCAAGGCGAGAGCCGGCGGGACCTTCTCAAGCAACGTCATGGTGCGCATCGACGCCGCCGCCTCGGGCGCGGGATCGATCGTGCGCTATTCCTATTCCCTGGACAACGGCAGCACCTGGGTCCACTCCAACACCTCGGCGACCACCACCGGAACCACCGCCACCCTGTCCTTGCCGGGCGGCATCCTGACTTTATCCAACGCCGGCAAACTGGCCGTCGCCGCCGGGGACGAATACGTCGTTAGGCCCCGCACCGCGAACATCAACGTCGCCATCTCGCCCACCGAAACGATCACCGTCAACGGCGTGGGCAAGGACATCTTCGGCGGCATCTACAAGCAACCGGGCTCGAACGCGGCCAGCGCGATCACCAGCATGGGCAGCAACGCCAATATCTTCGAGGTGGCCGGCAAGTTCATCGGCTACCTGGAAACCAACAACCAGACAGGCATCGCGCAGTGCGTCGCGGCCTTCAGCGACGCGCAGCAGCAAGTGCTCACCTACGCCACCAACGTGGGCGGCCGCGAAAACCGCCTGACCACCGCAAGCACGGTGCTGACCAACTTGTCGCAAGGCCAGACCCAGCAGCTCTCAAACGACGAAGACGTGGACCTCTCGTCGCTTCTGAGCAAGCTCGCGCAACAGCAGATCGCCTACCAGGCGGTGCTCAAATCCTCGAGCATGATCATGCAGCTTTCGTTGGTGAGCTACATCTAGCATTGACAAGGCCCGCGCCGGCTTGTAGGCCGAAACGACAAGCCGCCGGGTTTTCCCGGACGGCCGAAAAAACAAAGGCCGATTCGGAATGCTGATACTCACGAGACGCCCCGGGGAAAGCCTCCACGTCGGCGACAACATCAAGATCACCATCCTGGCCGTCCAGGGGAAGCAGATCAAGATCGGCCTGGATGTTCCGGACGACATCCCGGTGTATCGCGAGGAAGTGTACCGGCGGGTTCTCGAACAAAACAGAATGGCCCTGCAGTCCTCGGACCAGGACCTGATCGCGGTGACCAAGCTATGGGAAAAAAACAAGAACGGCTGATCCAGACGCGGATGGGCCAATTTTCCATCCCGGTGGAGAATATTTTGGTCTTTCCCAGAGGCTTGATCGGGTTCGAGGGACATCGCGAATTCACCCTGATCCGGATCAAGGACGATTCGCCCTTCATGATCCTGCAAAGCCTCTCCAGTCCGGAACTGGGACTTTTGGTCACCGATCCCTTCGCCTTCATCGGCGACTACAAAATCAACGTCGGCGACCAGGAACTCAAGCAACTCAAACTTGAGTCCGTGGAACAGACGGCCATCCTGGTGACCGTCACCATCCCGCCAGGCCAGCCCGAACAAACCACCCTCAACCTGTCCGGCCCGCTGGTCATCAACCACGAAGCCAAAATCGGCATGCAGGTCCCCCAGGTGGATTTGGCGTTCCCCAGCCATTACCAACCCGGATCCCAAAGCTTCACCGGCGCCCAAGCCGAACCGGCGGCCGGCCAAGAATCAACGGCCCCCGATTCCCCAAACTCTCCGGATTCCCCCAATTCCCCGGACGCTCCGGCCAAAACGGACGCCAAACATTGATCGAAGCGAAAAACCGCTTCATTTTCCCGCCCCGGTTTGCTAGCCTAAGGCGATGACCGGCGAAATTCCCACGCAGGAGCCCCGCATGAGCGACGAACGCGACGAAGCAGGCCCAACCTCGCCGAACCCGGACTGTTACGCCCTGCCCGAACCGAGCTTCACCACCTTCATGCTCTCGCTCGCCTCCTCGGCCTTGGTCCACCTGGGCGAAACCCCTGACCCCGACTCCGGACAATACACGCCGAATCTGGCCCTGGCCAAACACACCATCGACATCCTGGCCATGCTGCAAAAAAAGACCTCCGGAAACCTCGCCGAAGAGGAATCGCGCGTCCTCGAACACATGCTCTGCCAACTGCGCTTGGCCTACGTCTCCAAAACCAAATAAACGCCCGTCGACGTCCGGCCCGCAGCCGCGCACGCCCCCTCTTCTTTACAGAAACGGCGGCCCGGTGCTATTGACCGCCCGCAACGCCGCCCCGCCCACGACAGGAGATCGCCATGACCCGATTTTCGGCCGCCGTCGCCGGAGTGACCGGCTATACCGGCATGGAGCTGTGCCGCATTCTCGCCGGACACCCGAATATCGACCTGACCCTGGCCACCTCGCGCACCGAGGCGGGAAAACAACTCCAGGACGTCTACCCCTTCCTGCGCGGCCTGCCGCTTGGTTCTCTCGCCATCACCGCCCCAAGCGCCGAAACCATCAAGGATTCCTGCGATCTGGCCTTTCTCGCCGTGCCCCACGGCGCGGCCATGGACCTGGCCGCCGCACTCTACGATCTGGGACTGAAAACGGTCGACCTGAGCGCCGATTTCCGGCTTCACGACAAGAAAACATACGACGCCTGGTACGCCCTCGACCACCGCCATCCGGAATTGCTCGCGCAGGCGGTCTACGGCCTGCCGGAACTGCACGGCGAACGGATCAAAAGCGCCCGCCTCGTCGCCAACCCGGGCTGCTACCCGACCTCGGCCATCCTGGGGCTGGCCCCGGCCCTGGCGAGCGGACTCGTCCATACCGGCGACATCGTCATCGACGCCAAATCCGGGGCCAGCGGCGCGGGACGCAAACCGGCCCAGGCAACCCTGTTCTGCGAAGTCTCCGACACCTTCCGGGCCTACAACCTGACCAAACACCGGCATACCCCGGAAATCGAACAGGAAATATCCCTGGTCGCGGGCGAAGCGCTGACCGTGTCCTTCAACACCCACCTCTTGCCCATCAACCGGGGCATCCTCTCCACCATCTACACCCGCCTGACCCGGACAATCTCACCCGAACGCGTCCACGAACTGTACGAAAATTTCTACAAGGATTCCCCGTTCGTGCGCGTGCTGCCGCCGGGCTGTCTGCCGGAAACCCGGCACGTGCGCGCAACCATGTTCTGCGACATCGGGCTGTGCCTGGACGCGCGCACGAACCGGCTGCTCATCCTCTCGGCAATCGATAACCTTTGCCGGGGCGCCTCCGGACAAGCCGTGGCCTGCGCCAACCTCATGCTGGGACTGCCGCTTACAACCGGCCTGAACTTCGCGCCGCTGATGCCCTGACCCCGCGGCCTGCGGCGGCCAAGGGGCTTTGCCCCTTGGATCCCCACCGGGGGCGATCATCGCCCCCGGACCCCCTCGACAGTTTGGGTTGTGAGGATCGATGTCCGCTTCCAACGCAAGTCCATCGGGCAAGACGCCCCGGGTCTCTTGGAAGGCGTTGGCGCGCTCTTTTCAACACCGCGACTACCGGCTGTTTTTCACCGGACAGTTCATCTCCCTCGTGGGCACCTGGATGCAGCAGGTGGCCCAGTCCTGGCTGGTGTACCGCCTGACCGGGTCGAGCCTCTCGCTCGGGCTGGTGGGCTTTGCCGGACAATTCCCCGTGTTTCTGCTGTCCGTCTTCGGCGGGGTCATGGCCGACAGGCTCAACCGCCGCTTTGTGCTGGTGGGCACGCAGGTCGCCGCCATGCTCCAGGCCGCCGTCCTGGCCGGGCTGACCCTCGCGGGAAGCGTCCAGGTCTGGGAAGTGGTGGTCCTGGCCGCGTTTCTGGGCGCGGTCAACGCCGTGGACATCCCCACCCGGCAGTCGTTCGTCGTGGAACTGGTGGGCAAAAAAGACCTGCACAACGCCATCGCGCTGAACTCCTCCATGTTCAACCTGGCGCGCATCCTGGGCCCGTCCCTGGCCGGGATGCTCCTGGCGGCGGTAGGCGAGGGCTGGTGCTTCGCGCTCAACGCCGTCAGCTTCCTGGCGGTCATCGCCTGCCTGCTGCGCATGAACGCGCCGCGCCGCCCGGCGCCGGAGAGGACCGGCTCCATGCGCGAACACCTGGGCGAGGGCTTCGCCTACGCCTGGCGGACGGCCGCAGTGCGTTCGGTTTTGTTCCTGCTCGGCGTCATGAGCGTCATCAGCATGTCCTACGTGGTGCTCATGCCGGTATTCGCGAGCGACATCTTAAGCGGCGGCCCGCGCGCCCTGGGCCTGCTCATGGCCGCCTCGGGCGTGGGCAGCCTGGCGGGCGCGCTCATGCTCGCCATGCGCAGCGAAAGCCGGGGGCTGGGCCGTTTCGCCTATTTCGGGATGCTCGGTTTCGGCGCCTGCCTGGTCCTGTTCTCCCAATCCACGCTCTTGCCGCTCTCGGCCGCGCTGATGCTGCCGGCGGGCTTTTGCATGATCGTGAGCATGGCCGCCGCCAACACCATCCTGCAGACGCTCTGCCCGGACCACCTGCGCGGCCGGGTCATGGCGCTCTTCACCATGATGTTCATGGGGATGGCCCCGTTCGGAGCGCTTTTGTCGGGCAGCCTGGCGCACGTAATCGGCGCCCCGGCCACGGTGGCCGCAGGCGGCGCCGCCTGTGTGCTCATGATGGGCCTGGGCGGCCGCCGGCTACTGCTGTTGTGACGCTCGGCCGCCAATCGAAGAAGGGCGATTCGTGAATCGCCCCTACTCATGATCGTCCGGCGTCAATGTGTTTGGATGTCTTTTCAGAACGCCGTAGCCCGTGAATCGAGTATCCGCTCATAAAGATATCGGCGCTCTAGTAGAATCGCCCATTTTCCCCCTGCCCCCGCCCCCCTTCACAAAACGTTTGCGGCCCTTTTCCCCCAGCGCTGCGCGCTGGGGGAAAAGGGCCGCAATGACAAAGTTTTTTGAAAGGGGTCCGGGGAAAATTTTTTTTCAAAAAAGTTTTCCCCGGCCTTCTCTTCTCCCTCCGGGACGACCGTCCCGGTTACACGCCTCAGGCGCCGCCGTAGCCGACGGTTGTTTCGCCGTCCGCGACGATGACCGGCACTTTGCGTTGTCCGCCCGACAGGGCGAGCATCGCGGTCAGAAGCGACGGCTCGGCTTTCACGTTTTTGTAGTCATGGTCCGGATACGCCTTCCTGGCGTTTTCGGTGTAGGGTCAGCCGTCCTTGCCATAGATGATTGTCCTGGCCATGGCGTCCTCCTTGCGGCTTGCCGGCCGATTTTGCCGGTGCGTTTCGCCTTGCGATATTTATTTTATCTATGAAAGTCAATCGCATCGATAGGGATTCATTGGATAATTGCCCGCAGGCGATTGGACAAGGCCGGGGCAAGCGGCTATGAAGGGGCCGGCCTGTTCAAACTTGAAACCTCGCCTTGCAGCCCTTTGCCCCTATGTCCGAATTCGTCCATCTGCACTGCCACTCGGAATATTCCCTGCTCGACGGGGCGATCCGCATCGCCGACGCCGTGGCCTCGGCCAAGGCGTACGGGTGTCCGGCCCTGGCCCTGACCGACCACGGCAATCTCCACGGGGCGCTCATTTTTTACGACGCGGCGCACAAGGCCGGGATCAAGCCCATCATCGGCATGGAGGCGTACGTCGCGCCCAAACTGCGGACCAACCGCGACGCGAGGTCGCCGCGCGACGCGGGCTATCACCTGATCCTTCTGGCCAAGGACCAGGACGGCTACAAAAACCTGCTCAAGCTCTCGACCATCGGGCATCTGGACGGCTTCCACTACAAGCCGCGCGTCGACAAGGAGGTCCTGGCCGCATACGGCGGCGGTCTGATCGCCCTGTCGGCCTGCCTCAAGGGCGAGGTGATCCAAAAAACCCTGAAGGAAGGCTACCGCGCCGGGCTGGAGGCGGCGCAACGCTACGCGGCGCTTTTTCCCGGCCGTTTCTATCTCGAACTCCAGGCCAACGACATCCCGGAACAGGCGGTGGCCAACCAGAAGCTCATCGAGATCGCGGCCGAGCTTGGGCTGCCGCTGGTGGCCACCAACGACTGCCACTATCTCACCCGGGCCGACGCCGAGGCCCACGACGTGCTCCTGTGCATCCAGACGGCCGCCTGCGTGAGCGACGAACGGCGCATGCGCATGTCGACCACGGACCTGTATTTCAAATCCCCGGACGAAATGGCCGCGGCCTTCGCCCACGTCCCCGAAGCGCTGGCCAACACCGTTATCGTCGCGGGCGAGGTCGATCTGGAACTCGACCTGGGCAAGCATTATTTCCCCGCCTACCGGCCGGAACCGGGCAAGACCCTAGAAGAGGAGCTGGCCGAGCTGGCCCGCGAGGGCTTAGCCGAGCGCCTGGCCAAAACGCCCGGGCCGGTCGACCGGGAAAAATACGCGCAGCGCCTGGAATACGAGCTCAAGGTCATCATCGATCTCGGTTTTTCCGGATATTTCCTGATCGTGGCCGACTTCATCAACTGGGCCAAGGCCCAGGGCATCCCGGTCGGCCCCGGGCGCGGCTCGGCGGCCGGGTCGCTGGCAGCCTACGCCCTGCGCATCACCAACCTGGACCCCTTGCCCTACGACCTGCTCTTCGAACGGTTTTTGAACAGCGAACGCGTCAGCCTGCCGGACATCGACGTGGATTTCTGCGAACGCCGGCGGGTCGAGGTCATCCGCTACGTCACCGAGAAGTACGGCGCCGACTGCGTGGCCCAGATCACCACCTTCGGCACCATGAAGGCCAAGGCGGTCATCCGCGACGTGGGCCGGGCCATGGGCATGAGCTTCGCCGAGACCGACCGCATCGCCAAGCTGGTGCCCGAAGAGCTCAAGATGACCATCGAAAAGGCCCTGGAACGCGAACCCGAACTGGCCGCGATGGCGCAGTCCGACCCGAGAGTGGCCAAGCTGCTCGACATTTCGCGCCGCCTGGAGGGCATCGCGCGCCACGCCTCGACCCACGCCGCCGGGGTGGTCATCTCCGACAAGCCCATGACCGAGTACGTGCCGCTCTACCGGGGCAAGAACCAGGAAATCATCACCCAATGGGACATGAAGAAGGTCGAACGGGCGGGCCTGGTCAAGTTCGACTTTCTGGGCCTGCGCACCATGACCGTGATCCAGGACGCTCTGGAAGTCATACGAGGCATGGGGGTCGAGCCGCCCGATCTGGACAATCTCCCGCTTAACGACCCGCAGACCTACGCCCTGCTCTCGGCCGGCGACACCGACGGCATCTTCCAGGTGGAATCGGAAGGCATGCGCAAATACCTGCGGATGCTCAAGCCCAACCGCTTCGAGGACCTGGTCGCCATGAACGCCCTGTACCGCCCGGGGCCGCTCGGCTCGGGCATGGTGGACGAATTCATCAAGCGCAAGCACGGCCAGGCGCAAATCGAGCACTACCATCCCTCGCTCGCCGAGACGCTGGGCCCGACTTACGGGGTCATCGTCTACCAGGAACAGGTGATGAAGATCGCCCAGGTCCTGGCCAATTATTCGCTCGGCGAGGGCGACCTGCTGCGCCGGGCCATGGGCAAGAAAAAGCCCGAGGAAATGGCCAAGCAGCGGGCGCGTTTCCTGTCCGGGGCGGCCGAAAACTCCGTGCCGGAAAAGCTGGCCAACGAAATTTTCGACCTGATGGAGAAATTCGCCGAGTACGGTTTCAACAAGTCGCACTCGGCGGCCTACGCGCTGGTCTCCTACCACACCGCCTATCTCAAGGCCCACTTCCCGCTGGCCTACATGGCCGCCTTGATCACCTCGGAAATCGAGAATCAGGACAAGGTGTTTAAGTACATCGTCTCCTGCCGGGAAAAGGGCATCGCCGTGCTGGCCCCGGACGTGAGCCAAAGCAAAAGTTACTTCTCGGTCAAGGACAACAAGCTGGTGTACGGCCTGGCGGCGATCAAGAACGTCGGTCAGGAGGCCATCGGCTCCATCGTGCGCGAGCGGGATGAAAACGGCCCCTACCTCTCGCTGCTCGATCTCGCCTGCCGCGTGGACCTGCGCAAGGTCACGAAAAGGGTGCTGGAATACCTGATCAAAAGCGGGGCCATGGACTGCTTCGGGGTGACCCGTGCGGGCATGTTCGCCGCCCTGGACCGGGTGGTGGAAACCGCCCAGCGCCGGGCCAAGGATAAAAATTCCGGCCAGTTCTCGCTTATGGGCCTGATGCCGGAAAAACCCAGGACCGAGCCGGGCGTCGGGCTGGCCTGCCCCGAAGCCGGCGTCCCGGAATGGACGACCCAGGAAAAGACCGCCGCCGAAAAGGAGTCCCTGGGCTTTTACCTGACCAGCCATCCGCTCTTGGACTATGTCCAGGACATCAGGCGCCTGGGGCTCACGCCGCTGTCGCAGGTCGCGGAAATGGGTCCTGGCTGCCAGGTCCGCGCGGCGGCGCTCATCACCCAGGTCAGGGAAACCTTCACCAAATCCGACCCGCCGCGCAAAATGGCCATCTGCCAGATCGAGGACCTTTCCGGAGTGCGCGGCGAAGCCTTGGTTTTCCCCAAGGCCTTTGACGCGGCCAGGGAATTTCTGGTCACGGACAAGCCCTTGATCATCGAGGGCTCCACGCCCAAACGCCCCCAGACCGAGGGCGAGGGCGCGGACAAAATCGCCAAGATCTTCGTCGATGCGGTCAAGCTCCTGGCCCCGGCCTTAAACGGCGGCGACCACCCTGCCGAGATCCGCCTTCAATGCGAACGCCAGGACCCAGAGGCCATGGCCGCGCTGAAAGAAACCCTCGCCCGCCATCCGGGCAACATCCTCTTGCATCTGATCCTGGCCTTCCCGGACGGCGAAGTGCGCCTGCGCCTGGACGACAGCCTGCGCGTCTCCCCCTGCCCGGAGTTCTGGCGCGAGATCGCCGAACTCAAGGCGACGTTCGCGATGCAATGAACCGCGAGTGGAACCGCACTCTTCTTTTTGACATACCGGTGAAGAAAAATTGAACCGGCAGGCAACTGGCGCTTCAAAAAAATCTTTTGTCTTATCAGTTCTTTTGGGCAGCGCCATAATATTTCAATTCCTCCGGAGGACGCATGAAATATTCCATCTTCATGTTATTATTTTATATTCTCTCACCGAATATTGCCCACTCGCAAATGTTAATAACAGTTCCAGATGTAATTTCAGGATTAAACTGTCAGGAAAATACGTGCCTTGTAACTACTAAGGCTGGCGGAAAATTCATCATACCCGGCGTCGATTCAAATTATTTTGATATTGAAACGCACAATAAAATCATTGATTTTATAAAATCAAATATCAATACTGAAATAGAACTGACTCTCGACGACGATAATATCGTCGGAGTCGCCAGTCTCGATAAAAAAATCGATATTATATATAAAAACCCTGCCGAAAAAGATGAACTCATCAATCGCCAGGTAAATATTACTGGAGTAGTCGAGGCCGGACATGATGTCGCTGGCGGTTTTTTTGGCATTCAAGATAAAGACGGAAGCGGATTTCATATTATCGCATATTACTTTGAAGTATCCAATTCCGACCTAGGAAATATTTTAGATAAACTGGTTGACACAAAAAAAATTGTTAGCGTCAGAGGCTTCCAGAAATACAAATATTCGTTTCAAAAGGACGGATTGATTTTAATCGCCGACAATCATGAGTATAAATACGGCGCCAACAATACACCACAAATATCCAATTCAACGCCTACTCAACAGAAAAATTCCCCGCCGGTTGAAGACAAGCCTGCAATTTCCACATACGCTGATTTCGACGGTTTTCGTGGACTCAAGTGGGGAGACTCTCCTTCAAAGGACTTCCAATTAGTCAATGATGACGGGGAAATTAAAGCATACACAAGGAAAAACGATTTGATGTCCTTGTTTGAAATACCTATCGAATCGATATGGTATTATTTTATTAACGACAAATTTTATTCAGTTGTGATTGGCTGGAAAAGTCCTCATGCCCCCGGACTGGGCATTCAAAGCAAAATATTGCTGGCTGCAAGAGAAAAATTTGGCAAACCTTTTGATGAAGGCGAAAAAAACAATTGCCCTTTCTGGCGTTGGAAAGGAAAAATTTCTTTTGCCAATATCGGAACTGTTATTCCCCAATACAATGGGGCATTAATTGATTATGAATTCTATTTATCAATAGATAACTCTGAGCTTGGTAAGATTGCGTTTGAATACACAGAAAGCAAAAGACCGACGACCAAGGATGGATTTTAATTTGGCGTTTTAATTACTGGGAGCGTAAAGTTTTTATTTTTACGCTCCCAGCGGCGCGCGCCGCTTGACGCCACACCGCCTGATTGCATCCCGTTTCGGCCGCCTCATAGCGAGTTCCTTCGCCGCGACCACTCCGGCCCAGGATCAGGACAGCCGACATCCCCTGGACCCCTGCCCGCCGGGGGGGATGATCCCCCTGGATCCCCTCGAAATAGTTTCCCCTCCCGGTTTTCCCTTGGATTCCCTCTAAACCAATTCCAAAAAGCGCCGATACCTTCAGCGGGGAGTGGAGGGTGCGGGCCGGGCGTTCGCCGGGGAGTGACGGACGTCCGGACCGCCTCAAAACCGATCGGAAGGTGGTTTGTCATGATCATGCATCTCGTCTCCCCGTCCAAATTTCGTTCCGCGCTGGTGATCGGCAAATCCGAAGCCTTGATCAAGGTGGACAAGGATTTTTTGAAGCGCGTGGACATCCGCGAGGTGCGCACGGCGGTTTCGGCCGCCGACGCCAAGCGAATCATGTCCCGGTTTGCGGCCGAAATCGTGATTTGCGCCGACGAATTGGCCGACATGACGGGGCTTGATTTCGTGCGAAGCCTGCGCGCCGATGACGGCTACCGCGACGTGCCGGTGGTGATGGTCTCGACTTCTCCGGGCCGCGAGGCGGTGCTTCAGTCGGTGGCCGCCGGTTGCGCGGGCTATCTGGTGCGGCCGTATTCGCTTGACGCCTTGTCGCGCCACATGGACGCGGCCTGGCGTCTGCGCGAATTCGCCGGAGAGCGGACCGGCTTGTTGCGCCGGGCCGGGTTGGCCGCCGAGTCGGGCGAGATGGCCAAGGCGGTTGGCGATTACGAAGCCGTGGTTTCCGCCGGCGATCCTATGGCCTATTTCGAGGACGGCGCGGGCCATTTTGAAAACGGCCGGTTCGACCAGGCCATCGAGGCCTTCAATAAGGCGGTCAAGCTCAACGAACTGTTCGCCGAGGCCTATTTGGGCCTGTCGCGCTCGTACGCGGCCAAGGGACTGGTCAACCAGGCCAGGAAATATTTCGGCAAGGCGGCGCACGCCAGCCTGGTCGACCGGCGCTTTGCGCAGCTCAAGGAGCAGTTCGTGGCGCTGTACCGCGCCGAGGCTGACGGATTCAATCCGTTTGCCGCCATGGGGCGCGAGATGTCCAAGCTGCGCGACCTGGCCGGGGCCGAAGAGGCCTTCGGCTGCGCCCTGGAACTCGCTCCCAAGGACAGCTCGCTGCACGTGGAGCTGGCGCGCGTGTACCACGCCCAGCGCCGGTCGGAGGAGGCCCTGACCGCGCTTGGCGCGGCCCTGACCCTGCGCGGAGACGACCACGCCGCACAGGAACTCTATCAGCGCTTGACCGGCCGGGGCTACGACGAAATCGGCGAGCCCTTCGAGGATCCGGACTCCCCCTTCCGGCCGTCGCTCACCATGCGCATCATCAACGCGGTGCTCTATATGGCCGTCGGCGCGACCGAAGCCATCCACCGCCTGCGCAGGCCGGATATGACCCAGGCCGCCTAGGCGGGGGCATCCGGCGGCAAGAGAACCGCATCGATTCCCCTCACCGGTTTATGAACCGGTAAGGGGAAATGGTTTCATTTTCTCTCTCCCGTCCCTTGGCGCGACCTCGCAAGGCGCGGGGCCATGCCGCACCCGTCGCTTTGGGCAAAAAAATCACACTTCGCGTTCCCGCCGCCATGAGAGCGGCCTTGCCCGGCCAAGGCAGGGCTGCCTAAGTCTCCGAAGAATAAATCAAAAGCTGTATGCGCTGGCGATATCGCGCGGCGACGGCAATTCTTGCTTTCCTGTGGACTTGCCTGCCCGGGTTGCGTATGGGGGTAGCAGTCAATCAACCGGCTGCTCGCCACACGAAAAGGAGATTTTCATGAAATCGATGCGGATTGTGCTTTTGGCTTTTTCGTTGTCGCTTCTGTTTTCGGGCGTCGCCCTGACCCAGGGCATGACGGACAAAGGCGACATGATGGAAAAAGGCGACATGGGCAAAGGGCCGATGCACGGCGGCATGAAGGCCATCCTGGACAAGAACGGCAAGATCACCAAGGACGAATACCTGGACCTGGCCAAACAGCGCGCCGAGATGGCCTGGAAAAAACTCGATCCGGAAGGCAAGGGCGTGGTCACCAAGGAAGAAATGGATTCCAAGCGCCAGGAGCGCAAGGAAAAACGCATGCTGAAAAAGCAGGCGGCGCCGCAATAACGCCGCCGCGACGCTTTTCCAAGGCCGTCCCCACCGGGGCGGCCTTTTTTATTGGGTGGTGAATCGGGAGGAAAACCCTTTCCCAACGAGGGACTTGCCAAAAGATGTTTTTTTAGGGCCTGTCCTCGCTGGCCAATTCGCTTTCCGCTTTCATGGGGGCCGGGGGCGAAACCCCCTTGGGAAAAAAAGAGCGGTTCTGGCTTTCTTCTTCAAAAGGCTGCCGCGTTCAGGCTTGAAAGCCGAAAATCAAAACCACTCTTTTTTCCCCAGGGGGCTGCCGCCCCCGGCCCCCGCTTTACGATATTAACGGGAACAGAAAATTTTCTTCCTTTTCGTGCTCCCGTCAATAGCGCTTCCAGCCGTCCGGCAGGTCCGTGAAACGGCAGAGGTACAGGGTGACGCCGCGTTTGGCGCATTCGGCGATGATTTGCTGGAGCAGGGCTTTTTCGGCGGCGGTGTAGGCTTCCGGGGCGTTGGTCACGATCCAGACGCCGCCGGCCTTGACCGGCGGGTTTTGCTTTTCGACATAGACGAAGAAATCTTCGGCGGTCTGGAGCACGGGCGGCGTCCCTTCGCGCAGGAGGTAGGGCGAGGGGGCGACGGCGAAGCCGGGTTTGCGGCCCGGCCGGGCCTGCCCGTCCGGCCGGTCTGGCCGGTCTGGCCGGTCTGGCCGGTCCGGAATATCGGATCGATCTGGCCGGTCCGGCCGGCCGGTTGGGGCGACGGCGCTTTGGGGAATAAACTGCATGGAAATGCCAAGCGAGCGGTCCGGCTTGTCGCCGGCCAAGGCGGGCGCGCACCAGAGCGTCAAAAAAACCAGGGCGAACACGCGTCGTCGCATAAGGAAAATCCTGGCCCGAGCCCGGGAGGCCGCCAACCGGCCTATTCGTTGACCGCCAGGACGGGCGGAATGAACAGCATGACCTTGGTTCCCTTGCCCACGGTCGAGGTCAAATCCACGGCCCCGCCGATGCCGTCGAGGATTTTTTTGGTCATGGCCAGGCCCAGGCCCGAGCCCTTGCCCTTGGTGCTGAAGAAGGGATTGAACACCTGGTCCAGAAATTCCGGGGGGATGCCCCGGCCGGTGTCGGCCACGGTCAAGGTGATGAACTTGCCGTCGAAACCCGTGGCCACGCTCAGATTTCCGCCGTTCTCCATGGCCTCGGCCGCGTTTTTGACCAGATTGATCAGGCATTGCTTGAGCATTTCGTCGTCGCCCTTGGCCCTGGGCGAGTTTGAGGCCAGGGAAAGTTCCACCTCGATGCCTTTTTGGGAAAACCCAATGGCCATGACGTCCATGGTCTCCTTGACCACGCGATTGACGTCCACCTCGCCGCTTACGGAATCCGTGGGCCTGGCGAAG
Organism: Desulfovibrionaceae bacterium; assembly: GCA_015233395.1. GTDB lineage: Bacteria > Desulfobacterota > Desulfovibrionia > Desulfovibrionales > Desulfovibrionaceae > JADFXV01. Next base: position 61,156 of record JADFXV010000007.1, read on the forward strand.
TCCACGATGCTTTTGAGGATCTTGTCCAGGCGGTTGGATTCCTCGATGATGATTTGGGCCTTGTCCCTGGCCGCGTCGTCGAGGCTCTTGGAACGCATGAGCGAATTGGCGAAACCGGCGATGGCGAACAGCGGGTTTCTGATTTCGTGGGCGATGTAGGTGGACAGTTCGCCGATGGCGGCCAGCTTTTCGGACTGCTGCAGCCGGTTCTCCATATGGGTGCGCTGGGTGATGTCGCGGCGCATGATCACGATGTGCGACAGCTCGCCCCCGCCGTCGATGAACACGGGGTAGGCGTAGATGCGATGGTATTGGAGCCGTCCCTGGCCGTCGACCCGGGTGTCCACGAAATCGTTTTGGCTGTTTTCGAGCAAGGCCGACTTGAACCGCTCGAACTCTTCCGGGGAGTCGCGGAACTTGCCGTAGCCGGCAAGCGTTTCCCAGCATGATTTCCCGGTGATTTCCCTGCGCGTGACGCCAAGGCGCTCCAGGTTGACGTCGTTTAAGTCGATGATGCGCCCGCCCGCGTCGAGCAGGATGATGTCGTCCTGCATCTGATTGATGATGGTGTGCAGCAGAAGTTTGGTGCGCGCGAGCTCCTGGCGGCAACCGCGGCATTCCGGGTCCGCGCCCAGGATGTCGAGCAGGGCCTCGGCCTCGGCCGGCCCGAAGACGCCGATGCCGGCGGCAACGCCGTCCGGGGACGGATCGGCCGCAAACTTGCCGGTCAGGTCGATGAGCAGGTTGACCGCCGGGACGGCGGCCAGAGCCTTGGGAAGATCCGGAAAGACCGCCACGCCGAGCCCGCTCAGACGCGCGCGCAGGCCGGGGTCAAGCTCCCGGGCGGCCACGGCCGCGACCCGCGCGCCGGGCGACAGGCAAAGCAGCGCGCCGGGCGTGGCTCGTGAAACCAACTCGGCAAGGAAAGGACCGTTTCCGTTGACCGCAACGGTGAATTTCGACTCGCAGGGCGTCAGGATATCCATTGCGCCTCCGCCGCCAAATTAACCCGGCCGCGACCGGATGTCCACACAGACCCGGCGCAAAACGCGCCCGGGCCGCGCATCCCGCGGGCAATTCACGGGCCGGGGGCCAACCGGGCGTGAACGCACCCTTTTCTTTTGGCCCGCGCCCTGGCATATGAACGGGAGCAGAAAATTTCTTGCTTTTCGCGCTCCCGTTTATTTGGACGGCCCCGCTTTTGGCGGGGCCAAGCGGCGTCCGCCGCTTTGAGCGTAAGGTGAAAAACTTTACGCTCAAAGGAATCATCGCGCCGATTACTCGCAACCGAGGCCCGCATGACCGTCCGCAAATTCCCGAGCCCTCCGGCCGCTTGCCCGCGCGCGGCCGGCGCGCGGGCAAAGACGCCCAGCCCGAGGCCGCTCACAATCCTGCTCGCCGAAGACCTGGAGCTCAACGCCGGGATCATCGCCTATTTTCTGCGCCTGGACGGACATACGGTGACCGTGGCCGAAAACGGCGCCCAAGCCCTGGAAGCGCTGGCCCGGGACGCTTTCGACCTGGTTCTCATGGACGTGCAGATGCCGGTCATGGACGGACTTGAAGCCCTGCGCCGGATACGGGGCGGCCTCACGCCCGGGATCGATCCCGCCGTCCCGGTCATCGCCCTGACCGCCCACGCCGCCGCCGGAGACCGCGAAAACCTTCTGGAAGCGGGGATGGACGGCTATCTCTCCAAACCCCTGGATACGGAAAAACTTTACGCGGCCATCGCCGCGCTGGCGCACACGGGCCGCCGGACCGCGGCGTTCGGCCCGGGCCGCGAGATCGCCCCCCCGGACGACGCCATCGACATCCCGGGCCTGATCCGCAAATTCGCGGGCGACGCCAAGGTCGTCGGCGAACTGCTGACCCTGTACCTCGAAACCTCGGCCCAAAAAGCCGGCGAAATCGAGGCGGCCGCCGCTGCGGGCGACGCGGCGGCGCTGGCCCGGGAATGCCATTCCCTGGCCGGAATCGCCGCTTCCTTCGGATTGAAGGCCGTGGCCGAGGCTTGCAAGGAAACCGGGCGGCTGGCCCAGGCGGACGAACAGACGAGGTTCCGAGGCGCCGCGAGCGCCTTGCGCCTGGCCATGGAACGCACAAACGCCGCCATCCGCGCCCACCTGGAAAACACGCCGCCCTCCGCCCCGGCGGCGACTCCCGCATGAACCAACGCAACAAGGCCCTGTGCCAGCTTGCGTTCACGGCGCTACTGTGGAGCCTGGCCGGCGTGTGCATCAAGGCCGTCAACTTAAGCGGCCCGGCCATCGCCGGCATCCGCAGCGCCATCGCCTTCGTCTTTTTGTTCGCCATCATGCCCAAAACCCGGCCGGTCTGGTCGAAAAACTGCCTCGCCGGGGCCGCCTGCTACGCCCTGACCATGCTCACCTTCGTCACGGCGACGAAACTGACCACCGCCGCCAACGCCATCCTGCTGCAATACACCGCGCCCTTCTACGTGGCCGTGGCCGCCCCCAGACTGCTCGGCGAAACCACCCGCAAGGCCGATTGGCTGACGCTTGCGGCCGCCTTCGGCGGCATGACCCTCTTTTTTATGGGCGATCTTTCCGGCGACGGCCTGCTCGGCAACATCCTGGCCATCGTCTCGGGACTGAGCTTCGCCGGACTGGCCGTGTTCCTGCGAGGACAAAAGGACGCCTCGCCCTGGCACTCGGTTCTGCTCGGCAACGCCCTCACCGCCGCCGTCTGCCTGCCTTTCTGCCTCCAAACCGCCCCCGGGCCGTCAGACTGGCTGGTGCTGGCCTTCCTCGGCGTGGTCCAAACCGGACTGTCCTACTATCTCTACAGCCTGGCCATCAAACACGTGCGCGCGCTCGACGCCCTGCTCGTCCCGATCGTCGAACCGGTGCTCAACCCGGCCTGGGTCCTTTTGGTCCACGGCGAACAGCCCTCGCCGCAGGCCGTGCTCGGCGGCGCGATCGTCCTGGCCGCCTCGGCGGCGAGAGGCGTCCTGGTCGCCAGGGCGCTGCCCCCAAGCCGCTGGGACTCCGCCGGGGGCGATGATCGCCCCCCGGTGGGGATCCAAGGGGCAAAGCCCCTTGGCCGCCGGAGGCGCTGAAAAAACCACTATTTTGGCAAATCGATCGAACGGCTTGATCTTTCGTTGAAAAAACTTCATTCGGGCGCACGCGCGAGGAGGAAGAATATGGACGGCAAAAGCGGCGACAGCGGCAAGGCGGCGCCGGCTGCGGGCTGCGATCTCGGCAATCCCCTGGTGCTGCTCGCCTGGCAGCGCAACCATCTGGCCAACGAACGCACGTTTCTGGCCTGGGTGCGCACCAGCCTGGCGCTGTTCGCCTTCAGCTTCGTGATCGAACGCTTCGACTTTCTGCTCAAACGGGTGCAGCAATTGGAGATGTTCGCCGGCATCACCCAGAAGCGCCTGCATACCGAATATCTGACCTTGTCGGTGTTCGTCTCCGGAGTGGCGGTGATGGCCGTGGCCGTGTGGCGCTATTACGCCGTGCGCAAGCTCATCAATTCCGGCATCGGCAAATTCTCCGCCGGCCCGGATCTCGCGGTCATGGGCATCTTCGCGGTCCTGATCGCCGGGCTGTTCGTTTTGTACTGGGCGATCCTGAACTAAGAGGCGGCGGGGCGAAAGTCCCCTGGTCTTTCTTGCCTGTTCACTTATTCCTCGGGTCCAGATCCAAGACTTCCTCGCCCCGGATATAGTGCATGATGACGGGGTTTTCGACCGCTTCGAGCAGGTTGGCGATGGCGCCTCGCAGGCGTTCGGCGCCTTCCAGGGCGCAGCGCACGCTGTCGCGCAGTGGTTCGGCGTCAAAGCCCTTCATGATGCGCTGGGCGGCTCGGACCATGCCGGCGGCTTGCCTGGCCTTGTCCTGGTCAAAAGGTTCCTCGGGGACCGGCATGCTCTGGAACACGGCGGCGTCTTCGGCGAACACGGCGATTTCCTCGGCCACGATTTCCAGGCAGTTGCGCAAAAGCGCCAGGGCGTTGTTGCCCACGTGGGCCATGCCGCCGGCGGCTTTGGCCAGGGCGTCGCGGCCGACTTCCAGGCGGCTGCCCACGGTCAGGGAGACGACGCGGGAGCAGTCGCCCAGAAACTTGCTGTCGTAGCGGGAAAAAAAGTTCTCCGCGCGAGAATAGAGCATGATCAGGCCGAAGGCTTTGCGCTCCAAGTCGCGCAGGATGAAGGCCAGGCGCGAACGGTAGCCTTCCTGATAGGGAACGCAGTCGTAGGATTCGCCGCCGCGTTCGCTGCCTTGCAGATTGTTGGACAGCACGTAGGTGATGTTCTGGCCGGCCACGGCGCGCATGACCGGGTGGAAGGGGAAATTCTCTTCCAGGTCGAGCACGAACAGCGGAGTCTGGTCCATCTTGGCGGTGTTGGCGGCGATGTTTTTCCAGTTGCCCTCGCGGTCGCGCAGGCGGCAGACGAAGAGATCGGCCTCCAGTTCCGCGAGCATGATCTCGGCGCTTTGCTCCAGGACCTCGCTTGGGGTCTGGAACTCGCTGCCGGCGTTGATCAGGGCGAATAAAATCTCGATCATAAGGGTATTGTCTTCGTAGGCCCGCTTGAGCAGTTCGAAGCGGTGTTCGAGGATGGCGTAGTTCGGATGGGCGTGCCGCAGCCGGTCGATGCGCGAGGACTGGACGCGGTCGAGGTACAGCCGCATCCCGGTGAGCGCGGTCAAAAGGGATTGCCAGTCTTTGACCCGGTCGCGGTTTTTGTGCGGGATGGACTTTTTGCCGATGGCGTCGAGCCCCGTCTTGACCGAGCCCATCAGGTCGAAAATTGCGCCCCTGACGCCGGGCGGAGCGGAAACGATCAGGGCGGCCATTTCCGCGCGCACGTCTAGGCGGCTTTCGATGCCGCATTGCGCTTCGTTTCCGCTGTCTGGGTTTGGCATGGCGCCCTTGGCTTCGCCGGATTTGTCCGGACGGGCGCCGCCGCGTCCGAACACGTTGGCTTTGCCCAATTTAGGCCCGGGGCGCAAGGGGTGGGCGCAAAAAAGCGAAAAGGAGCCCCGGCGGCCCGCCGGTGCCGGAACACGCCCGCGCACTTGACGAACCGCCCAAAAATGACAATCATATTCGTTTACGCGGGAGCGCGATCCGGCCCGGGTCTTGGCTTGAACGTTTTCCAGCCGGCGCGCCGCCTCCCACCCCGTTCTCATCATTAAAGTTTTTCGAAGGGGACCCGGGGGAAACCTTTCTTCAAAAAGGTTTCCCCCGATTCTTCCCCTCCCCGAGGTAGCCATGCCGCTTTGCAGCACCGAAGAAGCCATCGAAGAGATCCGCGCCGGGCGGATGATCATCCTGGTCGACGACGAAGACCGTGAAAACGAGGGCGATCTGACCATCGCCGCCGAAAAGGTCACTCCGGAAATCATCAATTTCATGGTCACCCACGGGCGCGGACTGATCTGCCTGCCCATGGCGCCGGAATGGGTTGACCTGCTCGGCCTGAAGATGATGACCGACGACAACCAGTCCGCCTTCGGCACCGGCTTCACCGTGTCCGTCGAGGCCCGGGTGGGCATCTCCACCGGCATTTCCGCCTACGACCGGGCGACCACGATTCTCACCGCCGTGGCCGACGGCGTCAAACCCGACGATCTGGTCACGCCGGGCCACATCTTCCCGCTGCGGGCCAAAAACGGCGGCGTGCTCGTGCGCGCGGGCCAGACCGAAGGCTCGGTCGACCTTGCGCGCATGGCCGGACTCAAACCGGCGGCCGTGATATGCGAAATCATGCGCGAGGACGGCAACATGGCCAGGCTGCCGGATCTGGTCGAATTCGCGGGGAAACACGGCCTGAAAATCGCCTCCATCGCGAACCTGATCCAATACCGCATGAAGTTCGGCCACCTCGCGGTGCAAAAAGTCGCCGAGGCCGCCATGCCTTCCTGCCACGGCGATTTCAAGGTCATCGCCTTCCAGGCCGGCGAGGACGAACGCACCCACGTGGCCCTGGTCAAGGGCGAGATCAAACCAGGAGAGCCGACCCTGGTGCGGGTGCATTCGGAATGCCTGACCGGCGACGTGTTCGGCTCGGCGCGCTGCGACTGCGGCGGCCAATTGCAGCAGGCGCTGCGCAAGATCGACCGCGAAGGCAAGGGCGTTTTGCTCTACATGCGCCAGGAAGGCCGGGGTATCGGCCTGGCCAACAAAATCAAGGCCTACGCCCTGCAGGACAAGGGCCTTGACACGGTCGAAGCCAACCGCAGGCTCGGCTTCAAGCCCGACTTGCGCGACTACGGCGTGGGCGCGCAGATCCTGGTCGCGCTGGGCGTATCCAAGATGCGACTTATGACCAACAATCCCAAAAAAATCATCGGCCTGGAAGGCTACGGCCTGGAAGTGGTCGAACGCGTGCCGATCGAAATGGACCCCTGCGAGACGAACCAGGGCTACCTGCTCGCCAAACAGGAAAAAATGGGCCACCTGCTGCACATTCAGAGCCAATCCTAACCAACCGCCAGGAGAACGCCGATGCCGCATCTTAAAACCATCGAAGGCCAACTCGACGCCTCAGGCCTCACCTTCGCCATCACCGCCAGCCGCTTCAACGACTTCATCGTCGATCGCCTGCTCGGCGGGGCGGTCGATTTCCTCGTGCGCCACGGCGCGGCCAGGCAGGACATCACCCTGGTGCGCGTGCCCGGAGCGTACGAAACCCCGCTGGCGGCCAAAAAACTGGCCGCTTCAGGCAAATACGACGCCGTGATCTGCCTGGGCGCGGTCATCCGGGGCGCGACGCCGCACTTCGACTACGTGGCCGGCGAATGCGCCAAAGGCCTGGCCCAAGTCATGCTGGAATCGGGCGTGCCGATCGGCTTTGGCGTCTTGACCACCGACACCCTCGAACAGGCCGTCGAACGCGCAGGCTCCAAAGCGGGCAACAAAGGCGCCGACGCCGCCGCCGCCGCGCTTGAGATGGTCCGGGTGATGAAGCAAATATAGAGCCTGGGGGAAGGGCTGCGCCCTTCCCCCAGGCCCCCATCTTGCCCGGGGGGGATGATCCCCCCCGGACCCCCTCGGCAGTAATCCGCAATGCTGGTTTTCACCAAGCGAACGGTTCTTCCTGGACGCCCTTTTCAAAAAACGTTTCCGGGCGTTGGCCGCTTTTCGCTACGCGAAAAGCGGCCAACGCCCAGTCAAAGTTTTTGGAAGGGGTCCAGGGGAAACTTTTTTTCAAAAAAGTTTCCCCTGGTCTTCTCTCCTCCCCCTCTCCCGCTCCCTGTACTTTGGCTGCGGCGTGGGCTATATGTCCGTCATGGCGCAGACCGTCATTTTGACTTATCCCGCCGGCGCGGCGGTGGTTTCGGGCCAGCGGCTGGTGTTGTCGTCCGTGGAGTTGCCGGGCGTTGGCGAACCGTTGATCTTGGCCGTGGGCGGTTTGCCCCGGCTTCGCGCCGGGACGTTGTTGCGCCCGGACAAGGACGTCCCGCGGTTGCGGATCGCCGGCGGGGCGTATTTCCCGCGCGGCGGGCGCGAACCGGCGGCCAGGGTTTATTTCGCCGAGGCGCTTTTTTCCGGCTTCCTGGCCGGGGGCGCAAGCGCCTTCACGATTGTCCGCCAGGGGTTTTCCCTGGCCTGGATCACCTTGTCGGACAAAGGCTTCGCCGGTTTGCGCGGCGACGAGTCCGGCCCGCTGATCGCGCGGATCGCCTCGCAATACCTGCCCATCGGCCATGCCCAGGGATTTCTGCTGCCCGACGACCCCCTCGCCTTGCGGGCGCTGCTCACGGACCTGGCCCTGACCCAGGGGTACGACCTGATCGTGACCACCGGCGGCACCGGGCTTGCGCCCTCGGACAAAACGCCGGAGGCGACCCTGGCGGTCATCGATTCGCGCCTTGGCGGCTTCGAGACGGCCATGGCCGCCGCTTCGCTCAAAATAACGCCCATGGCGGCCATCTCCCGGGCGGTATGCGGCGCGCTCGGCCAGAGCGTGATCGTCAATCTGCCCGGTTCGCCCAAGGCGGTCGCGGAAAATTTCGCGGCCATCGGCGGCGCCCTGGAGCACGCTCTGCGCAAGCTCCAGGGCGATCCCGCAGACTGCGCCCGGATCGAGTCAAATGTCCCGGGCGCTTCTTAACGTCAGCGGACTGAGCGTGGTTTTCGACGCCGGACCGGGCCGGGGCGAAGCCAGGGCCGTGGACAACGTCGACCTGCGCCTGGATGCGGGCGAGATCCTGGCCCTGGTCGGAGAATCCGGCTGCGGCAAGACGTTATTGTCGTTGTCGATTCTTGGGCTGGCGCCGCGCGCCGGACGGGTGAGCGCGCGGGCCGTCCTGTTTCAGGGCCGCAATCTGTGCGGGCTTGGCGAGCGCGAGATGGAGTCGATTCGCGGCGCCCGCATCGGCATGATTTTCCAGGAGCCGATGACCTCGCTCAATCCCGTGTTCCGCGCCGGAGAGCAGATCGCCGAGGCCCTGCGCCTGCACAAGGACCTCGGCCGCGCGCAGGCGGCGCGGGAGGCGGTCCGGCTTTTGGCCGAGGCCGGCGTCCCGGACCCCGAGCGCGCGGCCAAGGCATTTCCCCACGAGCTTTCCGGCGGCATGCGCCAGCGGGTGATGATCGCCATGGCCGTGTCCTGCGAGCCCGCCCTGCTCATCGCCGACGAGCCGACCACCGCGCTCGACGTGACCGTCCAGAACCAGATTCTGGATCTGATCAAGGGCCAGACGCAAAAACGCGGCCTGGGCGTTTTGTTCGTCACCCACAACCTGGGCGTGGTGGCGAGCATCGCCGACCGGGTGGTTGTCATGTACGCGGGCCGGATCGTGGAGCGCGCCGACGTTTACTCCCTGTTCGACAACCCGAGGCATCCCTACACCCAGGGCCTGCTGCGCTCGCTGCCCCGGCCCGGCGGCGAACGCCGGGCGCTTGAGCCCATCCCGGGGACCGTGCCGAGCCTGAGCGAATTGCCTAAGGGCTGCCATTTCCATCCGCGCTGCCCCGAGGTTTTCGACAAATGCCGGGTAAAGGCTCCGCCGCTCTTTGATCTGGGGAAGGACGCGAGCTCGCGCTGCTGGCTGCGCGAAACCGGAGCGTCGCGGGGATAAACAACGCCCCGGGCGGAAACACCGACGAAAGGAGACTCTATGGACTCGACGATTTTCAAGAACATCGCGCCGGCGGTGGCGCACGACCTGACCGCCATGGTGGAGTACCTGCCCGGCCAGGTGGTGAGCAAGACCCTGGTGCAGAACAAGGCGCTGTCGCTCACGCTTTTCGCCTTTCCGGCGGGCGAGGGCCTGTCCGAACACACGGCGCGCGGCGAGGCGCTGGTGCAGGTGCTCGACGGCGAAGCGCTGCTGACCATCGGCGGAAAAAAAGTCCGGGCGACGGCCGGCCAGACGGTGGTCATGCCGGCCGGCACGCCGCATGCCCTGGACGCCCCCAAAGCCTTCAAAATGCTCTTGTGCGTGGTGCAACCCGAAGCGTAGGGCTGCCGCCGCGAGGCTTCGCCCTCCGGGGCCAAGGGGCGCTGCCCCTTGGAACCCCGCCGGAGGCCAAGGGGCGCTGCCCCTTGGAGCCCCGCCGGGGGCGATGATCGCCCCCGGACCCCCGCGTCAGGGACACGGCTGAGCCCCCCAACGCGAGGGTCCGGGGGGCGGCCCCGGTGGCTCAGGCGTCCGCCATGGCGCCTTGGGACGTGGCCAGGTGTGGGGGTATGGCCGCTTTATTGATGTAGAGCGGCAGGATTGCGGCGGTGAGCCAGTGCGCGCCGGATTGTTTGTATTCGACGCGCAGTTCGTGCCGGCCGAATTCTTCGGTTTGCACGCCGGGCAGGTGGAAGTTCATTTTTTGCAGCGCCAGGTTGACTTCCACGTCGTCGATGAGAAAGATGGTGGATTCCGCTTTCGACGGTGTGACGAAGACGATGCGCACGGCCATGGTTTCGGTCCGGTCGCTGTCGATCTTTTCCCACATGGTTCCCACGACCAGCATGGGGAAGACCGCCGGAATCACTGGCGAGCCGCCGTATTCCACGCACCGGATATAGCTGACCGACCCGGTTTCCTTGTCGGTGAGCGCCATGGAGCACATAACGCTCCAGACATTTCGTATCATATCTGTCGATCGCACCCATTGTTTGCAAGCCCCATGGCCGTTATTGGCGCACGATTTCCGTATACGCGAAATTCCCGCAGCACAAGATCAAATCCCTTGCGCCGGGAGCGGGCGGCCGCGCGGGGATATCTTCTTGCGGGCTCTTTTGTTTTTGGATACCTCAGTCGTAAATCGATATTTCCCGTGCTTCATTCGGCCGGGGGCGGCGCGGATCCGCCGCTTTGAACGCAACTTTTTATCGTATTTTATATGGCATAACGCAACCTTGCGGAGGGACGATCGTGGGAAAGGGCAAGAATCTGGCCGTGGCTGCTTCAATCGTTTTCGCCGCCGTTTTCATGCTGTCTTCCGGATGCATTCAAAAGCAGGTTCCCCCTCCGGCTGTTAATAATCCCATAGAAGTCCCAACCGGCAAGGGGACAAAAAGCATCGCCCTGGCCGCGATGATCGTCAAAGTTCCGCGTGGCTCGGAAATCGGCACCATAGGAATTGGACTTGGCTGTATTGAAAGGGCGAAGATCACCTGCGGGAGCGGGAAATTCAATTTTTCCGATTCTGAATTCAACAATATATTTTTTGAAGACTTGAAGCGCTTGCATTACAACGTAGTCGGCAATCCAAACGACATATTCAACGACAAATCACCGCAGGCTGAAATCGTGGTTGGTGGTTTGATCACCGGAATGAATTTAAATATTTGCTATCCTACAAAATTTAATTACGAAAGAAAGGAAGGAAAATCGAATTCCGCCATCGAGATAGAGTGGCAGATTTACAACGCGCTGGACCGGAAGACGATTTATAAAAAAGCCACCAAGGGAAGCGCGACGAGCGATTTCTCGAATGGAAACACCAAGGAAGCCCTCTATTTGGCCTTCTCCAACGCGCTGGGCGGGCTGCTGGAGGACAAGACGTTTTACGCCATCGTATCCGGCAAGGCGCCGCGCGGCGTCGAAGGGCAAACCGCCGGCGTTCCGGACGAGGCCCCGGCAAAGGCCTCGTCCGACAACCTGGACCTGTCTTTGACCTACAGCAAGGCCGTGCCCGGCAAGGACCACAAATCACTGGCCGATGCCCAAAAGAGCGTCGTCACCGTCATCACCCCCGGGGGCAGCGGCTCCGGTTTCATCGTCTCAAACGATGGGCTGGTCATCACCAACTACCATGTGGTGACCGAGTTGGCCCAGGTTCGCATCCTGACCCACGACGGCAGAAAATTGCCCGGCCGGGTGGTCAGGCGCGACGCCAGGCGCGATGTCGCCGCCGTCCTGGTCGGCGGCCTGGATATCGCTGCCTTGAAAATCCGGACGGATAAACTCATCGTCGGCGAAGAGGTGTACGCCATCGGCTCCCCTCATGGGGCGGATTTTTCCGGATCGGTCTCGAAAGGAATCATCAGCACGGTCGAACTCAGGAAGTACGGCGGCAAAGACTGGATCCAAAGCGACACCCAGATCAATCACGGCAACAGCGGCGGGCCGCTGATCGACGCCAAGGGCAATGTCCTGGGCATTTCGACCCGGGGGGTTCCGGATTTTCCGCAGCTGAACCTTTTTATTCCGATTGCCGAGGCGGTGGACGTACTCGGCATCAATCCCAAATGACGGCCGGGACCGCGCCCATGGACGCCGTATGACCGCCGGCGCTTTTTCCCAAACCCGCGTGGTCGTGGCCGGAGCCGGTTTCGCCGGGCTGTTCGCGGCCAAGGATCTGGCCGCCAAGGGCTTTGCCGTGACCGTGGCCGACAAGCGCAACTACCACACCTTTTTTCCCCTGCTCTACCAGGTCGCCGCCGCCGAACTCGAACCGGAGCAGATCGCCTATCCGGCCAGAGGCGTGTTCCGCAGCCGCCCGAACATCGCCTTCGCCATGGCCGAGGTAACGGGCCTTGACGCCTCCCGCCGCGTCCTGACCACGGACGCGGGCGAGATCGCCTACGACTACCTCCTGCTGGCGCTCGGCAGCGAAACCAACTATTTCGGCGTCCCGGGCGCGCGCGAACACGCCTTCGGACTCAAGACCCTCAACGAAGGCGTGGCGTTGCGCAACCACATCCTGACCTGCTTCGAGCGCGCCGCCCTGACCGCCGACCCGGCCGCGCGAGCCGCGCTGCTCACCTTCACGATCATCGGCGGCGGCGCGACCGGCATCGAATACGCCGGGGCGCTACGCGAACTCATCAAGGGGCCGCTGACGCGCGACTACGGCTGCGCCGGTTCCTGCGGCGCCAAGGTGATGCTCCTTGAGGCGGGAAGCCGCCTGCTGCCGGGCTTTGGCGACAAGCTCGCCGCCTATGCCGGAGAAAGGCTGCGCCGCATGGGCGTGGATATCCGGCTCGGCGCCAAGGTGACGCGGATCGAAGCGGACTGCGTGCATCTTGACGGCGGCGAGATCCTTAAGACTCGCACGGCAGCCTGGACTGCCGGCGTGCGCGGCCCGGCTGCGGCCGCCGGTTTCGGACTCGAACTCGGGGCTGGCGGACGGCTTGCGGTCACGCGGTATCTGCAGACTCCCGGACATCCGGAAATCTTCGCGGCCGGCGACATGGCCGTCGCCGCCGGCCAGCCCCCCATTCCCATGACCGCCCCGGCGGCCATCCAGGAAGGCCGCCAGGCGGCGCGCAACATCGAACTCCTGGCCAGAGGGGAGCCGCCCGAGCCGTTCGCCTACCGGGACAAAGGCGTCATGGCCGTGATGGGCCGGGGCTCGGCCGTGGCCGGTTTCGGCCGGGTCTCGCTGACCGGACTGTCCGCCTGGCTGGCCTGGCTCTTCGTCCACGTCGCCTGGCTGATCGGCTTTCGCAACCGCCTGGTAGCCCTGAGCGCCTGGGCGGCGGACTTTTTCTTTTTCGAGCGCTCGGTGCGCCTGATCCTGCCCGGTCCGGGGCCGGGCGGCCGCACGGGCGCGCCCGGGCCGTCTGACCTGTCTGGCCCGGACCGGCCCGTTTGACAGCGTACTCCGGTTGGTTTACCCCTCCCCCTTCGGTCGCGGCCGGCCGGTTTGCGGCCCAGGCGCGCCCGGGCCGGACGCAAGCGCCCGGATACGCCAGGAGGCGCCGCCTTTGAGTCTCGATAAATCCGCGCGCCGGGGTTCACGCCGCCGCGCCTTCCAAATCCTCTACAGCCTGGGATTCGCCGAAACCGAAAGCGAAGCCGGGCTGTCCAAGATGTATTCCCTTAGTCCGCACGGCGATTTGGGCGAGACCATCGGGGGCGACGACCCCTTCGCCTGGGAGCTCGTGCGCGGCGCCTGGCCGCACTTTGCCGCCATCGACGCCACGATCGCCGAATATTCCCGCAACTGGCGCGTCGGCCGCATCGGCCGGGTGGAAATGGCCATCTTGCGCCTGGCCCTGCACGAACTCCTGCACTGCCCCCAAACCCCGGCGCGGGTGGTCATCAACGAAGCGGTGGAACTCGCCAAACGCTACGGCGACGAAAATTCCAAAAATTTCATCAACGGCATCCTCGACGCCGTCGCCCGCTCCCAACCCGGCCAGAAAAAATAAGCGGCCAGGAAACACAAGAGCAACCTGGGGGGAAACCCCTTTTGTGGACAAA
>JADFXV010000080.1 GCA_015233395.1 Desulfovibrionaceae bacterium
CCGGCACCGGCGGCCATCCTCCCCCCGGGGGGAGGATGGCCCTCAGTCCAGCCCCAGCCCGTTATGCTTCAGTGACTAACATTGGGGTTGGTACATAAACTGGGGGCAGGTCAGTCTGGGATCAAAGGCTGGCTGGATGCGTCCTTCAGGGTCGAGCATCTTCTGCTCAACCAATGCGTCCCGGATAACCTCGGCGGCCGCGCGGCCGATGGGCTTTTCAACGCCTTCGATTACCTGCTTCAACTTGGAAATAGCCGTGATCGGCACTTTGCCGAAGCTCACGCCACAGTCTTCCTCATATTCGGTCTGCAAGGCCCGGGCAAAGTCTTCATAGCTTTCGTTGGCCATGACGTAGAGTTTGTTCACGGAAGGGTCAAATACGCGTAGGCCATTTTGATCCACGGGCAGGCGCAGGCCACGGCCGATCTCCTGGCGTTTCTTGACCGCGCTCCTGGTCTCGTTCAGCGTGCATATCTGGAAAACATTGGGGTTGTCCCAGCCCTCGCGCAGGGCAGAATGACTGAAGATGAAGCGTAGCGGCTCGTCGAGTGAGAGCAGACGCTCCTTGTCCCTCATGATCAGGTTGTACACCTCGTCGTCGGCCTGAGTGTCGCCGCGGGTGTCCTTGAGCACGCCCTTTCTATCCTGGGCGAAATAGCCGTTGTGCAGCCGCTCCATCGGCTCCGTAAGCCATGTCAATTCATTGTAACGCTCCTCACGACCCAAGGCCGTGAGTTCGGTCTCAAAGACCTGGGCGAATTTGCCCGGCACGGGCCGGCCGGACTCGTCATAGTCGCGGTAGTTGGCCACGCGGTCGATGAAAAACAGCGACAACACCTTAATGCCAAGCGCCTGGAGTTGCAGTTCCTTGTCCAAGTGCCGTTTGACGGTGTGCTTGATCTGGGCGCGCCACACGTCCTCGCGCATTCCGCCTAGCTCTCCACCAAGGCGCAAGGTGCGCCCGCTTGAGAAGCGAATGGATTCAATCCCCGGCTCGGCATTGATCTCGGCCACTTCAAAGCCGTCCCGGTAATTGGCACGCTCATTTGACAGAGAAAACAGGTCCGCGCCCTGCTTGACTGTCACGGATTTTTCCTTCGGCCCGTCAATGCCCTGAACGTGGATACGCAGTTTAGCCTTGATGCCGTTTTTGTAATCGATCTTCTCCACGCGCACGAAAGCGTCGTTGGCCGCGCCTTTGGCTTTAGGGCTGGCCACCACGATCTGTTTGACCAGTTTGAGCTCAAAGGCCCGCACCGGGTCTAGGCGGTAGACCAGATTGTACGGGTTGCGGTGGGTGGCGGAGTACCGCGGGTGCACAGCGGATTGAGCGCCTTGATGGCCTCCTGAGCTCGGTCAGTGGAGTCCACGCTTTGCGGCTCGTCGATGATGACGATGGGGCGCGCCGCCTGCACGAACTCGATAGGCTGACGGCCAGAGAGCCTGTCGCTTTCCTTGTAAATGACGTTGCTCTTCTGCTCCGCTTCGGTGCCGGTGAAATTCTTCCGGAAGGCATCGATGTTGATGACCAGAATTTGCAACACCGTGCTCCTGGCGAATTGGCGCAGGCGATTGATTTTCTTGGCGTCGTAAACGAAATGCTCAAAGGCGAGGTTGTTGTAAAGCGCCCGGAAATGCTCCGCCGTGATCTCGATGTTTTTGAGCACGCCTTCGCGGATGGCCACGCTCGGCACGACGATGATGAATTTTTGGAAGCCGTAGCGCCGGGAAAGCTCGAAAATCGTTCGCAGATAAACGTAGGTTTTGCCCGTGCCGGTCTCCATCTCAACGGAGAAATGCGGGCAGCCGCGCGTCTGGTTGGCCGGAGCGTCGAACAGTTCCCAAGCCTCCAGCCCGGCCGTGGGATCGGGCGTTTCGATGTCGTTGCGCTCCTGCACGGCGCGGGTGTTGGCGGTGAGCTTACCCCATTCGAGAAGCAGGTCATTGCCAAGCCCCAGATCGCTTCGATTCTGACCTCTGCCGATGCTGAAGTCGTCGCGAATCTGAATAACCGAGAAGTCCGGCTCGCTTTGGGGCTGACCGTCGAACAGGTCCGTGATCGCCGTCACGGCGTCGAGTTGAAACTCTTGATTGGAGTCGAACTGGATTTTCACTTGGACTTCTCGCCTCGCGGCTTCGCGGGGAGTTTCCGTACCAACGTCTCTATGGCTTGCATGTCCTGCTCGTCGGCTTGTGCGCGCGTCAAGGCTCTGCGCTTTGCATCGAAAACCTCGTAGTGGTCCTGGGCCAGCTTTTCGGCCACCTGTGCACTCACTTTGCCCGCATGGGTCAACAGGTCGCGTTCGTTGAAACTCAGAAAGGCGTCCAGCTTGTCCTCCCACTCGCGCATGGTCATGGTCTTGCGGCGTTTTGCCTGGTCTTCGGCATAATCCAGGTACATGACCACGATGCGATCCAACGCTTCCAACTCCGTCTGATTCAGGTAGTTCTTGGCGATGGTCACGTCGTGCTTGCGCACCCGGCTTCCGGAAAAACTTTGCAGCCCCATGTTGGGCAGGGCCGGGTCGGCGCGCCCGGAGATAAGCTCCGCCGCCGTGCGGCCGGTCACGGCCCAAAGCATCTTGTTTTGCACTTTTTTGAAGAAGAGTTTCGCGGATTGGCTTTTGGAGTCGTAATCTTCGGCGGTGGCGTAGAGGTCACGCACCTTCTGGTAGAAACGCTTCTCCGAGGCGCGTATTTCGCGGATGCGCGTAAGCAGTTCGTCGAAGTAGTCCAAGCCTCCCGGCTCCTTGAGCCGGGCGTCGTCCATGGTGAATCCCTTCACGAGGTATTCGCGCAGGCGGGTGGTGGCCCACTGGCGGAACTGCGTGCCGCGCGGGGAACGCACACGGTAGCCAACGGCCAAAATCATGTCGAGATTGAAATAGCGCAAAGGGCGCTGCACTCTCCGCGCCCCTTCGGTTTGAACTGTCAAGTATTCCTTGACAGTTGCCGCTTCACTAAGCTCACCCTCGGCCAGTACGTTTTTCACATGCAGACTTATATTCTGCTTGCTGGTTTGGAACAGCTCCGCCAGCTCCTGCTGGCTGAGCCACACGGTTCCTTCAGCCACGCGCAGGCGGATGGCCGCCGCGCCGTCCTCGGTGGTGTAGAGGATCAGTTCGCCCTTCTGTCCATTTCCGCTCATGCCGCCTCTCATTCCGTCTTGGAGCTGATGACGCTTTTAAGTTGATCTGAATTTGTCGGCTATGTGGGTATTTGGGTTTCCATTGAGATGAAAACTTTCGTCAAAGACACGTGGCGACGACACGCCTGATTCCCACGATCAAGTTTCGGAAACTAACGGAACGAGAATTTTCGGGATCAAGCCATTGACCAATTGCACGCGAACCACTTGTCTTTTGGTAACATCCGTGGGTTAATGTAGCCAACTCAGTTGAAGGAGAATGAAGATAGTCAGGGGCTCGAAATTTTACTTTTCCCTGATTTTGGGCAAGACCTGTCAAACCGAGTCCTTTTTCAACCGCAGCCAAGTCGGCGAGATAAAAGCTCTCCAGTTCACGACAGGCCAGACGGACCAGCGCATCCGGCCTTCCTGCATCACGGCACAAAGTTGTCAGCTTCGATTTCACTGCGATGCAATCCGGGTGGGCATCAAGGTCTCTAAGAACGATAAAGCACGCTTGGGGGTTTCGGTAGAGTCTGACTTTCCTCACCAACTGCTTTTCCATATCCTGCTTACCCTCAAATCGGATGAAGCGAAGGACAATCTCGGATGGCAAGAGTTTCAGAAGCAACCCCTCAAGCATATATTGAGCGGACTCCTCTTCCAGCAAAAAAACGAGTTCCCTCATTGCGGGTCTGCTCCTTCGAAGAAGCCTTGCTTCCAAAGATAGCCCATCTTGTCACCGTCGGCCATATACGCAGCAATTTGCTCGTCGTCTTTAGCTTTACGCAGTTCGGCATAGCCGTCATTCTTCACAAGCCAAAAGACTTCATTTAACTCGCAAGCGTTGAGAAAATCGGGAGAATGCGTTGAAACAACAACCTGCCCCCCCCTGTTGGCATAAAGCCGGAATTCCTCCGCCAATTCGGGCATCAGCTTCGGATAGAGTTGATTTTCGGGCTCCTCGACGCAAAGCAGCGGATGAGGCTTGGGGTCATTGAGTAAGACCAGGTAAGCAAACATTTTAATCGTACCGTCGGATACGTAGCGGTCCAAGAATGGCGTTTTGAAAGAACCGTCTTGGAAACGCAGCGTCAGATAACCGTCATCCATGAGAAGCGGTTGAATACTCTTTACACCAGGAACCCGGCGTTTCATGCTGAT
Source organism: Desulfovibrionaceae bacterium (assembly GCA_015233395.1). Classification (GTDB taxonomy): domain Bacteria; phylum Desulfobacterota; class Desulfovibrionia; order Desulfovibrionales; family Desulfovibrionaceae; genus JADFXV01. The sequence goes on from JADFXV010000080.1 coordinate 4,292, forward strand.
GAGGATGTTATCAAACACATTCCGGTGGTGTTCATAAAGATAAAGGGCAACGCGAGGCAGATTGTCACCAGTTTCAGAAAGGTGTTCAGATTCTCCCGAGGCCTCTTTGCGTCCCCGCGCTGCGTTGATATGAAAATCTGAAACGTGCCATGCTTCGATCAGTCGGCGGAAGGCATTGGCTGCCTTGAATCGTTCAAATTGCCCCAGCCCTTTAAGGGCCAGTATGTCCGGAGCATCGAGCTTTTGAAATTCCCTTTCCAAATCCTCATCCGGTTTGTTGAAGTCTTCCTCGTTGCTGATGGCGAAGCCTTCTCCTTCCGCAAAGTCAAGAAAATGGAAAGGAGCGCCATGCCGACCTCGCTTGTAGCGAAGTATCTCTCGATTGATGACAGGTACTCCACGTCGTTCTCCAATTTCGAGGGAATACGTTACCAGCCGATCAACCCCGACTATGCCCATTCGGTACTGGATCTCAATCAGGATGGTTTTCTCCTCCGCGTCCCGGCTGAGAACTTCCTTGAACCGTCCACGACTGTCTAAAGCTTGCCGGACATTCCCTTTCAAAGCATCATGCAGAAAGCCGAACACATCGAAGAATGTGGTTTTTCCCGAACCGTTGGCCCCAACGATAACGCAGAATTTGGGAATATCCCGAACAAAGACGTCTTTAAAAATCTTGAAATTTTTTAGCCTGATCGATTCAATTTTCATGGGAGACTCCCTCATACCGTCTTGAAGCTGGTGATGCCTTTGGTCTTGAAGATCTGGACGGCATTGGTCTTGAGCTGGTCCGGATCGGGACCGGCAAAGCCTTCGTCCAGGCAGACCACGCGCTTGGGTTTCAAGTCGGCCATGGCGCGGATGCATTCCAAGGTCAGTTCCTTATCCAGGCAGATAAAGAGCGCACCGGAGGCCGCGCTGAACACGGTCTTGCCCGCAAGGGTGAGGGGTTTAACCGGCGTGGTCAACGGGAATCCGCTCTTGAGCAGGATTTCGTAAAGGATGTCGTCTTGGGTCCGGCCTGGGCGGATATGGTCGATGTGAAGTGCGAGCTGCGTTTCCAGTGCCCCGGCCTCATGCGCAACGTCCGCTTTCCAGGATTTGAAATTGGATTCAGACAGCTTGAACACGCGAAAGCCACGGTCCTGTTTGGGCGCGGCATCCTTAAGCAGGCTCGGCTGCTTTCCTACGTCCTCGGCATCCAGCTTCTTGATGACCCGACGCACACGCTCTTTGGTAATGTCGGCGATGGTCGTGTAGTCCTTGCGGTCTGTTGGTTCGGGAAGCTGGACCAAAATGAACTGGCGGTTGCCGTTGTCATGTTTATTCAGGTCGAGTACGGCGTGGGCCGTGGTGCCGGAGCCTGCAAAAAAATCGAGTATGATGTCGGATGGGGACGTGACGAAATTTATAAATTCTCTAATCAACACTTGGGGCTTGGGATTGGTAAATACTTTCAAACTTTCTGGAAAGACAGACTTGAGGTCATATGGGCCTGCACGTCCATCTAGTTCAAAAATACTTGCCAGCTTACTCCTATAGTCTTTCGCATAAACTTTTAATTCAATAATTTTACTTTCATCTTCGCCAAAAAGTATCCTGTCCTCTGCAAGAATACTATCCATTGTCTCTTTTGGAAAGCGATATCCCAATAAGGGCTGTTTACACGGTTTTTTTGTTACAGGGTGCACCACGTCATATCTATAGCCTTCTCTGCCTGGGTTGTGCACACTCTGACTACCAATATATATGCCATCTAAGTCAATATATTTATATCTATCAAGCGGCCATAAAAATTGTTTATTAATTTTAAACCACTCTGAATATGCTTGTTGAAGTGAGTCAATATCCTTAAATTTTGCCAATAACTCCACTTCCTTTCTTAATAATAAATCTTTTACAGCATGGTAATCTGCCTTCCATTCTGTTTCTATATTCCATTTATTCCTAGAATAACAATATATATACTCATGTTCTACAGCTATATTTGTAGGATTATTATCAGTTGCATTATGCCAAACAATAATTCCTACAAAATTCTCTTCACCAAAAATTTCATCAAGTAATTCTCTCAAATTTGTCGACTCGTTGTTGTCGATACTTACAAAGATTACTCCATCATCCTTTAACATATTTCTGGCAAGATACAATCTCGGATACATCATGTTCAACCACTTCGAGTGAAAGCGGCCATCTGTGTCCGTATTCGTCCCAAACTTCCGCCCCTCGGAGTCCACTTGGCCGGTGTATTCTAAATAGGTCTGTAAGCTTTCGCTGTAATTGTCCGGATAAATGAAATCTTTTCCCGTGTTGTAGGGCGGGTCGATGTAGATCATCTTGACCTTGCCCAGGTAGGACTTCTGCAAGAGCTTGAGCGCTTCCAGGTTGTCGCCCTCGATGATCAGGTTCTCCGTGGTGTCAAAGTTGACGCTCTCCGCCGGGCACGGCCGCAGGGTGGCCAGGCTCGGCTGTTGAATGGTCTTGAAGCATTCGGCCTTGCCCGGCCAATTCATGCCGTATCGTTCCTTGCCCGCGTCCACGGTCTCGCCCAAGGTCGTCTTGAGCCGGTCGAAATCCAGCTTGCCGCCCTCGGTGCGCACTTCCGGGAACAAACGCAACAGTTCTTGGCGCTTGGCTTCGGCAATATCGACGGAAGCCATGTCTAGCTTTTCGGGCATATCGGTCATGGTCGTGCACTCTCCTCAGCGGCCAGGATGTCTCTTTGCACATAGCGTTTGAACTCGTCCACGGACGTGAAGCACTGGTATCCGGCCCGGCTGGCGAGGGAGACGATCTCCACTCCCTCGTTCAGTAGCACAGCCACCGGGTCGCTCAACTCCTCTTGAACCCCATTGGGCCAGGCCAGGTCAAAGACCGCCTGCTGCGCTCCTGTCTCGGGGTCGGCGAAGTCATAGCCCAAAATCCCACGCGGCAAGCCTTGGGACTCAATCCAGTCGTTTAAGTCGGTCAGGGCCTTTTCTTCATCCTCGCTGTCTATGCCGCCGACGATGGTGACTGCCACCGGCTTCCTCACAGCTGCACCCTCCAGCCACTTGGCCTCTCCGTGCAGAAGGTCCAACATGCGTCGGTTCGCCTCCTCGGCCAGCAATTCCTTGCGGGCCTCCATGAAGGCTGGATAATTCTCCACCTTCCATAACTCGTCGTCCATTGGTATCCACTGTGAGGCCAGCGCCCCAGGGTGTTTCTCCTCAATCTCCAGGAAGTACTCTTCCGGAAGCCTGTTGCTGATGCGCAGATTGGTTTCCTTGGTCAGGAAACAAAAATTCGCCAGGGCGTTGACTGCGGAACGGCCGTGCTTGCGCTCGTACAGCTGGGACTTTGGGAAAATATGATGCACTTCCAGGCTGCTAAGCCGCCCCAGCATGTTGGCCTTCAACGGCAACCCATTGCCCCAGTCGCGGGCCTCGCCCATGCGGGTGAGCATGTAGAGTACCGGGTAAAAACGAGCACCCAAGCTCTAGCCCGAGAAATGACCCGGCTCCACCCGAAGCCCGCCATGCCACAGGCGCAATTGTTCGACAAGCCTGTCCAGGCCGCCGTCAGCCCCTTCAATAGCTGCCAAATCCTTGTCGATAAACGATTCCGTGGAGCCGGAAAAACGCCCCCACATGCCCGCCTGGGCGAACCAAAAGAGCAGTTTGTCGCGCTCCTTTTCATCCAGCGCGTCTTTGCGCCGGTCGAGGTAGCGCACCATGATCGGGATAGCGAAGCGGCCGAAGAGCACTTGGTCATGGTCCAGGCCCAGCCGCCCGGCTATGAGATTAAGACACGAGTCGATGGTCTTGATTGCACGCTCAAGTGCGGCTTGCATCTCCTGAGCGGTCTTGTCGTGCAGATAACTAAATTTGGCTTCGCCCGTGAGCACGGTGTTGACTGAGCGCAAAAGCCAGTCGAGGTTGAAGTGATACCCTTGATTCGTCCACGATTTAAGCTTTGTCTTCATTTTATCACGGGCTTCCGGCCAATCGGCGCATATCTTCGCCAGGGCCAGGTCGCCCTTGGACAGTTTGGTGCCACCGCTATTGACGCGGTTGAAGATGTCCACCACCACGTCCAGGTTTTTGTCGGCCCCGGTCACTTCCTCGACGTGAAGTTCGATTTCCAGAATACCCAATAGGCGCGCGATCCTTCCTGAAAAACGTACGGCTTTCGTCCCTATGGTCGGGTTTTCGGCTAACTTTTCTACGATTGCTTCATGCCCAAGCTGTCCTTGGCGCATAAGATCAGTCACATCGATCCAAAGTGGATCGTCGCGCATCTTGACCGGCTGATAGAACTCAAAGGAAGTTGAATCCAAATGGAAACAAAGCCCCGTGAATGCCTGTGCGTTGCCGTCAAAAAATTTAGGCGGCTGGCCCCGGACAACACCATAAAGTGTCGTCATGCGTTGCTGCCCATCGAGCAATAGTTTCACTACGCCTGCGGCAAGCTGCCCATCTCCGCGATGCGCGGCCGTACTTGAATCCGTGACCCAGACAAGGAGGCCTCCCACGGGATGTCTCCGGTAGAGCGAATCGAAAAGCCCGCGCACTTGGTCACGATTCCAGACATAACCCCGCTGGAACTCCGGCAAGGCCATGTGCCCGCTGTCAATGTGGTCAAGAATGGTGGAAATCTTCATCGGTCTCCCATGGTTGCATTAAACAAATTGCGACTCTGCTCATATCAGCCGCCAGCGCAGGGTAAAAAGCGGCTCCTGTACGATCTTTTTCTCCAACAACAATGAATGACCAATATCGGATTGTCCGCTCAAGGAAAAGGGGCAACCCTAATTGAGGCCGAATTTTGGTTCAGAATCTTAGAACAAAACACCTTGGCTGGACAAGATCACTTGAGATGACATCTGAAATTCAGTCAAACTCTTTCTGTTTAACTTCCAAAAATATGTTACTTACTTTCTATCACCCAACCATGTACACTACCTTCCTTATTATTTGGAAAGCAAAATTTTCTCTTGTCTCTCCATTCTATTTCTCCATCGTCGAAACAACTAAAAAACTTACCAATTCCTCCATTCAATTTTGACAAATTATGAGATTTATAACCGTCTTGTGAAAAAGCCCACTCAAGATGCGAAACATCTTGATCTGATTTTATTTCTTTTGCCACCCATGACGCCACTTTGGGCAGTCTCTCAATCTCAACTTTATAGTCTCCATCTCGGGCACCAAATCCCCATAAATATCCGCCGTAAAGACTTCCACACGCCATAATGATGGTAAAAACACATGCTGCACAAAACCATTTGAAACGGCTGACGCTGATTCGCGATTTAAGGACAGCCTCGGAGTTCTCAATTACAGAATCAACCAAACGCTTTTGAATCTCCCTTTCACGCTGCTCAATATTTTTTTCAGCGAGAATTCCCGCTGCTTCGGCAGCCTTGCCCACTTGATCAGCGATTTGGGCCGGCACCTTTTTAGTCAGCGATTCAATATGGCCGCAAAGCACGGCCAAAAGAATTTCGGGGTTATTGGGGTCCAGCTCGTAGTTGATAATTACGCGCTGGACATTGTTTTTCACATCCTCGGGCAGACCTTGCAGCAATTTATCCAAGAGGGTCATACTGCCTCCGTGATGCCGAAAAGATCCCCTGAGGAATAAACGGATTTTTTGAACCCTTCGAGAAAGTGGAAGATGTTGCTTTTTTTCCGCCCGACGTAGGTTAGCCGATTGAAGGGCCTCGGTGAATCCGAGGCTGTACAGGTCCAGGATGGCATACTCTCGCCCTCTGAGCTGGGGCATGTGAATGACCCTGCCCTGGTTCTCGGTCAGGACCGCCTTGCCTCGTCCGCCAACAGTGTTGCCCTGGACGTCCGTGAATCCATCAAAAAAGAGGAAGTCCTCGGGCTCCCCAAAGAATAGGTTTTTCACCACGACGTAAGCAACATTCTGCCCGAAGATTTTGATGGTTTTGATGACATTGTTGGCAGAGGCGTGGACGTTAGACATGACGATGACGACGGTGATGTCGTAGCCCTCTTTTCGATAATCCTGGATAAGCGCTTCCATGCCGTTTTCAGCTTTCAAAACCCTTTGGAGGGAATCGACCGCACCGCCGGGGAAATCGAAAAGTAGAACCTGAGTCTTCAGGTCAAGGGCGTTAATCAGATTGTCCCGTTCGAGATTGTCCCTGATATCGAAGGGGAAAACGCCACTGAGCGGGTCTTGTTCTTTGAGCAACCGGCCGTCCTCCCCTCGTCTGCCGTAATACTGGAGGAGCTGGCCAACGCCGCCGTCGGCGTCGAACGCCCCGACGCTCATTCCCTTTTCGCTTCTGAGCACGTCGAGCAGGGCGCGAGAAAATGTCGATTTGCCCGGACCGCCTTTCTGACTAAGTACGAAAATTGCTCGTTTCATTATGCCTCCTCATCAAAACCGGCGTGTCCCGTGGATGGCACAAGCCGACGTTCTTGTTTGGGAGCGTTTTCGCCAGGTGTGGTCTTTTGAGTTGATTGTGCTTGCTGTGGTGTCGATTTCCGGACCACGGGCTGAGTTCCCTGAACACATCGAAACTGTGGAAGGCTTTTGATCACTACCCCCACGTCCAAAAGCAACTGCTCAACCTCGGTTAACGACAAGTCCTTGAAAAACTTACGATCCTTTTCGATTTCGAATCTGCTCCAGGCAGCATCACCAACTTGGTGAAAAAAACTTTTAAACTCATCCCCTGTGCCGTTCGTACGGATCATGGAACTTCCAAAGCACATGATGCCGAACACTGTTTTAAGGTCCATGTCCTTGAGGCCTGCCTTGGTAGCGAGACCTCCGAGTTCATATTTCGTCCGTTGCTCAGCCTTGCGAAATCGCTCTCTGGCCCGCACCACCGAATCGATTGCTCGGTTTTTCCGTTGGAGCGCCTTCTCAAGCTGTTTTTCCGGAGAGAGTTTGTTGGTCACGTCATGCCTCCTTAGCGGCTCCAATCAAGTCCACGGTCTTTTTTTAATTCGCGTTTTTTTTGAAGGGTCCGAACCACGGCCATTTCTGGCCGAAAGCCGATGCTTGCTCTGGCGACATGTTTTTGCCCCATCTGAATGGCCAGGGATCGAAGGTCTTTGGTTTGGGATTGATCAATGAAGAACTTAAGATTTTCTTTATGGCGCGTCAGGCCGACATAACTCGTGCTCGACTCCCAGATGCGGCCGTGCAGGCAGTAAACCGTGGTTTGGGTCTTACCTTGGCCACGATAAACGGTTCCGGCGTAACCAAGGGCAAAATCATTGAAGGTCTTGGCATCGAAGGAAACTTCTTGACCTGCGTCAGTGACGACATAGATTTTGGTTCCCTCAATCCATTTGATTGTCCCGAGTGATCCATTGAAAATTTCCGCTGTTTTATCCGTCCCATGGAATTGGATTCTATCGCCTATGCCGAAGGCCTGTTTTCCTTTGCAGGTTTCGAACTCGTGGTTCCCGATGACGTTGCCGTGCTCCGATAATATGCTGCGGAGTTTTTGGTTCAACCGGTTAACCTCGGCATTAGTCCCTGCATATACGAATCTGGCTTGGGCCGGGTCGTGGCCAATATCTCGGCTCCACTCTCCGACGAGGGCTTCCTCCTGGGACTGCGAGTCTGGCAACCAATGCATGGTTCCTTTATGTTCCTGGTATAGCTTCAAGCCATCGAGAAAACGGCCTTCGGAGAACAGGACGCTGGCATCTTTCTGCCAATCCTCCGCCTGTCTACGAACTTTGGTGATCTCAGCCGCGCCAAAGGTGTGCCTGAATTCCGTGAACATCCCGCCCCTGGCAACGGAGGCGAGTTGCCTGTCATCGCCTACCAGGATCAGTTTCGCGCCGGCTTTGTCCGCGTTTATTAAAATTTTTTCCATGATCTCGGTATCAAGCATGGCCGCTTCGTCTATGAGCAAGATCGTGTTCTTGTCCCACTTTTTTGCTCGTGCGTTATTCTCTTGATGCCAAACAACGGAGTGGGCTGTGCTTGCATCCGCAAAGCCGTCTTTTTTCATGTCCTGAACAACTGAATTGGTCGGTGCGACGCCTGCCACTTCGAAGCCTGATGCTTCGTAGGCCTCCCGAATGGCCCCCATGGTGTACGATTTTCCTGCTCCGGCCCGACCCTCGATTACTTTTAACGCACCTGGTTCCAATGCATGCAGGAAGGCCTTTTCCTGCTCCGAATCCATGGCTCTTGATTCCTTGACTTTCTCCACAGCAACATGATGTAAAACGTGGCAACGGTCATGGTATCTGGCATTGGCCAAATCCATGACTTGCTCTTCCTGTTCAAAAACTTCTTGGGTTGTGAAGCCAACGAACTTTGTTGTCGTTAGGTCGTAAAGCTTAATGAGATTTTTCTGGGAAAGGATCATATCCCGGAGTGCGACGTTTTTTTCCGGTGAATCTGTGACCTTCGAGGCGAGCCTGGCGATGTCGCGCTCGTTAAAGATGGATTTGTTCATGGTTAACTGAGCAAGCATTTCCTGTGGCGAAAGTTCGGCGTTCTCCGCCTGGATGTCCTGATTGATGTCCATTTTGAATACCTGTTCCTTCTTTTGGTGCCAGACTGGCCCAACATGCTTCTGGCCAGCCTTGCCGATTTGATCCACCATAATGTCCAGACCATGCAGCTTGAAAAAGCCATCCTGGAAGTTCGCCCATTCCCGGCCCCAGTCATCTTTCTGCAGAACCTGTTTGCCCTGAGCGAATCCAGGGTTGAGGTGTCTTGCCTTGGCTCCAAAGCTGTCTTCGCAAAGGATGCGGGTTGAAATGAGCAGGTGGGCGTGGGGATTGCCGTCATGCTTATCATGAATGACCAGTTCAACAGCCAGGCCGTGTTTGACGAAATGCTCATGCGCGAATTGACGGACCATACCCAATGAGGCCTCCCGAGAAAGGCCGTCGTCTGCCGCAAGAGCTAAAACCATATGCTTTGCAACCTGGGCGTTTGCCTTGATCGTTTTGTCTTTTTTCAGGTCGGCGGCTTCAGCGGCATTCCAGAGGGCTTCGCTGGAAATCCATTGTTCGGCGAGGGTTTCAGGCACAAGAAGTTCTGTATGAATAAACTCGTTCGAGTTTTCTTTTAACTTTTCAGAAAAATCGTACTGCCGACCGGTCGAATTTTGGCGCTGTCTGCCCCGGTTCAGATAAGAGGACAGTCCAACTGCCGATCCGCCGTCCCGAGTCGAAATGATTTCCATTCGTGCAAATGCTATCGCCACTTTTTAATCCCCTCCGAAGCCTCGCAGAGCGCAAACATTTTTCCGCAGGAAGAATGTATATTGCGTCTGAACTCAATTCTTTCGGGCAGTTCACCAAGCTGCTCATGGCTTTGTCTATCGCCTTCAAAGCCTCTGATTGATTTTGCTGTGGCGGGGAGCCCAGCCTCAATCCATGTTCGAACCTGCCAACCTAGACTTACCGCATCGCCAACTTCTTTCGCCATTGGCTCCGCCATGGCCGGGCTTCGCTTGAAACCCAAGAACGTGTCCGATCACGGCCCATTTTGCTGTTTGGCAAACCCCATGAGCTGCAATACCTCACCCACCGGCTGGAATTGCCCCAGCCGTGTTGTTGCGGTTTGCAGTGGCGTGCTATCGCCTCTTGGATCAAAATGTGGGTTATTTTTGAGAATGTGGGTCAGGTAGCCAGCAGGATTTCTTGGCTGGTGTTTTTCTAGATAAATGAACCAACCTTCACCAAGCGGTGATTCGGGAGCGATTCCTTTCTTCCGCAGTACACTGGAGATGTTCATCTTTTCTGTACTGGAAAGGCCTTTTACTGTGTTTTGTTCTTTTTTTATCTCTGCTTTTATGTCTGTGTCTGGATCGGACGGAGCCCGGAAGACTTCCGGATTTTCTCCGGATGCCTTCCGGCGTTTACGTGTGCCTTCATCTAGTAATTGTAGCAGGATAGGTGCGCGAAGAATAAGCATTTTCCCGTCATCTTGGGAATCAAGCACATGATGGTCTTGAAGAATCAACAGCAATTTATTGAATTTTTTCTGCGGTAGTTGGGTAATTGCCCACCATTCTTTGGTAGGAAGGCGCAATTCCGGCCTGCCGGAGCCTGTCCATGCTTCCCCGATCCGCTCAAGGATCAACCAGACCCCATAACAAGTGGCGTTGCCTAACTCATGGCCGATCTCCACCATAAATTCCTGGCGGGCGAACGAGGTGAGGTGCTTAATCCAGTGCATTGTTGTAGCTCCTGGACCTGCGCTTTGGAGCATACCGCTTGGCGTGGCGCTGTTTAAGCCATTCCACAAAAGGTCCGCGCAGATAGCTGACGTGCTTCCCGATTTCGATGCGTGGCGGCCCTTCGCCTTTGTAATCAAGATTTGCGAGGTGGCCCCGTGAGATAGTACCGCCCAAAAGACGTTCTATGTCTTTGCGAGCGATGATCGGCGGAAGGATAGACAAAAGGTCTTCATAGCTCCCTTGACCTGGTGACCTGCCCCCAGTTTATGTACCAACCCCAATGTTAGTCACTGAAGCATAACGGGCTGGGGCTGGACTGAGGGCCATCCTCCCCCCGGGGGGAGGATGGCCGCCGGTGCCGGTGGTCGGTACCCC
>JADFXV010000081.1 GCA_015233395.1 Desulfovibrionaceae bacterium
CCGCCCCCCGGCAGGCCGAGCCTCAGGCGCAGGCGCAGGCGCCGGCCGCCGCCGTCAAAAAGGAATCCCAAAGCCTGCGAGTGGACGCGGCCAAACTCGACATCCTGGTCGATCTGGTCGGCGAACTGGTCATCGCCCAGTCCAGGCTTTCCCAGCTCGCGGCCGGCATCAGCCATCCGGGCCTGGTCGCCGTGGCCGAAGAGATCGAACGGCTCAGCAACGACCTGCGCGACAACACCTTAAATATCCGCATGTTGCCCATCGGCACGACGTTTAGCAAGTTCCGCCGCCTGGTGCGCGACCTTTCGGCCGAAATGAGCAAGGAAATCGATTTGATCACCGAAGGCGCGGAAACCGAACTCGACAAGACCGTCATCGAACAGCTCGGCGACCCGCTCGTCCACCTTCTGCGCAACTCGATCGACCACGGCGTGGAGCCGCCCGAGGAACGCACCGCCAAGGGGAAGCCGGCCAAGGGAACCATCGTCTTGTCCGCCGAACACGCCGGCGGCGAGGTGCTCATCCGCATCACCGACGACGGCCGGGGCATCGACACCGGCCGGGTGCGCGAAAAAGCCCTCGAACGCGGCCTGCTCGCGCCCGACGCCCGGCCGAGCGAACAGGAACTCTTCATGCTCATCTTCGCCCCGGGCTTTTCCACGGCCCAGAAGATCACCAACGTCTCGGGCCGGGGCGTGGGCATGGACGTGGTCAAACGCTCCATCGAGCAACTGCGCGGCAAGATCGAAATCCAAAGCGCGGCGGGCAAGGGCACGACCATCACCATCCGCCTGCCGCTCACCCTGGCGATCATCGACGGCCTGATGATCAAGGCCGGGGAGGAACACTACATCATCCCCCTGGCCCTGGTCGAGGAATGCGTCGAATTCAGCCAAGACATGCAAAGCGACCGCAAACGCACCATCAACCTGCGCGGCGAAATCGTCCCCTACGTGCGGCTGCGCGAAGCGTTTGAAATCGGCGGCGACAGCCCGCCCATCGAGCAGATCGTCATCACCCACGGCGGCGACGAACGCACCGGCGTGGCCGTCGACGAGGTCGTCGGCCAACTCCAGACCGTCATCAAAAGCCTGGGCAAGGTCGCCGGCAACGTGCCCGGCATCGCCGGAGCCACCATCCGCGCCGACGGCTCGCTCGCCCTGATCATCGACGTCCCGGGGCTGATCCACTCCATCGAACACGAGGCCGGAGTGCAGTAGGCGCGGTCGAGACTTGTTATCGAAGGGATAATGCTGCTATAGACGCGGCAACGTCAATCCGGAGGAAACCATGTACAGCTATATCCACCCAACCATCGTCAAAGTCGGCGTCGGCTTCGGCTCGGCCCTGGCCATGGCCGTATCCTTCAACATCAACCACTCCATCTTCTGGGCCATCTTCCACGGCATGCTCAGCTGGATCTACGTCATCTACGCGCTCCTTTTCAAGGCATATTAACAGGTTGACAATATAGTCCAGCCCCCTGTCTGGGATTCCAAAGGGGCTATAGCCCCTTTGGCCGCCGGAGGCTCTCTTCCCCGCCATGTCTCCCACCATGCCCTCTCCCGCGTCCTCCGTCCTTGTCATCCAGTTGGCCCGCCTGGGCGATCTGCTCCAGACCCGGCGGCTGATCCTGTCGCTGATGCGCTACGGCGACGCAGGCGAGCCCGCCCAGGTCCACCTGCTCACGGACGCAAGCCTCGCGGACTTTGCGCGCGCGGTCTATCCAGGGGTCACGGTCCACGGCCTGCCCGCCCACGGCGGCGCCGATCCGGGCGCCGTGGCCGGATTATGCCAAACGGCCCTCTCCGGGCTGGCGGCGTACGATTTCGCGCGCGTCTACAACATCAACCATTCGCCGCTCAGCCTCGCCCTGTCGGCTTATTTCGATCCGGACCAGGTCGCCGGGCACAAGCTCGTCCGGGGCCAGGCGCACAAGGACACGCTTGCCGCCCTGGCCCTGCGCTGGACGCGAAACCGCGTGAGCGGCGCGGTCAACCTCATGGATTATTGGGCCGGTTTCGCCCGCATGCGGATCGCGCCGGACGCGGTCAACCCGGCGGCCGCGCCGCACGGCGGGGGGCTCGGCGTGGCCGTTTCCGGCCGCAACGCCAGACGTTCGCCGCCGCCTGAGCAGCTGGCCCACATCGCCTCCGTTCTGGCCGCGAAATACGGCGGCTCCCGCGTCACCCTGCTCGGCACGGCCGCCGAAGCCCCGGCGGCCCGGGCTCTGGCCAAGCATCTGCCGCCGCGATTGCGCGAGGGCGCCCGCGACTTGACCGGCAAGACCGGCCTGCTCGACCTCGCGGGCGAGATCGGCGGCCTTGACGCCCTGCTCACCCCGGACACGGGGCTCATGCATCTGGCCGCCGCGCTGGGCGCGCCGGTGACGGCGCTTTTTTTGTCCTCGGCCTGGTGCCACGAGACCGGGCCGTACGGAACCGGCCACACGATCTGGCAAGCCGCCCCGGAGTGCGCCCCCTGCCTTGAGGCCAAGCCCTGCGCGTTCGGCCTGCGCTGCCTGGAGACCTTGAAGAGCCCGGAATTTTTGCGCCTGATCGCGACCGAAGGCCGCGCTCCGGTCCCGGAAGGGGTCGCCGGCTACCATAGCGCGCTCGACTCGCTCGGCGCTTTGTGCGTCCCCTTTGCCGGAAGCGATCCGGCTGCGGTCGAGCGCGCGCGGCTGCGCGGCCTGGCCGGCCGCTTCTTCGGCGCGGGCGCATTTTTCGACCAGGCTCTCGACCCCGAGGCGGCCGCGGAATTATTTCTGGAAACCGACTATGTCCTGCCCGGACGCGGCGCCTGCCCGGACCGCGAATATTGATGGGAGCGGCAAATATTCGTTGCAAGAGCCGTCCGGGGAATATGGGAAGGGGCTGTCCTAGCCAACAAGCGACAATCCATATCTTTCGTAATATTATTAGACTGTTGAAGTTGTTTTTCCGCTTTATCGTAAAGCGGGAGCCGGGGGCGGCAGCCCCCGGCCCCCATGAAAGCGGAAAACGAATTCCTAGCGAGGACAGGCCCTGTGGGAATATGTCGTCGCGATCGGCGCCTTGCCCGGCGAACGCCCTTTACCTCCCCGCCCAATTCGATTAAAGAACCCGTTTCAGGCCAATGCGCACCCGGCCGCTCGCTTCGCGGCCCGTTGAATGACGGGCTGCTGCGCGTCAGAGATGGCGCGCCGGAGTGCGGACAAACTTTTTTGCCCGCAATCCGGGAGGGTTGACGAAATTCACTTTCGCCAATCCGAAGTTGCAAAATGCCAGGACGGCATTTTTCGACAGACCGTCAGGGAGGGATGAATGGACGCGAAGGATATCGCCTATTTCCGGGAACTCTTGGAAAAAATGCTGCAGGACATCCTCAAGAAGGGCGAGGAGACGATCGAGGATATGACCGACACCGTCGAGGTGTACGCCGACCCGGCCGACCGGGCCACGGTCGAATCCGACCGCTCCTTCACGCTGCGGCTGCGCGACCGGGAACGCCGGCTGATCAAGAAAATCCAGGAAGCCATCGAGCGCATCGACGACGGCAGCTACGGCGCCTGCGAGGATTGCGGCGAAGACATCGGCGTGCCCAGGCTCAAGGCCCGTCCGGTCACGACCCTGTGCATCAAATGCAAAAGTAAAGAAGAAGCCGAGGAAGATTTACGGGGCGAATAGCCTTTCGGGCTTCGCCCCTTTTCGCTTCAACCGCTCTCGCTCACCCATCCAAGGCCGCAAGCAGGCGCGCGGCCAGTGCGTCAAGCCACCGCGCCCCGATGTACGCGACGATCCCGGCCAGGACCGCAACGACCACGAAGGCCTGAAACGGCGGCATCGAGCCCCGAAGCAGGTCCGCTCCGTAGCCCACCAGGGGCTGGTGCAGCAGATAAAAACTGTACGAAGCCGCCCCGCCCATGGCCACCGCCGGAGCCGCGCCGAGCCGCGACATCACCGGGGTCAAAAACAGGAACAGGGCCGAGCCGATGCACCCGGCGATCAGGAAGATGTGCTTGAAAACCAGCGGCGCGGGAATCAGGCCCGCCGCCAGGAATCCGGCCAGGCCGGCGGCAAGCCCGGCGAGCGACACGCTCAAGGCGAGCGTTCCGGGCGCGGACAGGCCCGCCGATTTCTCTTTCCACAGGGTCGCCAGGAACATGCCCAGGGCGAATTCCGGCAATCTGGCCGGGATATTGTAAAAGAGCATGTAATCGACCAGCGCCGCCGCCGACCCGGGCGAGGCGGCCGCAGCCTGGCCCAGAAAATACCAGCCCCCCCAGCAGACCACGCCGATCGCCGTAAATCCCCGGCCCGCGCCGAGCTTCCCGTACAGCCCGATGACCAGCGGAAAGATCAGATAGAATTGGGCCAAAAGGCCCATCCACCAATAGGCCGGAACAATGGAGAAAAATGTCGCGGCGTCGAAGGTGTGCAGGAACAGGGCGTGCTCGACGAATTTTCCGGCCAGCGCTCCCGGCGAATACGTCCCGGCGGCCAGGGCGGCGATCGAAAAAATGACCAGCGAGATGAAATACTGCGGGCAGATGCGCAGAAAACGGCGCGAAAAATACTCGCGCATGCCGGGCACGGGCCTGGCCCCGGCCCCGACGTGCGGCATGGCCAGCAAAAAACCGGTCATGGCGTTGAACACCACCACGCCGAGATAGCCCTGGGACAACAGATCGCCGAACCAGGCGCCCAGGGGATTGGCGTCGTTGAACCCGGGCAGGACCGACCAGATGTGGTACAAAAAGATCGACCCCATGGCCATGATGCGCAGGGACTCGATCTGATGGATGGTTTTCTTGCGCGGAGCTGCCTGGGCAACGGCTTGTCCTGGCGTCATGCGGCGTCCTCCCTGGATAACGTTTATCATTGCGGGTAGCCGAAAGCCCGGCGATTGTAAATTGCGCTCCCGGCCTTGCGCGGCGATGCTTCCTGCGGTTTTCTCCCCGAGGCGTCATCTGGAGCCAGCCCGTCGAGCGCACTGTTGGCATCCGGGCGGGGCCGGTGTATGACGCTTCGCGCGCCGGCGGCCCGCGCCTCCAGGCTTTTGCGCTCTCAACATCTCTTCTTTCAAAGACAGAAGGTGCCCTTCCATGTTCAAGGCCAAAGGTTTTCTCCGCGACATCTGGCGGCTGGCCAGACCATACTGGTATTCCGAGGAGCGCTGGCCGGGCCGGGGCCTTCTGGCGGTGATCGTGGGCATGAGCCTGACGCTCGTGTTTCTCAACGTGCTGTTCAACAAGTGGAACAACGCCTTCTACGACACCCTGCAAAACCGCGATCTGGATGGATTCTACCACCAACTGGGCAAATTCTGCATCCTGGCCTTCTTTTTCATCGTCGTGGCCGTCTACCAGTCCTATCTGCGCCAGATGCTGCAGATCCGCTGGCGCAAATGGCTAACGGACTATTACCTTCGCGACTGGCTTTCCGGGCGGGTCTATTACGCCCTGCAGATGCACGGCGGCGAAACCGACAACCCGGACCAGCGCATCGCCGACGACATCGGCATTTTCGTGGCCCAGACCCTGACCTTGACCCTCGGCTTCCTTGAAGCCGTGGTCACGCTCGTGTCCTTCACCGGCATCCTGTGGGCTCTGTCCGGCTCGTTCACCGTGAACGTCTTTGACACCGAGCTGACCTTGCCCGGCTACATGGTCTGGGTGGCGCTCGGCTACGCCATCGCGGGCACCTGGCTGACCAAGCGGGTGGGCCATCCCTTGATCCGCCTGAACTACGACCAGCAGCGTTTCGAGGCCGATTTCCGTTTCTCGCTCGTGCGCTTTCGGGAGAACGTCGAAGGCGTGGCTCTGTACCGGGGCGAAAACGACGAGGCGGGCATCTTCGGGGAGCGCTTCACGCACGTGGTGCAAAACTGGTGGGGCATCATGAAGCGGCGCAAACGCTTGGCCTGGCTGACCAACGGCTACGCCCAGGCGGCGGTGATCTTTCCCTTTCTGGCCACTGCCCCGCGCTACTTCTCCGGAGCCCTGCAGCTCGGGGATCTGATGCAGACGGCCTCGGCCTTCGGCCATGTCCAGGGGGCGCTCTCCTGGTTCGTGGACGCCTATACCGAACTGGCCTCCTGGAAAGCCACCGTGGACCGTCTGACCTCCTTCACTCAGGCCATGACGGAGGGAAAAGAGGCCTTCGGCGGAAAAACCGGGCCGAGGGTGAGCGTAAGCCCGGGCGAGGAGCTTCGCGTCAGCGGCCTGGCTCTCGATCTGCCGGACGGCCGGCCCCTGGTCGAGGGTTTCGACCTGGACATGGTCCCGGGCCAGCGCCTGCTCATCGGCGGCCCTTCCGGGGTGGGCAAAAGCACGCTTTTCCGGGCTCTTGCGGGACTTTGGCCGTACTGCCGGGGAGCCGTCGCCCTGCCTGCCTCCGGGCGGATGCTTTTTCTGCCGCAAAAACCGTATCTGCCCATCGGCGCCCTGCGCGCCGTGGTCAGTTATCCCGCGCCCGAGGGCGGTTTTTCCGGCGAGGAACTTTGCGAGGCGCTCGCCGCCTGCGGCCTGAGCCATCTGGGCGAGCGCCTGGACGAGACCTGCTACTGGGCGCAGCAGTTGTCCCCGGGCGAGCAGCAACGCCTGGCCTTCGCCCGGATGCTGCTGCAAAAACAGACCTGGCTCTTTCTCGACGAGGCGACCTCGGCCATCGACGAGGACGGCGAACGGGTGTTGTACGGGCTGCTGCTCTCGCGGCTGCCCGGGGCGGCCGTGCTCAGCGTGGGCCATCGCACGTCCCTGGAGGCCTTTCACGAGCGCCGCCTGCTGCTGACTCCCGGCCCCGGCGTCGCGGGCGGCCCCGCCCGCGCCGTGATTCTGCCGTAGGCAGGGGAGGAAGCTGCCGCGCAAGAACCGCAGAATGCCGGGAGCAAAAAGCCGGATACTCTTTGCTCCCGTCGGCATGTTTTTGGCATTATTTGTGCAATACAAGGTGAGCATCGCACGGTTCCCGTTTTGGGGAGGCTCCCTTGGCTCTGATCATCAATCACAACATGATGGCGATGTCCGCCACCCACAACCTGGACACGGCGTACGACAATCTTTCAAAAGCCACCAACCAGTTGTCTTCGGGCCTGCGCATCAACAACGCCGCCGACGACGCCGCCGGCCTGGCCATCCGCGAACTCATGCGGTCCGATATCGCCACGATGAATCAGGGCATGCGCAACGCCAACGACGCCGTCTCGATGATACAGACCGCCGATGGGGCCATGCAGGTTATCGACGAAAAGCTCATACGAATGAAGGAATTGGCCGAACAGGCCGCCACCGGCACGTACAGCTCCACGCAAAGAATCATCATCGATTCGGAATATCAGGCGATGGCTTCGGAAATAACGCGCATCGCCAACGCTACCGATTTCAACGGAATTTACCTTTTGAATGGAAATCTTTCCAGTCCAAATTTTAATGGCAACACGCTGAATTCGACGGGAAAGCTGAAAATTCATTTCGGCACGGGAAACGCCAGTTCTTCGGACTATTATTACATCCAGATCGGTTGCGTGACGGCGAGCGCCTTGGGGCTGGGCCTGGGAGCGAGCGGGGGATCGACGTCGGAAGCCCAATTCGCGGCCGGTTATACTTCCGTCGGTTCCGGAGCGTTTAATTCCTTTGCCATCCAGTATGGAAACACGCCGGCAAATGTGCAAAATCAATTTTCTCCGACTCAGACGATGAACGAATACGACAATGAAAACGGCACGGAATACATTATCGGGAAAGACACCTCGGGACAATTGCATGCATTGTCTTATAATACTTCGGACAGTTCCTTCATCAAGGACCAAAATCTCAGCCTGACGGGAAACGTCAGCGGCAAGAGCATCTCGACCCAGGCCCTGGCGGAGCAGGCCCTCGGCCAGATCCAAAACGCCATCGTGTCCAAGGACAAGATCCGGGCCTCGCTCGGCGCGCTGGAAAACAGGCTGGCGAACACGATCACCAACCTGCAGATCCAGTCCCAGAACCTGCAGGCCGCCGAATCGCAGATCTCGGATGTGGACGTGGCCACGGAAATGACCGAGTTCGTGCGCTCCCAGATCCTCACCCAGGCGGCCACGGCCATGCTGACCCAGGCCAACAGCCTGCCCAAGATGGCCTTGCAGCTCATCCAAGGCGGATAAAAAATCCTCGCTGGCAAGGCGGCCCGGCCGGGCGCGGCGGAATTGGCCAGGCGCGTCGGTTTCAGCTTTGGCCTGCCGCTCCCACGCGCATCCAGGCCACGGTGTCCGCAAGGCCTGGGCGCATCGCCGTCACGGGCTTAAATCCGGTTGCGGCCGCGAGCTTGCCCGCGTCCGCCAGGGAATGCCGGATATCGCCCGGACGCGGCGGGAAAAACCGCGGTTCGCTCCGGCTGCCCGCCAGCTCGGCGATGATCGAGGCCAGTTCCAGGATGCTCGTGGACTCGCCCCGGCCGACGTTGAACGCACCGTGCAGGGGAGTTCCCGGAGGATCGGCTGAATCGTCCAGACCGGCGGCCAGAAGATAGGCCCGCACGACGTCGGCGACGTGGATGAAGTCGCGGGTTTGGCCGCCGTCCCCGAAAATCGTCACCGGTTCGCCCGCGAGCGCCTGCATGCAGAAACGGGAAATGACCCCGCTGTACGGGCTGGCCGGGTCCTGCCGCGGGCCGTAAATGTTGAAACAGCGAAGCGAAGCCCCGTAGCCGCTTTGCTCGACCAGGCTCGTGGTCAGGTACTTGGCCCGGCCGTAAGGACTCAGCTGGACCGTGCCAGGCCCGGCCGCTTCTTCCTTGATCGCGGCCTGGCCGGTTTCACCGTATTCCGCGGCCGAACCGGCGAATACGAATGTGGAGAGATTTTGCTCGCGGCATAGGGCGTGCAACCTCTGGCTGGCGCGGTGATTGACCTCCATGGTCCGGTCCGGATGGTCCATGGACCAGGCCACGCTGACCACGGCGGCCAGATGGAAACAGACCCGGACGGGAACGTCGCCCGCGAGGATCTTCGCAAGTTCGTCCGTCCGGGTGACGCACGTCTCGTAAAAACGAAATCCGGGATGATCCGCGAACGAAGCCATGTTGCGGCGGTGGCCGGAGAAGAAATTGTCCACTCCGGCGACCGTATGTCCCATGGCCAAGAGCTTTTCGCACAGATGGCCGCCAACGAAACCGGCGCAGCCGGTCACCAGGCACTTTGAAGCGTGCATCGCCGTCCTCGCCTTTGCGGCCGCCGCCGCCGGTTTGCTTGCCCGTGGGGCCCGAGTCCGGGCAGTTGGACAAGAATCCGGCGCAAAAAGCAAGGCCCGTGGGCTTGCCGCGCGCCAAAGGCGCAGACCGCCGGGAGGACGCCAGGGAGCCGAAAAGGTTAACCGCCCATGAGCTGCAAAGCCATCTTGGGCAGGCTGTTGGCCTGGGAGAGCATGGCCACGGCCGACTGGGTCAGGATCTGTTCGCGCACGAATTCGGTCATTTCCGTGGCCACATCCACATCGGATATCTGCGATTCGGCGGACTGCAAGTTTTGCGACTGGACCTGCAACTGGGTGACCGTGTTCTGCAGGCGGTTTTCCAGGGCGCCGAGCGAGGCCCGGATTTTGTCCTTGGACACGATGGCGTTGTTGATCTGGGCCAGGGCCGTCTGGGCCAAATTCTGGGTGGAGATGCTCTGGCCGGCGGAGCTGCCCCCGCCGCCGAGAATTTTGTCGGCGATATACGCTCCGCTTCCAGTGTTGTAGGACAAGGCGTGCAATTTCCCGGAGGTGTCTTTTCCTATCAGGTACTCCGTGCCGTTCTCATTGTCGTATTCATCCATCGTTTGGTTCGCGGAAAATTGATTTTGGACGTTGGCCGGCGTCACCCCGTACTTTCCGGCGAACGATGCGCTAAACGATCCCGAACCGACGCTGGTGAACCCGGCGGTGAATTGCGCCTCGGTCTGGCCGCCGCTGGCCCCCAGGCCCAGACCGAGCGCGCTGGCGGTGCAACAGCCGATCTGGACGTAATAGTAGTCGGAATTGCTCGCGTTGCCCGTACCGAAATGCACCTTGAGCTTGCCCGTGGGCGTGAGGCTCGAACCGTTGTGGGTCGCGCTCGACAGGCTGCCGTTGAGAAGATAAATGCCGTTGAAGTCCGTAGCATTGGCGATTCTGGTGATTTCCGAGGCCATGGCCTGGTATTCCGAATCGATAATCAGCCGCTGGGTCGAGGTGTAGGTGCCGGTGGCCGCCTGTTCGGCCAGCTCCTTCATGCGAATGAGCTTTTCGTCTACGACGCCGAGCGCGCCGTCGGCGGTCTGCAGCAGCGAAATCGCGTCGTTGGCGTTGCGCACTCCCTGGTTCAGGGTGGAGATGTTGGAGCGCATGAGTTCGCGCACGGCCAGGCCGGCGGCGTCGTCGGAAGCCTGGGTGATGCGCAGGCCCGACGAGAGCTGGTTGGTTGCGTCCGCCAGTTCGCCAAACGACCTGGACAGATTCATTGTGGCCGTCATGGCCATCATGTTGTGATTGATAATCAGCGCCATGGGACACCCTCGTCACATGCTCAACGCCCGCCCGTTACTCCTCTTGTCCGGCCGGCGCCCCGGGAACATCTTTGCTTCGTCCGTATCGGTTCAGCACGAAACAGATCGCCCCTCTTATCGACATTTCCGGGCAATGGTTTAGAGATGTCAAATGGCGAGTGTCCTGCATGCTCGCGCGTTTTGGGAAGCGGCGTCCGGACCGGGGCGCATCGCGACCGCCAGCAGCAAGCGCAAAGGAGCCATACCCATGGGACCGGGACTTTTCGGACTGATCCATATTCCCGTCATCGCGGTCGTCATCGTATTGATCCTGGGTCCCGCCCGGCTGGCCGCCTTGGGCCGGTATCTCGGCGCAAAGATCAAAGATTTGAGGAAAACCGTGTCCGGACAGGGGAAGCGTTGACTGGAGCGCGGCCGAGAAGGCGGAATGCGGGCGGAATGGAAGCGGAGACGGCGATCAGGCGTCGCCCCCCGAATTGCCGGCGTCTGAACGCTCTTGCGGCTGAACTTGGTGGAAATGTTCGCAGGACGCCTCGGAATGTTCCGACATGATCTTACTTCGCGCCGGACACAAGAAAGCGACATGCTTATAGCTCAGAGTGAATTTCTTTTGAGCTTCATAAAAATGAATGCAACTCTGGCAATTCATGAGGCGATCACCATGTAGTCTTCTGCATTTTCATCGTGAATTATGGGACAAAAAGCATTTACACTGTAGTCGTAAATGAGTTCATCTTCATTATTTTTGTTTAACTGGCTATTGCAGAAATAAATACAGGCCAAATTCCATTGTGAATTCGATAGTCTCCGTGTTGCTGGACACTTAAAGATGATGCTATGCGCGTCGATTGTAAATTTTTCAAGGGCCTGATCGAAATGGAAACATTCGCTGCACTTCATAACGGCCTTCGATATGTTTACATTGTAGCGGTTGATCGGTAAATATTTGGAGATTTCAAGGCAATTTTTTTCGCTTCAAAATGTTTGCAGGCAGGATACATCAGAAAGACTATGGCCTTGTCATTCTTCTGACAGGTCATGGCGCGCGAATGCCCAAAAGAAATGCTTCGGTCCCAATCAAAGTGGGCGCAATCCCGGCACTTCTGATTCCCCATAAGCAATTGATTCCATGGAAATCCAAGAAGAGAAATAGGCAAAAAACTTATTTTCACGGAGAAAATTTACTTAAACTCTTCTAAGCCTACCGGATCGGTATGAATATTATGGGCCGCAACAAGCCGTGGCGGCGTTTCAGGGGCAGGGCCCGGGAAAAGCGGATCAGGGGGCAAGGCGCGCGGTCGGGGATCCGTGAGGGATTACGAACCCCGGCGGGCCCTATTGCTCGAGTTGGCCTCTTTCCGGAATGAAGGGGCGAGCGCGGCGTGAATGAGCCCCTCGGAGTACGGCAGGAGCTGCTTCATGAAATCGAGCGCCTCGGGATAAAGGCTCAGGCTGCGCGCATTGTCCAGCCAGGCGGCAATGGCGAGGTATTGGAGTTCAACGGGCATCTGCACCGTGCTGGACAGGATCTGGTCCAGGTAAAGCAGGTGGTTGACCATGCCGACGGCTTCCGGTCCCTGCATCCGGGGCACATGCGCTCCATGGGCGAGCAGGGCGTGGGAGTAATAATAGTCGTACTCCCTGAGTCCGTCCTGACCGTGGGCCGTTGCGTAAGCCTCCAGCGCCCCGGCGAAAGGTTGCGATCCTCGGGCCGTGTAATACGCGGGGGAAAGGCTCGACGGCGCCCCCCACAATTGCGTGCCGCATCCGGCCTGGCTGGCGGCGCGGACCCAGTCGGACACGAAGAGCTGCGTGTTGGCGGGCAAAAGCAGGCTATGGGGAAAGTCGTAAAAGAAGTGCGACTCCTCGACCCGGCAGAGGTTCAGCATCAGGCCCTCCGGGGTCAGCAGGCCGAAAAGATCGCGCGCCGTGCCAAGCGCGTCCAGCGCGTAAGGGAGGGCGTTGGTGGAAACGATGCAATCGATCGTCCCCCGCGGAAAATCGAGCGGCTGGGCCAGGTCGGCGAGGCAAAAGGACAGATTGGGCAGGCAAAAAGCGTTTTCGGCCACCTCAAGGGCCTCTTTGCTCGAATCCAGCCCCACGACCCTGGCCCGGGGATAGCGAACGGCAAGACTGCGCGTGGTCTGTCCGAGACCGCAGCCCAAGTCCAGAATGGTGTGCGCGTCACGCGGCGCAAAGCGGTCCAGAACCGGCGCCAGCAAGCCGCAATGGTCGATCGTGTTGGCCAACCCCGCTTCTCCCCAGCGGGCTTCCGGCAAGCTCTTAAGCATTTCGATGTTTTGCACCCAGTCAGATTCGTTGTAATTTCTTTTTCTTTTATGTAAATAAACAACGATGTCCTCAGCCCTGCGCATCTGCGGCAGGGGGCCTTGGACCCGGTTGAAAGGCACAATGCGAAACACCGTGGGACAGCCGTCCAGGGAATTTTCATCAACGGCTTGTCGCAGAAAAAAGGCCAGCTTTTCCTGCTCATCCCCCAAAATGATCCAGTCGACCTTGGACAGCAGGCCTGGCGACGGGTCCTGTTCCTGGAAGTTGAAATAATCCATGTTAATAAATGGCAAAACCATGGGAGTGCGGACATGTTCTCCGGAGCCGTACACGCAAATGGCGAAACAACGAAGATTTTCCAGATAAAGCGTGGGTAATGTCTTTTCGCGAACAATGCTGGCGGAGCCACCGGCAATTTGGACGATGGCCAAGAGAATGGCGTCGACCGCGGTTTCCGGTATATGAATAATAATTTCGGCGTTCATGCGAAATTCCCGTGGATCGCCAAGTATTTCCCTGCCAGTAAACAAAAGAAGACATGCGGTCCAGAGTAAAAGAGAAAATTCGCGTGAATAGCACTGGGCACAGAAAAAGGGCCTACGGTGTTTCCACTGTAAGCCCTTGATTTTTTTTGGTTGCGGGGACAGGATTTGAACCTGTGATCTTCGGGTTATGAGAACTAAAATCAATATTTTCACTGGCTTCTAATGTCGTTTATATGTGCTTAATATAAAGATTTTTCACGAAAGCATCTTCTCACGGTTTTCACCAAATTGCATGGTTTTTTCCCTTGCGTGTGGGGTATAGTGTGGGGTATAGATTGGCCAACCCAAGGGGGCCGACCATGCCAGCACAAAAACGATTTCCAACCGACTACCCCGGCGTATCCTTCATCGAAGGCAAGGCCGTGACCACCGGCAAGCCGGAACGCATTTACGTCATTCGTTACCGGAAGGATGGAAGGCTAATCGAGGAAAAGGCCGGACGGCAGTTTCAAGACGCTATGACCCCGGCGAAGGCGGCGCGCATCCGTTCGGAACGGATCGAAGGCAAGGCCCTGTCCAATCAAGAGCGCCGGGAAGCGGTCCAGGCCGCCAAGGAAGCCGAGGTAAACCGCTGGACCATTGCTCGGTTGTGGGAAGAGTACAAGGCCGGGAAGTCCAATTTCAAGGGGCTGACTACTGACGAAAACAGATTTAAAAATTTCGTACAGCCAGCCTTTGGTAGCAAGGAACCGGGCGAGATCATCCCCCTCGACGTTGACCGGCTACGGGTCAAATTGCTGAAAACCCATTCTGCCGGGACCGTCAAGAACGTCCTTGAACTATTGCGCCGGGTCATCAATTTTGGTGTGAAGCGCCGTCTATGCCCGCCCACGGGTTTTGTTATCGAGATGCCCAAGGGCATGAGCATGAAGACCGAAGACCTTGACCCCGAAGAACTTGCCGCGTTGCTTGAGGCAATCGAGAAAGACGATCATCCCCATGCTGGACCTATGATGAAACTGGCCTTGTTTAACGGTATGCGGAAATCGGAAATGCTCAAGCTCAAATGGCAGGACATTGATTTCAACCGTGGGTTTATCAATCTCCCGGATGCCAAGTCCGGCCAAGACGAAAAAATCCCCTTGAGCGTTCCGGCCAAAGGGATACTTGAAGGGCTTGCCCACGACGGCGAGTATGTTTTTCCCGGCCGGAGCGGTGCGCGGCGGGTTTACATCCAACGCTACGTCAACCGCATCCGGGACCGCGCCGGGCTTCCCAAGGGCTTTAGGGCGCTCCACGGCCTGCGGCACGTTTACGCTTCCATGCTGGCGAGTTCCGGCCAGGTGGACATGTACACCCTGCAAAAGCTCTTGACGCACAAGTCGCCGCAAATGACGC
>JADFXV010000082.1 GCA_015233395.1 Desulfovibrionaceae bacterium
AAACGCCCCGCCTGGGCGCAAGCGCCACGGCTGCCTCGTAGGCGGCGTAGGCCTCGTCCAGGCGGCCGGACACAGTCAGGGCGATGCCGAGATTGAGCTGGGCGTCGGGATAGTTCGGCTCCAGAGCGAGGGCCCGGCGGTAGCAGGCGACGGCCTCGTCGAGCTTGCCCTGTTCCTGGAGCGCGTTGCCGAGGTTGTAGAGCGTCTCCGGGTCGTCGGGTTTGATCCGCAGGGCCGCCTCGTAGCCTACGATCGCCTCGGTCAGCTTGCCTTGTTCCTTGAGCGCGTTGCCGAGATTGCCTCGGGCCTGGTAAAAATCGGGCGCCAGCAGCAGGGCCGCCTCAAGGGCGGCCACGGCCTCCGTAAACCGGCCCTGGGCCGTAAGCGCCGTGCCGAGGTTGTTGAGCGCCTGGTAATAACCGGGTTTGACGCGCAGGGCTTCGGCCAAGCTGGCCACGGCTTCGTCGAGCTTGCCCTGGTCCCGCAGCGCGGAGCCTAAGTTGTTGAGCGCCTGGGGGTAATCGGGTTTCAGGCTCAGGGCTTGGCGGTAAGCGGCCACGGCCGCGTCGAGCTTGCCCTGGTCCTTGAGCGTATTGCCCAGGTTGTTGCAGGCCTGGTAGAAATCGGGCTTGAGGCGCAGGGCCGCCGCGTAGCTGGCCTCGGCCTCGCCCAACTTGCCCTGCTCCTGGAGCGCGTTGCCCAGGTTGTTGAGCGCCTGGTGATAATCGGGTTTGAGGCTCAGGGCCCGGCGGTATGCGGCCACGGCCTCATCGAGCCGGTCCTGTTCCTGGAGCACGGCGCCGAGGCTGTAAAGGGCGCCTGGATTGTCCGGGTTGGCTTCGATCGCCGCGCCAAGATCCCGGATCGCCTCATCCGGGCGGCCGGTCTGGAAAAACGCCGTTCCCCGCAAATACAAGGCGTCGGCATTGGCCGGATCGAGCTCAAGGGCGCGGCAATAGAATTTCTCGGCCTGGCCGAACCGCCCGGCTTGGTGGTGGGCGAGCCCGGCCTCGATCAGTTGGCGGGCCTTGTGGCCGTCGCCCGATCGGCCCGATTGGCCGGGCGGGCCGCTTGCCCGCCGGGCGCCGTCGTCCCCGCCCGGCGCGTCGTTGCGGTCTCTGGTGGAACTTTTGGTCATAGATCATCTTTCCATGAGCGAGGCGGCCAGTTCCCGGACAGCGGCGGCGGTCATGCCGCCGGACTGCGGCACCACCGCTTCCCCCGGCGCTCCGGCGAGCATGGCGGCGACGTTGGCGTAGTGTTTGGCCGCCCGGTCCGTTTCTCCAAGGTCGCGGCACAGCCCGGCCAGGGCCAGTTCGGCGGCCACGAAACCGTTGTCCAGATACAGCGCGCGGGTGAACGCGCCCCTGGCTTCGCCCGGGCGCCCTGCGTCGCGCAAGGCGGTTCCCAGGGCGAAATGGGCCTCGGGACACAGGGCGTCGCCTTGGACCAGGGCCTCGCACCAGGCCACGGCCCGCTCGGGCTGGCCCAGGTTGGCGTATATGCGCGTCAAAAGAGTGATCTCGCGGGCGTACAGGCCCGGTTCCCCCCTGGCCCCGGGATCGCTCGCAAGCCAGGTTTCGAGTTCGCCGGCCGCCTCGGCGTACCGGCCTTCATGGTACAGGTCCAAGGCGCGCAGGTAAAGCGCCTCTTCGGGACGGGCGTCGCCGTGCGTCTCGCTCTTTGCTTCGGCGCAGACGCCGGGCAGGGCGGCGCGGTTTTTCGCGATTGGCGCGACCGGCGTGGCCGGCGGCCCGGGCGGGCTTTTGCGCGCCGTCTTTCGGGGCGTCGTCTCGGGGCGCGGCGCAAGCCCCGGGGCGGGGCGGATCCGCTCCCCGGGCTTAGGTTTGCGGTAGATGGCCGTGCCGCCGGTTCCTACCAGCTCCAGGGCCGTGTCCTTCAGGAACGTCGCTTCGCTGGGGCTGACGACGATCAGGCCCCCGGGGCGCAACATGCCAAGCAGGCAGCCGACGGCGCGCTTGGCCGCCTGGGGCAAAAAATACATGAGAACGTTGCGGCAGAAGATCACGTCCGGGCTGGCCAGGCCGGGAACCAGCCCGGCGAAATCGTCCCGGGCCAGGTTCAGGCGGTGGAAGGCGGTCATGGCCGCGACCAACGGGCTTATGGCGTAGACGCCCTTGCCGGTCTTGCGGAAATAGCGCTCTTTGACGAGCGGTTTTGCGCCCCGAAAGGACCATTCCCGGTATAGGCCGCGCCGGGCGGTCTCCAGGGCCTCGGCGTTGATGTCGGCGCCGATGACAATGCTTGCGGGCGGCGGATGGCCGAGCGTGGTCCGGTGCAGGGCGATGGCCGCCGAATAGGGCTCCTCGCCGGTGGAACAGCCGGCGCTGAAAATCGTGACGCCGCGGCTTTCCTGCGTGGCGCGGCGGACCAGTTCCGGCAGAAGGGTTTGTTCGAGTTGGTCGAAGACCGCCGGTTCGCGGTAGAAAAAGGTCTCGCCCACGGTCAGGTGGGCGGCCAGGATGTCGAGGGTCTCGCGCCCGTTCCCGTTTTCGATCAAAAGCCGGGCGCCGTGCCCGGGATCCGCCCGGCCGGCGGCGAGAGCGTCCTGCCGCAGCGCCCGTCCGAGTTCGCTTAGGCGATCCTTGGCCAGACGCAGGCCGAAACGTTCGGAGGCGAAGCGGGCCAGCTCAAGCACGAGCGGCCCGGGGTCGTGACCGGCGCTTTCAGCCATCTTGGGCGCCGGCCCGCGCCAAGGCCTCGCCCAGGCGCTCTTCCTCGTCGAGCGACAGGCAGGCGTCCAGGTCGAAAATAACGGTCAGGCCGTCCTCCAGCACGGCCACGCCCAAAATCCCGTCCACGGCCGGCAGATGGCCGGGAGCGCTTGCGTCCTCGCAGCCGGGCCGGGCTGGCCCGTCCACGGCGTCCACCCGCAGGGCCAGGGTCCGGCGCGCGCTGCGGGCGATCACGAAAAAGTCCTCCGGCGCCACCGGGCGCGGGGGCAGGCCGAAGCGCCGCCCCAGATCGACCACCGGCAGCACCTCGCCGCGCACGTTCAGCATGCCGAGCACCAGTTCCGGCGCGCCGGGCAATTGCGCGGCGTGCGCCGCCCTGACCGCCGCGTTCACGCGCTCAAGCGGCAGGGCGAAACGCCAGGCCCCGAGCCGAAAAACAAACAGATCCGGTCTCGCGTTTTCTGTCATCGATTCCCCGTCGCGCCCGTTGTTTCCGGCCGCCGCGCGTCTTTATTTTCAATATAAGCCGAAAATAAACAAGAGTCTATCGAACCTCGTGCAAAGTGCGTCCGCAGTCGAGCCGGACCCGCGCCATGGCTGAGCAACCCGGCGCAATGACGCGGGATTCCAAAGGGCGCAGCTTTAGCCGCCGGAGGCGTCCAAAAAACCGCCATTGTGACAAGCCTCGTCAAATGATCGAAGGGTCGTTCTTGCGCAGCCAGATCTGCAGGACCAAAAGCGTCCAGAGCGGCCGGCGATGGTCGGCCGTCCCGGCGAGGTGCTCGGCGACCAGCCGTCCGACCGGCGCCGGATTGAACAGCCCCTGGGCGCGCAAATGCTCCTCGCCCAAGAGCTCCTCCATAAGCGGCCCGAGCACCCCGCGCAGCCACTGCGAAACCGGGATGAGAAACCCGCGCTTGGGCCTGGACAACACCTGCGGCGGCACGATGCCGGATAAGGCGCGGCGCAGCAGGTATTTGCCCGTGAAGCCGCGCAGCTTGAGCGACACCGGCAGCCGCCAGACGAATTCGGCCACGTCCCGGTCAAGGAACGGGGCGCGCACCTCAAGCGATTGCAGCATCGAACAGCGGTCGACCTTCACCAGGATGTAGTCGAGCATGTACTGCCGGGCGTAGACGTAGAAGATCTTGGCCAGGGGGTCAGTGGAAGGATAGCGCTCGTACAGCTCGCGGGTGCGGGCGTAGAGGGTCTCCTGGGCCAGGCAGCGCGACTCGCCGCCGGCTAAGACGCCGCTCAACAACTCCGGGGAAAAAGCGCTCAGCCAGCGCTGCACCCGCAGCCAGCGCGGCAGCTTCGCTCCGGCCAGAAACGTCTGGGCCGCCAGGCGCGGGTTGACGTAACCCGCCGACATGGGCAGCCTGGCCGCGACCGCATCCAGGAGGCGGCCAGACGCGAAAGACGGCAGCCGGGAGAGCCATTCGGCCAGCTTGAAGGCGTAAAAGGTCTCGTATCCGGCGAAAAGCTCGTCCCCGCCGTCGCCGCCGAGCGCCACCGTGACCTTCTCCCGGGTCGCCCCGGACAAAAGAAACGTGGGCACGATCGAAGGATCGCTCATGGGCTCGTCGAAACGCTCCACGATCGAAGGCAACAGCTCGCCGCAACGCGTGGCGTTCAAGATGCGCTCGTGATGCTCGGTTCCAAGCCCCGAGGCCACGAGCCGGGCGTACTTCGACTCGTCGTAGCTGGCTTCCTCAAAACCGATGCTGAAGGTCTTGACCAAGGAACAGTGGCGGGCCATCAGCGCCGCCACCGCCGAAGAGTCTAGGCCGCCGCTCAAAAACACGCCAAGCGGCACGTCGCTGACCAGCCGTCTGGCCGTGGCCGCGTCCAGAAGCTCGATCAGCCGGCGGCCCAAATCCGCCTCGGACTCCCGGGTCGACGCGTCCGGAACCGGCAAGTCCCAATACGGCCGCGTTACGATCCTGCCGGCCTCCAAAATCAGACAATGCGCGGGCTCAAGTTTATGCACCCCGCGAAAAATCGTCTCCGGCGCCGGGGCGTACTCGTGCGCCAAAAACTTGGCCAGCATGGCGCGCGGCGTCTCAAAACGCAGGCAGGGCAACACCCGAAGCGCCGTCAGCTCCGAGGCGAAGGCGAACACCCCGTTCTGCAAGGTGTAATACAAGGGCTTTTTGCCGTACCGGTCCCTGGCCGCGAACAATACCCGGCGCTTGCGGTCCCACAAGGCGAAGGCGAACATGCCCTCGAAACGGTCCAGACAGCCCTCGCCCCAGGCCAGATAGCCGTTCAGCAACACCTCGGTGTCGGAATTGGTCCTGAAAACAAACCCCTTGGCCTCCAGCTCCCGGCGAATCTCCAGGAAATTGTAGATCTCGCCGTTGAACGTCACCGCCGCCCGGCCGTCCGCGTCGAGCATCGGCTGCGCCCCGGCGGCCAAGTCGATGATCGACAACCGCCGATGACCCAAGGCGGCCTCGTTCTCCAGCCACAACCCCTGGCCGTCCGGACCGCGATGCGCCATCGTCCCGGCCATGGCCGCCAAAAGCCGCCGCCGCTCGCCGTCGCCCGGGGCGAAATCCGGGCCGGCCACGAAACCGGCTATGCCGCACATGAGGCAGGCTCCGTTGCGGAAGAAACCGGGGCTCCGCCCCGGACCCCGCCGGGGGGGGATGATCCCCCCCGGACCCCCTCGGCAAGGGGTGGGTATGATGTGGATATTATGCATCATATTGGCATGTTATCATTGGTAAATTGATAAAGTTTTTTTGGGGGAAGGGGGGCAGGGGGAAACCCCCTTTTTGTTCACAAAAAGGGGGTTTCCCCCTGATTCTCTCTCTCCTCTCCCTCCAACAACGCTTTCATTTTCCCTATGCACGTCTCCGGGTCGAACATCTCAAGCGCCAGTTTGCGTCCGGCTTCGGCCATGGCGAGGGCTTGGCCTCGGTTATTGAGCATGGTTTCGATGGCTTCGGCAAGGGCTTTGGCGTCGCGCTCGGGCGCGAGCAGTCCGGTTTGGCCGTTTTTGACGACGTCGGAGATGCTGGCCACGCCGGTGGCCACGACCGGCAGGCGGTGGTAGAGCGCTTCGTTGATGACCGTGGGCAGGCCGTCGGAGTCGCCGTTTGGCATGCGGATGCTCGGCATGACCAGCATGTCCGAGTCGGTGAGCAGCCTTGAGACCTGGTCGTGGGCGACGAAGCCCGGGAAGCCGACGCGGTCCGCGACGCCGCGTTTGGCCGCAAGGGCCGTAAGGCGGCCTTTCCAGGGGCCGTCGCCGGCCAGGGTGAGGCGGACGTCGATATTTTTGGCCCGAAGCAAGGCGAGGGCTTCGATCAGGTATTGGAAACCTTTAGTTTCCACGAAGCGTCCGATGCCGAGCAGGTTGACCGGCGCGTTCATGGGAACCGGGGCTTCGCGGAACGCGGCCATGGTCCGGGCGTTGTAGACCAGGTGGATTTTGCCCGGGGCGTCCGGGATCAGCGCGCGCAGGTGGGGCAGGTTGTAGGAGGAGTCGACCCGGGCGAAGGCCGCTTCGCGCAGCTTGAGGGGAAGCAGGCCGTCGGGCGGGTGGACGTCTCCGGCCCGGGCCGAGAAGCTAAACGGGATGCCGGTGAGCGCATGCACGACCCAGGCGGCGGTGGCCGAGCCGTTGGCCCAGGCGGCGTGGACGTGCTCGACGCCAAGCTGCCGGCAGCGTCGCGCCAGGGTGAAGCCGCAGAAGGCGGCCAGGATGTTCTCGCCGAATTTTTCCGCGCCTCCGGCCGGACGGGTCAGCACGCGCGTCAGGATGCGAAGCGTCTTGGCCGGGCGGACGAGCAGGCTGGCCAGGGCGACGGCGAGCACGCGCGCAATGGCGGCCAGCCCCAGGCGTTCGATGGGGATATCGGCATTTCGCATTTCCTCGGACAGGCCGCGCGCGACCGGCCCGTAGAGGCTAAAGACGCGCACCGGCAGCCCCAGCCGCCACAGGGCCAGGACTTCGCGGTAGACGAAGGTTTCAGACGGCTTGGGAAACCACAGCGAGATAAAAGCGGTGTGCGGGAGGGCCGGCCGGCCGGGTTGGGGCTTGGCGCTGTTCATGGCGAAAGGGAACCTAGTGCAAAAGCGTCCTGGGAGCAAACTCCGGCGCAACGCCGCGCGGACGCGGAATCGTTGCAAAAGAGTCGTTTTTTTTACGCCTCCGGCGGCCAAAGGGCTGCGCCCTTTGGAATCCCTCGCGATTAACCACCGTCGCTGGGCGGCGAACGATATATATGCCGCCGTGTCGCCTTGAACGGCCCCTGTCAAAGTTTTTGGGAGGCGGGGGTTCGGGGGAGGAACCTTTTGTTCAGATGGGGAGAGCAGAAAATGTCTTCATTTTCGTGCTCTCCCCTCCGAACGAAGTGCAAAAGGTTCCTCCCCCGATTCTCCCTTCTCCAAATTCTTCAGCCCGCGGCCGGGGTGAGGCGGCGGATTTTCCACCAGCGCCACAGGACCGTGGCCAGGGGGGCGATTGCTCCGGCTTCGGCGATTTCGCGGATGTGCAGCGGCGAGAGCGCGAAGTAGGCGGCCGCGCCGAGGGCCGCCGCCAGGGCCAGGGGCGAGAGTTTTTTCCAGTTCAGGAAATGGGCGCGTTTATGTCCGACGATGCAGACCGTGACCATGACGGCGATTTTGGTCGCGACCATGGCCAGCACCGCGCCGAGCAGGGGATCGTTCGGGATGAGCAGGCCGCACAGGATCAGGTTCAGGACGAAGCCGCCGGTGTGGATGAGGGTCAGGACGTTTTGCAGTTCCTGGCTGAGCAGCAGGTAGGCGGCCAGGTTGGTCATGACCGCGCACACGACCGTCAGGCACAGGTAGCGCTGCATGAGTCCGGCCTGGAAATAGGCTTTGCCGTAGACCAGAAAGATGATGCGGTCGGATTCGATGAAGAGCAAGAACATGACCGCCAGGGCGACGCCGAGCAGCCACTTGGCCGAATCCTGGGCCAGGCGGGTGTATTCGTCCTTGTTTTGCCGCCAGAGCTTGACGAAGAGCGGGTAGAGCACGCCGCGCAAAAGCAGGCTGGAGGCCAGGTTCGAGGCGCCGTCCACCAGTTCCCAGGTGACGCTGTACTGGGCCACCTGTTCGGGTCCGCCGAAGCGTTGCAGGAAAAAGAGGTTGGCCTTGTTGTAGATGATGGCGCTCATGGCCATGAGCACGAACACCAGGCCGTTCTTGGCCGTTCCCCAGGTGCGGCCGATGGCCTTGCGTTTCAGGGTGAGGTTCTTCATGTCCGGCCATTTCATGGCCATGCTCACGCCGCCGGCCAGATTGCAGGCGTTTTCGATGAGCTTGAATAGCGCCACGAGCACAACCGGCGCGCCCAAAAAGAGCATGGTCAGGCCGTAGCCGTAGGCCACCACGGTGGACACGGCGCGCACCTTGGCTTCCTGGTCCTGGCGTCCCTGGACCTGGCAGGCCATGAAAAAGGAGCTGGCCACGGCCTCCAGGCCGACGCCGAGGCAGATGCTCATGCACAGGATCTGGAGCTGCGCGGAATAGCCTTGCAGCCAGATGAAGCCGAACACCCCGGTCCAGCCCGCGAGCAGGAGGCTGCCCTTGATGATCGAGTATTGCAGGAGCAGGTCGCCCTTGTCGGAGAATTTCTTGGACAGGGCGGTGACCAGCGGCTGGTTGAGGCCGAATTCGCCGAGAAAGAGGATGATGTAAGCCAGGCCGAACGAGATCATGAACTCGCCGTAGGTGGCCGAATCCGTGCGCGCGAGGTAGATCAGGAAGAGCGAATTGAGCGCGTCGCGCAGCCACTGCGCGCCCGCCAGATGCAGGAACTTGGCGAGGATTGCGTGGGATTGTTGGCTTGCGTCTCGCGGCATGGCGGCTCCTTAGGCCGTCTTCCGCCAAAGTGCAATATCGGGCGGGGAGGAAGAGGGGAGGGGAAGAAAGCGATTCGTGAATCGCCCTGCTTCTTTTCTCTCGCTGCCGCGCATTTTGAGGCGTCATCCCGTCTTTACAAGCGGCGAAACGGTCTTATCTGGAGATTTTGTGAAATTTCGGGCAACTCGCCGCGCCCGGCCCCAATCCATACGCCAGCCCCTGCCGGGGACTTGAGACCAGGAGGAAACCATGTCCGCGCCGTCGTCCCATGAATTCAAAGCCGAGATCAAGCAACTGCTCGACATCATTACTCATTCACTCTACACCAACAAGGAGATCTTTCTTCGCGAACTGATCTCCAACGCCTCGGACGCGCTCGACAAGATGCGCTTTCTCGCCGCCAAGGGCGAAACCGCCAAAGACCCCGGCCTGCCGCTTGAAATCCGCATCGAACTCGACAAGCAGGCCAGCGTCCTGCGCATCGCCGACACCGGGCTCGGCATGACGGAGGGCGACCTGATCGAGCATATCGGCACCATCGCCAAGTCCGGCACGGCCGACTTCATCAAGAGCGCCGGGGAGCAGGGCGGGGCAGGCAACATCATCGGCCGCTTCGGCGTGGGCTTTTATTCCGTGTTCATGGCCGCCAAGGACGTGGTCATCACCACCCGGTCTTACCGGCCGGACGCAAAAGCCGTGGTCTGGCGCTCCGACGGCCTGGGCGGCTACGAGATCACCGAAGGTCCGGCAGACGCCCCGCGCGGCACGGTCATCGAAGCCCGCCTGCGCGAGGGCGAACAGGAGTTCGCCGACAAGGACCGGATCGTCTCGATCATCAAGCACCATTCCCAGTTCGTCTCGTTCCCGATCTTCGTCGACGGCGAAAAGGTCAACACCATCGCCGCCCTGTGGCGCGAACCCAAATCCCAGGTCGCGGCCGAGCAGTACGACGAGTTCTACAAATTCATGACCTTCGACAACGATTCTCCGCTGGCCGCGCTGCACCTGGCCGTGGACGCGCCGGTGCAGTTTTCCAGCCTGCTGTTCATTCCGGCGAAATCGCAGGAGAATTTTTTCGGAAACCGCGAGGAGTGGGGCCCGGACCTCTACGCCCGCCGGGTGCTCATCAACCGCCAGAACAAGGATCTCCTGCCGCAGTACCTGAGCTTCGTCAAAGGCGTGGTGGACACCGAAGACCTGCCGTTGAACGTCTCGCGCGAGACGCTCCAGGAAAACAGGGTGGTGCGCAAGATCAACCAGACCCTGGTCAAGGACGTGCTCGCCAAGCTCGCCGCGCTGGCCGCGCAGGAGCCCGAAAAATACAAAACCTTCTGGCAGGCCCACGGCAAGATCTTCAAATACGCCTGCAACGACTACTCCAACCGCGAGAAGGTCGCGCCTCTTATGCGCTTTAACTCCTCGTTCGATGCCGACGCCGCCGGCCTGACCTCGTTTGACGACTACATCGCCCGGGCCAAACCCGAACAAAAGGACATCTATTTCCTGTCCGCGCCCGGCCGCGAAGCGGCGGCGGTCAGCCCGCACCTGGAGATCTTCCGGCAAAAGGGGCTGGAAGTGCTCTACCTGTACGAGCCGATCGACGAATTCGTCATGGACGCCGTGGGCGTATACAAGGAATTCAAGCTCACCGCCGCCGAACAGGCCGACCTGGGCGCGCTGGAAAAATTCGCCTCGGCCGAGACCGCCGAAAAGCTGCCGGAACTGGGCAAGGACGAGCAGTCGGCCTTCGACGGCCTGCTGGTCAAAATCAAGGCCGTGCTCGGCGAGCGGGTGAGCGAAGTGCGGGCCTCCAAACGCCTCTCCGGCTCGCCCGCCTGCCTGGCGGCCAAGGACGGCGCGGCCTCGTCGAGCATGGAAAAAATCATGCGCCTGATCGGCAAGGACGAGTCCATCCCGGTCAAGGTGCTGGAAATCAACCGCGACCACAAACTCGTGCGCAACATGATCAAGATCTTCAAAAGCGATCCGGGCGACGCCTTCCTTGTCCAGACGGCCGAACAACTCTTCGAGGCCTCGCTGCTTCAGGACGGCTACCTCGCCGACCCGCACAAACTGGTCGGCAATCTCAGCGATTTGCTGGAAAAATCGAGCGGCTGGTACGCGCAGATCAAAGGCTTGTAAGAAAGACCGGGGGGAAACGCTTGAAACAGGGACCACTGTCCCGCGTTTCCCCCCGGCCCCCTAGAATTTTTCCACGGGCCGGGGCATGCCGATCATGGACGAACGCGTCAACCTGCTGGACCTGACCTTCCACGAGCTGGAGACCTTTCTGGTCAAGCTCGGCGCCAGGCCCTACGCCGCCCGGCAGGTCTGGCAATGGGTCTTCCAGCGCGCGGCCACGGACTTCGAGGGCATGACCGACCTGACCAAGGACCTGCGGGCCAGATTGGCCCTGGCGGCGGCCATAGCCTATCCCGAACTCGCGGACCTGCGCGAAAGCCGCGACGGCACGGCCAAATTCCTGCTCCAACTGGCCGACGGGCAATGCATCGAAACCGTGCTCATTCCCGAAGAGGACCACTACACCCTGTGCCTGTCGAGCCAGGCCGGCTGCGCCCTGGCCTGCGCCTTCTGCGCCACCGGCAAACTCGGCTTCGCGCGCAACGTAAGCCACGGCGAAATCGTCGGCCAGATCCTGGTCGCACGGCGCTACCTTGCCGCCAAAGCCGGCGAGCTGAATCTGCGCAATCTGGTGTTCATGGGCATGGGTGAACCGCTGCTCAATTGCGACACCGTGGTCGCCGCCATCGAATCCATCCGCCACCCGCAAGGGCTGAACATCTCAAGCCGGCGCATCACCGTGTCCACCGCCGGGGTGGCCGATAAACTCGCCGCCTTCGGCCGCCTGGGCATGGCCGCCCTGGCCGTGTCGCTGCACGCGCCGACCCAGGAACTGCGGCGAGAAATCATGCCCCGGGCCGCCGAAGCCTGGCCGCTCCCGGAACTGATCGCGGCGCTTCGCGCCTACCCGCTCAAGGCGCGCGACCGCATCACCTTTGAATACATCATGCTGGGCGGGGTCAACGATTCCCCGGAACACGCCCGGCAACTGGTGCGGCTGCTGGCGCCGCTCAAAGCCAAAATCAACCTCATCGCCGCCAACCCCTCGCCGGACATGCCGTTTACGCCCACGCCGCGCGACCGCATCGAAGCCTTCCAAAACCTCCTCAAAGGCAAAGGCCTGACCACCACCCTGCGCAAAAGCAAAGGCGCCGACATCGCCGCCGCCTGCGGCCAGTTGAGGGCGCGCAGGGGAGAGGGCGAAGAAATCGGGGCTGCGCCCCAGACCCCGCCGGGGGATTAACTGCGAGTAAGCGAAGGAAGACCTTCGCAACTCGCAGTTGACCCCCCCCGGACCCCCTCGGTAGGGGGCGCAGCCGTGTCCCCCGACGCGGGGGTCCGGGGGCGATCATCGCCCCCGGCGGAGGAGTCCAGAGGAGGCGGAGCCTCCTCTGGCCCCCGGAGGGCGGGGCGAAGGGGCAGCGCCCCTGGTCTACCGCCTGGAGGCGGCATAGGCGGCCGCGCCGAAGATGCCGAGGATCCAGCCCAGGCCGCCGAAGACGTCTTTGAGGGTCACCCGGTCGCCCTGCTCGGCGAGCCTGGCCAATTGGGCCCGGATCGGGGCGAGCCTGGCGGCGACGGCCTGGTCCACGGCGGCGGCGATCCAGGCGGGGGGGACTTCTTGGGCTGCGTTCGGGGACTGAATTTGGCCCGGCGTTTGGCCGATAACCGGGGCCGCCGGTTCGCCGGAACCGGGGCCGATATCCGAGGCCTTCAGGACGTAAGTGTTCTCATGGCCTTCGGAAGCGAACAAATACACGGTCAAAGGCGGATCGGCCTTGGGCAGGGGCAGGCGAAAGGTTCCGTCTTTGGCGGTGGTGGTCTTGGCCAGTTCGTTGCCCGAGGCGTCCTTGACGATCACCGTGGATGACCGCGCCTTATGCCCATCGGAAAAATAGCCCTCGCCCGCGATCTCGTCCTTTTCCACATAGGCGAACACGTTGACCTTGTGCGCCGAGGCCGGCGCGGCCAGGCACAAACACGAAATCATCAGCGCCATGAGCGCCGCAAGCCGGATCGCGTACGTCATGCATTCCTCCCGGACTGCGCCGCCGCGAGCCGCGCGTCTTGCAGCATGGCCGGCCTGACCTTGCCCAGAAAACCGACGATCACGGCGGTGACGGCCGCCTCGGCGAACATGATCGGCACATGGCTGAGAAACAGGGCCTCGGCCGAGGACACGAACTCCTGACCGGCCAAAGCCAGGGCGCAGGCGGTGAACAAGGCCGAAAGCAACATGCCGACAAGCCCGGTGGCGAAACCGCCGGCGAACGCCAATGGACGGTTGGCTGAGGCGGCAAGTCTGCCGAACAGGGCGTAGCAAATCACGCCCGGCATCGCCATGTCGAAGGTGTTCAGCCCCAATACGAGCAGGCCGCCGAATTGGAACAAAATCGCCTGCAAGGCCAAAGCGACGAAAATGGCCGGAAACGCCGCCCAGCCAAGCAATAATCCAATCATGCCATTGAGCAGGAGATGGGCGCTCGACACCCCGATCGGCACGTGAATCAAACTGGCGACGAAAAACACCGCCGCCATGAGCGCGGTCTTGGGCAACTGGGCCGGATCGAGCCGGCGCAGCCCGGCATACATCCCGCCCGCTCCCAAAATGGCTCCGGCGACCAACACCGGCGCGCTCATCACACCCTCGGATATGTGCATGGATACTCCGTTTGGATAGCCAGGGGTTGCGCCCCTGGCCCCCCCAGAGGAGGCTCCGCCTCCTCTGGACTCCTCCGCCGGGGGGCATGATGCCCCCCGGACCCCCGCGTCGGAGGCGCGGCCGTGTCCCCTGACGCGGGGGTCAGGGGGCGATCATCGCCCCCTGCTATTTTACAAGAGATTCGTGAAAGTAGACCCACATGTCGCCGCCGACTTCGACTTTTTTGTCCTTGCCGTCGCGCTTGATTTTGTCGTCGTCGTCGGTGAGGGCGGCGAATCCCCACCAGCCCGCCCAGGGCGCGGTGTAGGTGAAGACGCCGTCGTGGTCGGTTTTTACTGCCTGGGTGACGTACGCTTCGGCCGGGGCCTTGAGCTTGCCGTCCGCGTTCATGAATTGGATTTCGACGTTCCGGCCGGCCAGGGGCTTGTTCTTGTAGACCGCCCTGCCGGTGAAGGAGTTGCCCGCGTACAGGCCGTAAGGCCGGGTCAGGGGGATGATTTCGATCTTTTGGCCCAGGGGCTTGTCCCAGCCGTCTTCCGCATTCAGGGCGTTGACCACGGTCTTGCTGAAATGGTGGATATATTGATCCTCGGCCTTTTCCCAATAGGGCGCGGCATCCATGCCGACGATGTAGACGCCGGGTTTCTTGATTTCCAGCGACGCTTTCCAGGCCTTTTTGCCCTGGATCTGGAACTCGGCGAGTTGACCGGTCAAATCGGTTTTCTTGCCGTCCACGAGCAGTTCGGCCTTGCATTTTTCCAGGTCCAGGCTGGTGTTTTCCGAGGGATGCCGGAACATGAACTGGAAATTCAAGGTCTTGGAGGATTCCTGGGTGACGATGTTTTCGTCCGGGATGACCATGGCGAAATGGGCCAGGGCCGGCAGTGGCGGCAAAAGGACCAGAAACGCAAGCAGCACAAGGGTTGGGGCGAGGTGGCGCATGGATGCTCCTTGGTCGTTTTTAGCGCGGGGCTGTCTGGGCCGCGAACGGTGGCGCATGGCTCGCGACCAAGTAATTTATGGCTGCTCTCGTGTCAATAATTTTTTAAACGTAGCACGATTTTAGACAGGTCAAGAGCTTGTCCGCCGCGTCCCATTCACAAACAAATCAGGGCCGCTGTCCGGTTTTCGCGTAGCGAAAACCGGACAGC
>JADFXV010000083.1 GCA_015233395.1 Desulfovibrionaceae bacterium
CCCGGTCGCCGACCCGGCTAAGGGGCTTTGCCCCTTGGAACCCCACCGGGGGGCATGATGCCTCCCCGGACCCCCGCGTCAAGGGCTCGGCCGCACCCGTTGTCGCGGGGGTCCGGGGGCGATCATCGCCCCCGGTGGAGGAGTCCAGAGGAGGCAACGCCTCCTCTGGCGGGGTCCAGGGGCAGCGCCCCTGGCCTGTCTAGCAGGTTTCGACTTTGTTGCGGCCGCGTTCTTTGGCGCGGTAGAGCGCCTCGTCGGCGCGCTTGAGGACGGTGTCGATGGTCGTGTCGGCCGGGTTGGCGTTGGTGACGCCCAGGCTGACCGTGACCGGCGTTTCCAGGGCGAAGGACAGGCGCGGCGTCAGGTCTGTTTCCACCAGATCGCGCATGCGTTCGGCGAAAGCGAGCGCGGCCTGGCAATCGGTTTGCGGCAGCACCAGCAGGAATTCCTCGCCGCCGTAGCGGCCGAAGATGTCGTAGGGTCTGACGCGGCCGGCGACCAGTTTCGCGAAGGCGGCCAGGACTTCGTCGCCTGCCTGGTGGCCGTGGGTGTCGTTGACGCGTTTGAAGTGGTCCAGGTCGAAGATGATGCAGCCGAGTTCGCCGCCGTGGCGTTTGAAGCGTTCGAATTCGTCGTGGAAGCGCTCCAGAAGATGTCCCCGGTTGCAGATGCCGGTGAGCGCGTCGGTCGTCGCCATGACGCGCAGTTCTTCGCGGATTTTGTGCAGGCGCGTCTTCATCTGCCTGAAGAAAAAATACACCAGGGCGATCAGGCTGGCCACGGTGAGCAGCGAGAAGGCCAGAATGACCAGGTTGTTCTGATCCAGTTTGCGCTGCACCGCGTCCACGTCGAAGCTGACGCTGACGCCGCCCCGGATGTCGCCGAGCTTGTAGCCCTGGTCCCGGTGGCAGGCAAGGCAGGGCTCCTCGGTCACCAGCGGGGCCATGTAGCGGAAGGCGACTTTGCCGTCTTGCGCGGATTTGGCGAACATTTCGCTTGCGCCGCGTTCGAATGCTTCCAGGGAGCGGGCTTCGAAGGGGTCGGGCGCGTTGCCCGGATTGAGCGGCTTGAGGCTGGTGATGTGGAAGGTGAACTGGCCTTCCTTGTCGGCGATTTCCGATATCTCGCGGGTCATCAGGGCCGGGTTTTTCTTGGT
Source organism: Desulfovibrionaceae bacterium (assembly GCA_015233395.1). Classification (GTDB taxonomy): domain Bacteria; phylum Desulfobacterota; class Desulfovibrionia; order Desulfovibrionales; family Desulfovibrionaceae; genus JADFXV01. Next base: position 1,157 of record JADFXV010000083.1, read on the forward strand.
GTAGACCCTGCCTTGCGTATCGGTGATGTCCGGATCGGCCAGGTAGGGATTGGACGACGCGCCCGGTTGCTTGAGCACGTAGACTCCGCCGTGCAGGGCGTTCCACTTGCGGGTCATGACGATGCCGTTGAAGTGCGTCCTGGCCCGGGCCAGGATCTCCTCGTTGATCAGTTCCCGGCTGCGGATGGCCAGGCCCAGGAAAACGGCCGAGAGGCACAGCCCGATGGTCAGGCTGATGGAGATGAAAAACATCCGGAAAACAGGATCTTCCTTGCGCACTTCCATTGTCTAACCGTGTCCCGGGCCAGAGGGTTGCTCGTGGTTGAAAATATAATGAATAGAGCAAGATATCATAAAGCCGAAGAAATGAAAAGTTGCGCGTTCACGCGCCGGCCGGGGAATCGTCAGATCTCCAGGATGGTGAGCCGCAGCGTCTGCCCGGCGTCGGCCACAAAGCGCCGGACGGCTTTTTCGGCGCCCGGGGCGAAGCTGATTTTGGCCACTGCGGCGAAGCGGTCCACGATGGTGACGTAAGCTAGATTGTCGTAAGCCTCGATCAAAAAGCGCAGCATGGCCACGTCGCGCGGCGCCAGGCGCAGATACAGCCGCCGCGACCAGAGCCGGGGTTCGCCACCGTTCACAGAAGCCGCGCCCCGTCCTCGGTGATCAACACCATGTGTTCCCAGCGCACGCCGCCCCACCCGGGATAGTATAGGCCGGGCTCGACCGTGACCACCATGCCCGGGGCGAGCGCGCCCTGGGACGTGGGCGAAAGGCTCGGGTATTCGTGCACCTCAAGGCCGATGCCGTGGCCCAGGGCGTGGGTGAAATGCTTTTCCACCCCGAAGCGGGCGAAATAGTCCCGGGCCAGGGCGTAGGCCGCAGCGAAGGACATCCCGGGCGCAAGGCCCTCGATGGCCCGCAGTTGGGCCAGCTGCACCTGTTCGAGCGCGACGCGGAAATGGTCCGGCGGCCTGCCGCCGACCCAGAAGGTCCGGGTCTGGTCCGAGCAGTAGCCGTTCACCCTGGCGCCCAGATCGATCAGCACCGGGCAATTTTCGGTAATCTTCGTCTCGCCCGGAACGGCGTGGGGCAGGGCGGCGTTTTCGCCCACGCCCACGATAGTGGCGAAGCTCATCGCCTCGGCCCCGTTTTCGCGGCAGAATTTTTCCGCTTCCCAGGCGATGTCCGCCTCGGTCCTGCCCGGTTCAAGCATGTCCGGCAGGGCGTCGAACACGGCCTGGTTGACCGCCAGCGCCGCGCGCAAGCGCTCGATCTCGCCCGCGTCCTTGATGCGCCGAAGCCCTCCGGCGAAATCGGGCGCCGGTTCGAGCGCCAGCCGGCCGGCGAGCTTGGCGTGCGTCTCCACGCTGACGGCCCGGGGGTCGAAAAGAATCGTCCCCAACTCCAGGCCGCCGAGATATGCGCCGATTTTGTCCCACTTGTTGCCCGCGTAGATGAAGAGATCCTCGGCCGGCCAGAGCCGCTTGGCCGCGTCCTCGTAGCGCGGATCGGTCAAAAGCAGGTCGCGGCCCCGGGCGGCGACGAGCAGCCAGCCGGCCGTTTCCTCGCACTGCGGATCGGCGAGCTCGAAACCGCTCAGGTAATACCGGTCCGCCGGGCGGGTGACCAGCATGGCCGCGCGGCCCGACTCGCGCAGCTTGGCGCGAAGGCGTTCGCGCCGGGAGGCGTACGGTTGCATGGAGGATCCTTTTGGGGAGAATCAATGACTTTGGGGGAAGAACCATTTTTGTGAACAAAAGGGTTCTTCCCCCAACCCCCCATCTCCCAAAAAAACTTTATAGGGGGCTGGGAAAGTGTTGTCAGGAAAGAGTATAGACGGTTTCCGGGGTTCCGGCAATCATGCGCTGCGCCCACTCGACGCCCTGCATGACCGAATGGTCCATGTTGCCGGCCTCGTACTTGAAGCCGCCGAAGCGGCCCCGGCCGAAAACGCCGTGCGCTTCCAGCCAGGGTTGGATGGTCGCGAGCGCGGCGTCGCGGCGCAGCGTGGGGATGGGGTAGGCGTAGTCCACGGCCGTCTCCCAGCGCGAGACCACGGACTGCTGTTCATGGTCTTTAAGCAGGCCGCAGGCGGTCAGGCCGCCGGTCACGCGATCGAAGTGGCTGGCCCGGTCCTCGGGCTTGTGCGCGGAAAAGGACACCTCGGTCATCAGCGCCCGTTGTCCGGCCGCCGGGACGTTGTTCGGCGAATAATTGTGGAAATTGGTCACCCGGTAGAAGGGGCAATTGTCCTCGGGAAAATACATCCAGCATTTGGGGTCGATTGCGCCTCCGGCCAGGCCCACTCCGGCGATCAGGGCGCCGTTGTGCTCCAGGAGTCCGGCCGCTTCCCGGACGGCGTCCGGCGCGCCGCGCACGATCTTCGCGGCCAAAAGGTCGAGCGGGCCGGTGAAGAGCAGGTTGTCGTAAGCGAACGTCTCGCCCGACTCGGTGACCAGCGTCTTGGCGAGCGGGTCGATCACCGCCGCGGCCTGGCCGGTGGCGATCTTGCCGGTCAGGCGCGCGGCCAGGCGGCGGAAGATTTCTCCGGTGCCGCCGCGCAGCGGGAATTTGAAGACGTTGTTCGGCCCGAAGGACACGTCGTCCAGGCCCAGGATGATGTTTTTGAGCACCCGCTCCAGGCTCACCACGCTCACCCGCTCGCCGATCCAGGTGGAGGACATACGCTCGGGCGGCGTGGCCCAGACCTTGAAATTGTAGGGATACATAAAGATTTTGGCGATGCCCTCGCCAAAGACGTAGTCGATCCATTCCCGGAAATCGGCCGGCGCGAATGCATCGCCGCAGGGCCGTTCGAAGCGGCAGCGGTTTGCGGGCAAAAGTCCCCGGACGCATTCCCAGGCCAGCTCCCTGGGCAGATGGCGGATGTTGTTCTGGAAGGGATAGGGCGTCCAGGTTCCGGCCACGCGGATAAACGCCTGGCGCTGGTGTTCGAGATAGTCCCCGGAAAGCAGGTCGTCGAGCAGCCGGTCGAAATAGGGGAAATGGGAGAACACGACGTGGCCGCCGATGTCCCAGGTGAACCCGGCCGCGTCGGTGAAGCTGGCGGCCAGCCCGCCCACGTGGGAATTTTTTTCCAGGATGAGAAAGGAGTCCTCGCCCAGTTCCCGAAGCCGCCAACCGGCGCCAAGCCCTGTCGGACCGGCCCCGACGATCAGATATTTCAAGCGCACCATGGCCCTCCGCAACGCATCGTTCCCCGGTGGGATTCAATATCCATGCCATTTTTCCGGGCGGGCCGCCTGGGCTATTCCTCCTTGAGGGTCCGGGTCATCAGGTCGCGCACGGCCTGGGCCGGGGATTTCTCCTGGTAGAGGATCTCGTGCATCTGTTCGGTGATCGGCAGTTCGAGCGCGAGCTTCTGGCCCAGGGAGTAAACCGCCTTGGTGGTTTTGACGCCCTCGGCGACCATGCGCATGTGGCTGAGGATGTCCATGAGCTTTTCGCCCTTGGCCAGGTGCAGGCCGACCTGGCGGTTGCGGCTTAAGTCGCCGGTGCAGGTGAGCACCAGATCGCCCATGCCGGACAGGCCCATGAAGGTTTTGGGGTTCGCGCCCATGGCCCGTCCCAGGCGGCTCATCTCGGCCAGGCCCCGGGTGATCAGGGCCGCCCGGGCGTTGGCCCCGAAGCCCAGGCCGTCGGAAACCCCGGCGGCGATGGCGATGATGTTCTTGATCGCCCCGCCGAGTTCCACGCCGCGCACGTCGGAATTGGTGTAGACCCGGAAATACTCGGTGGCCATGAGCTCTTGGATTTCCTTGGCCAGCTTCTTGTCGGCGCAGCCCAGGCTCACCGCCGCGGGCAGTTCGCGGATGACCTCGAAGGCGAAGGAAGGCCCGGAAAGCATGGCGAAACGGGGCTTGAGCGAGCCGACCGCCTCCCGCGCCACCTCGGACATGGGCAGCAGCGTGTCGAGTTCGATGCCCTTGCTGGCGCAGACGATGGCCGCCTGCTTGGGCAGGTGGCGCTTGAGGGTTTCAAGCACCGGGCGCAGGTATTGGCTGGGCACGGCGAACAGGAAATAGTCCGCGCCGCCGGTGATCTGGGAGAGGTCTGTGGACAGGTTGAGCCCCGGGGAGAGCTTGACCCCGGGCATATACCAGGTGTTTTCGCCCGTGGACTTGATTGCGGCCAAAAGCTCGTGCTCGCGAATCCAGAGGTGGACGTCCAGTCCCTTTTTGGCCAGCATGTTGGCCAGCGTCGTACCCCAACTGCCGCCGCCGATGACCGCGATCTTCATAGAGGATGTCCTTGTCGTGTGAGGTTGGCGTCCGGACGCGGCCATGCCGGCGCCGGCGTCCGGACGAATGGACACTAGCATGCAAACGCGATAAGGACAAAACCTTTCCAGCGCCTTACCCGGAGCCGCCATGCCCGACTCGTCCCGAAAAGCGCCCGAGCTGACCGCCGCGCAACGCGCCGTTTTGCGCATCGTCCAGGACACTCTGCCCGACAGCGAGCGGCCCTTCGCCGCCATCGCCGAGATTGCGGGCATAAGCGAGGACGAGGCGCTTAACCTGCTGCGCGGGCTCAAGGACGAAGGCCGCATCCGGCGCTTCGGGGCCACCCTGCGCCACCAGCGCGCGGGCTACAGGTTCAACGCCATGGCCGCCTGGCGCGCGGACGACGCCGAGGCCGACCGCCTTGCCGCCGTGATGACCGCCCGGCCCGAGGTGTCGCACTGCTACAAGCGCAAAACCTACCCCGAATGGCCCTACAACCTCTACGCCATGATCCACGGCAAAAGCCGCGAGCAGTGCCTGACCGTGGTCGAGGAGCTCAAGGCGGCCACCGGCCTGACGGACTGCCTGGTCCTGTTCAGCGTCCAGGAACTCAAAAAGACCTCCATGGCCTATTTTTAGAAAAGAGAATCCTGGGGAAAACCCTTTTTCCCCAAAGTATATACTTTGGGGCTGTCCTGGCTAAGGAATTCGTTTGCCTCTTTCATGGGGGCCGGGGGCGAAGCCCCCTTGGCAAAAGACCAGTGGTTCTGGCTTTTCTCTTCAAAGGGCTGCCGCGTTCAGACTTGAAAGCAGAAAACCAAAACCAGTCTTTTTTTCCCCGGGGGGCCTGCGGCCCCCGGCCCCCGCTTGAAGACAAAACACAGAATCCACTTCAACAATCCAATAACATTACGAAAAATGTGAATCCTCGCTTGTTGGCCAGGACAGCCCCGATACTTTTTTCGCCCCGGTCGTAATGGACGTTTCCAAACGAAAACGCCCCGTCCGAACAGGACGGGGCGTTTTTCGCGGAAAAGGGATTCCCAAGGGGCCCGGCTCGGCCGATCCCTTTGGCCGCCGGAGGCGTTCTTCCGATTTACTTGGGCGGGAAATTGGCCGGGTCGACCACCATCCAGACGCCGGCGATGCCGTTGCCGTGGATGTCTCCCGGGGCCTCGTCCTTGATGAAATAATACAGCGGATAGCCCTTGAAGGTGGCCTGCGCCGTGCCGTCGTCGCGCTTGAGGGCGCCGAAATCGGCCTTCTTGAGCCCGGCCTGGACTTTGAGCTTGCCGGCCTTGAGGGGCGGCCATTTTTTCAGGCATTCTCCGGCGCAGGCGCTTTTGCCCGGCGCGTCCTTGGTGAAGGAATACAGGGTCATGCCTTCGCCGTCGGTGAGGTATTTGCCTATGCCCGCCTTGTCCATGACCTTGACGCTCTCGGCCAGGGCCGAGGTTGCGGCCAAAAGCAGGAGCGCGAGGCACAACAGCGAAAGTTTGGCGGCGTTGGCGAATTTGCGGGACAAGGCGACTTTGGCGCGCATGGCGGACCTCCGTTTTGAAGTTGAGGCCGGGCGCGAAAGCGCCGCGACCAACCGTGCGGGGTGAACTCCTAGACTGATCAGATACGTTTTCGCCCGGAGACTGGCAAGATATTTATCGCGAGGCGGTCATTTTCCGGAGTGTTTCGCGGTAAAGCCCGCCCAGGAGGGCTGGCGATCGCCGTGGCTTTCTTTTGAGAATTCGTAAAAACGCCGGAAAAAGGCTTCCCGGTCCTTGAATTCCTGAACGCGCCGCCCCGCGTGTCCTTCGCTCGCCAGATCGGTCCCGCCGAGCAGCAGTTGGCGTTTGACGATGTCTTCCAGGCTCGCCGCTTGGGCGTTGCGCCAGATGTCGTACATGACCAGATAGGTCGTGGCCCGGCCCAGGCCGGAGTTGTCGTGGAAATGCGCCCAGGCGCCCCGGGGCAGGGAGCGCGCCAGTTCGAGAAAGGCGTCCACGTCCTCGTCGCGGGGGCCAAGCGCATCCGGGGCCGGAATGCGCCGGTAGCCCAGGCCGTAGAAGGGGGCGAGCTCGGCTTCGCTGAAGACTTTCTTGACCGGCACGACGATGCTTTCCGGCGCGGTCTCGCGTTCTTTTTCCCCCCATTTCAGGATGCCGACGCCCACGTTCGCGCCCGCTTCCACTTCGCGCAGGCGATTTTTTTCGTCCTCGGCGATCTCGGCCTGGGTCTTGCCGGCATTGGCCCGGTTGCGCTCGCCGTACCAGCTCACGGCGACGGAGCTGACGAAGCCGTGGGATTCCTGGCGCAAATCCACGAGCACGGTGTCCTTGGGGAGCCTTGCCAGCATGAAGCGCAGCTCGGCCTCGGAAAACTGGCCGCTGGCCGAGGCGTGCAATTCGGCCAGGCCATCGAGCGAGGGGCCGTTTGCGGCCGCCTTCCTGACGGCGTCGCCGGTCGCGCGGAAGTTGCGCGGCAATTTGGCCTCGTTTGGGCTGTCCAGAACGAGCATCGGACCTTCCAGGCTGATGGCGGTCTTGGCTTCGCAAACGCCAGCCAGGCCCGGCCAGGCGATCGGCCAGGCGGTCGGGCAGACGATGGCGCAGGCGGCCAGGGCGGCGGCCAGGACGCGGGGCAGGGCCCGGGAGCGTGCGCGGCAAGGCGTTGGCGGTACGGTCATGGAGCGGCTATCCCTTTGAATCGTCGCGCCCGGGCGCGTCGTGGCCGGGCGCGAGAGGCCCAAGCCTCATAGCCGGTACGGCCCTCGTTGTAAAGATTGGCTCATTTCAAGTCCGGGCCGGTTCTGCCGGTTTGACCGATTTGACCGTTTCGCTCGGCGCAATCGGTCAAATGAGGCATATTGCCATTCCCCTCTCCGGGGAAATTGGTTAGATCACGGCGAAACGATTGCGCGGCCGAGCGCCCGGATGTGCCGCATGGCGCGGGGTTCCCGGCGCGTCATTTTTGCTCGATTGGCCCGTTTGCCCAGAATGCTCAGAACGCCCGGGTTGCCCGGGATGACCCGAGGATCCGGATCGAGAGGTCGGCTGCGTGGATAAGGAATTCTTCAAGACCGTGAGCCTGGCCGCTTTCGGCGAACTGTTGCGCGGCTTTGCTCCGCTTGCGGCGCAAAGCGCCGGCCTGCTTGAGGCGCATGGGCGGTATCTGAGCGAGGATGTGGTCGCGGGCGAGGATTTGCCGCCGGTTTCGCGCTCCTGCATGGACGGCTACGCCCTGCGCGCCCGCGACGCCTTCGGGGCGAGCGAGGGCAACCCCGCCTATCTGGAATGCGCGGCCAGCCTGGCCGTGGATGGAATTTTTTCAGGCGAGCTGCCCCAGGGCCAGTGCGCCGGGATCCTCACCGGCGGCAGCCTGCCCGCCGGCGCCGACGCCGTGGTCATGATCGAACACACCGCCCGCATGGGCGAGGCCACAATCGAGATCCGGCGTTCCCCGGCCCCGGGCGAAAACGTCATGCGCGCCGGCGAAGACGCGGCGCGCGGCCAGGTGGCCCTTCCCGCCGCCACCAGGCTGCGGCCCCAGGAGATCGGGCTTTTGGCCGCGCTTGGCCGCGAGCGGGTCATGGTCCGGGCCAGGCCCAGGGTCGCGATCGTCTCCACCGGAGACGAGGTCGTGCCCGTGGCCGCCCAGGCGAGGCCGGGCCAGGTGCGCGACGTCAATTCGTACGCCCTGGCCTGCCAGGCGCGCGAAGCCGGGGGCGAGCCTAAGCTGTGCGGCCTGGTCCCGGACGACGCGGCGGCCTTGCGCGCCGCTCTGGAGGAAGCGCTGGCCGCCAGCGACGCCGTGCTCATCTCCGGGGGCAGTTCGGTCGGCGCGCGCGATTACACCGTGGCCGCCGTCGAAGCGTTGCCGGGCGCGGCCGTCCTGGCGCACGGCGTGGCCATGCGGCCGGGCAAGCCGGTGCTGCTGGCGCGCGTGGGGGAGAAGGCGGTGATCGGCCTGCCGGGCCAGGTGACCTCGGCGCAGGTGGTCATGATCGCCCTGGGGATGCCGTTTTTGCGCCACCTGCAGGGCGACGCCGCGGCCTTTGAGCGCCAGAGCGCAACCGTTGTCGCCGAACTGGCCCGCAATCTGCCCTCGGCCAGGGGGCGCGAGGATTTCATCCGGGTGCGCCTTGAGCGCCGCCTCGGGATGGTTCCGCTTGCCCACCCGCTGCTTGGCAAATCCGGCCTGTTGTCCACCATGATCGCGGCCGGCGGGCTCGCGCGCATCGAGGCCCAGCGCGAGGGGCTTGAAGCGGGCGCGCTCGTCGAGGTCATTGTTTTGTAATTTCTGGACAGGGAGATGCCGCATGCAACGCACCATCTATCTGAACACAATGGCGCTACGGGACTCCGTGGCGCTGCTCAAAACCCGGCTCGACCGCGAGGCCCTGGTCGGGATGCAGACCGTCCCGGCGACCGACGCCGCCGGGAGGATCACGGCCAAGCCGGTCTACGCCGCCTCCTCTTCGCCCACGGCCCATTGCGCCGCCATGGACGGGATCGCGGTGCTGGCCTCGCACACCTTCGCCGCCAGGGAAAACGAGCCGGCAAGGCTTACGCCGGGCAAGGACTTCGCCTTCGTCAACACCGGGGACGTTTTGCCCGCCGGGTTTGACGCCGTGGTCATGATCGAGGACGTGGTCTTCGAGAACGGCAGCGCCCTGGTCGAGGTCGCGACGCCGCCCTGGCGGCACGTGCGCCGCATCGGCGAGGACATCGTGGCCACCGAGCTGCTCTTGCCCGAGCGCCGCCGCTTGACGCCGTTTGACATCGCCGCCTTGCTCGCCTGCGGCGTCTACGACGTCGCAGTCTACGAACAGGTCCGCATCAGCGTCATCCCGACCGGAGACGAGGTGGTCGATCCCGAAACCAGGCCCGTTCCCGGACCGGGCCAGGTGATCGAGAGCAATTCCGCCATGCTCGCCGCCCTGGCCGCCGAGTGGGGCGCGCTGGTCACCCGTCTGGCCCCCGTTGCGGACGATCCAGCGCTTCTGGAGGCGGCCGTGGAGGCGGCGCTGGCCTCGGACGCGCATATCGTGGTGCTGGGAGCCGGCAGCTCGGCCGGGGCCAAGGATTATTCCAAATCGGTCATGGAAAAATTCGGCCGGGTTTTCGTGCACGGCGTCTCGGCCATGCCCGGCAAGCCGTCGATCCTGGGCGTGGCCAGAGGCAAACTCATGGTCTGCGCGCCGGGCTATCCGGTCTCGGCCATGGTCTGCTTCGAGGAGCTGGTCAAGCCGCTGGCCGCCTGGCTGTGCCGTAGCGAGCCGCGCGAGCGCCCCACGGCGACGGCGGTCATGGCCCGCGACGTCCCTTCCAAGCTCGGCCTGGAGGAATTTTTGCGCGCCGCCGTCGGCCGGGTGGGCGAGCGGCTGGTGGCCGTGCCCCTGGCCAGGGGGGCGGGGTTGATCACCTCGCTGACCAAGGCCCAGGGACTCGTGCGCATTCCGGCCAACGCCGAGGGCGTGAAAAAGGGCGAACAGGTGTCCGCGACGCTTCTGTGCGACCCGGGCGAACTCGCGGCCACGCTCATCCACGTCGGCAGCCACGACAACATCCTGGACCTCTTGGCCAGCTTCCTCATGCGCGCGGTCACGCCCTACCGCCTGGCTTCGAGCCACGTGGGCAGCATGGGCGGACTTGCCGCCCTGGCCGACGGTTCGGCGCTCTTCGCCGGAATCCATCTCTTCGACCCGGCCAGCGGCGACTACAATTTCCCGTTCCTGGGCAAGTACGCGGCAGACAGGCCGGTGGCCGTGATCAACCTTGTCATCCGCCATCAGGGCCTTATCCTGGCCAAGGGCAACCCCAAGAACATCACGGGCGTGGCCGATCTCGCCCGGTCCGGCGTCCGCTTCGTCAACCGCCAGCGCGGCGCGGGCACGCGCATTCTGTTCGACTGGCATATGGCGAAAGCCGGACTTGCGCCCGACCGGGTGGCCGGTTACGATTTCGAGGAGTTCACCCACATGGCCGTGGCCGTGAACGTGCAGTCCGGCGCGGCCGATTGCGGCATGGGCATCCACGCCGCGGCCAGGGCGCTTGGCCTGGATTTCATCCCGGTGGCCCGGGAGCGCTACGACCTGGCCATTCCCGAGGCCTATCTGGACGACCCGAGGATCGCCGCCATGCTGGCCATCATCGCCGACCCGGCCTTCAAATCCCGGGTCGCCGAACTCGGCGGCTACGAGACGACGCTCAGCGGCAAGCGCATGCGCCCGGGCGAAGCCCTGCCCGGCTGATCAAAAAGAAAACCCCATCTCCCCGGCCGAGGGAGATGGGGTTATTGTGGCGTAAGTCGAGTCGAAAGGGAGGCCGGGAAGGATGCGGCGCGGTCCGTATTTCCGCCGGTGTTCATTTTTTCACCGCCTGGCGGACTTCGCGCTCCTGAACTTCATTTCCCGTCGTGTGCTCCCGCCTCCTTGGCTTTTGCTATTCGTGTACCCGATTGCTTGGCTCTTCACGTTTTGCGCGCGCGTTGCGTTGCGTCACTTTTTCCTTTCACCTTTCAGAATCGTTCGCTTTGCTTAGCCGGTTCACCCGGCCCTCGCCGTTGCGGCCTTTGCGGCCCGGCGCTCTTTTGAGCAAATTAGCGAAGATCCTTTTGGGGCAACTCAGTTTGCCGAGTATGGGAAAAAATGCCTATTTCGGGTTACCCTCCGTTTGGCGTTGCTCACAGGGTTCCCAACGGGACTTCCCCATTAGGTTTTATAAAGATAATCATCAATGCGGCGGGGTCAAGGCGTTTTGGTGAAGATTTCGTGAAATAATTTTTTTTACAATAAAATTGCTTTGTTATATTAACAGGTCATGCCGGAACTTCTTCGGGGCGCGGTGCGCCTTCACTACCGGCTCGCCGGCCGGGGGCGGGCCTTGGTCTTTATCCACGGAAACTCCTGCGACCAGGATTTTTTCGCCCCACAGGCGGCCTGTTTCGCCGCGACGCACACGGTCTTGTCGCTTGACCTGCGCGGCCACGGCCAAAGCGACAAGCCGGTCTGGGATTATACGGTCCACGGCCTGGCCGAGGACGTGGCCTGGCTGTGCGGGGAACTGGGCGTCGCCCGGGCGGCGTTGATCGGCCACAGCCTGGGCGGAGCCGTCGCGGTGCAGGCCGCCTGCCGCCATCCCGGGCTTGCGGCCTGCGTGGCCGCCCTCGATTCGGCCTTGATCCCCGGTCCGGGGCGGCCGAGCCGGTTGACGGCCCTGCTTGGCGGCCTAAGCGGGCCGGATTACCTCAAAGCGGCGCGCCGCTATTTCGAGAGCGCTTTTGAGCCGGACGACGACCCCGCCGTCAAGGAAGATATCCTGCGGCGCATCTGCCTCACCCCGAGGCACGTGATGGTTTCGCTGTTCGAGCACTCCGGGCGTTTTGACTGGCAGACCGCGCTCGCGTCCCTGGAGGCGCCGCTGCTCTATCTCATGGCCAAGCGGCAACGGGGCGATCTGGGCCGCCTGGCCGAACTCGTTCCCGGCCTGACCATCGGTCAGACCGTGGGCAGCGGTCATTTCATGACCCTGCTCGTGCCGGAGCAGGTCAACGCCATGCTGGCCAGGTTTCTGGAGATGACCGGCTGGAGGTGAAGCGGCAGCCCGGCCGGATCGCTCATGGTTCGGCCGTTTGTCATCCCGGCGAAACAGCATTGCCACGGCTCCGTCTTATACGCGGAAATTGCTTGACTATTTCAAAGCAAGGGTGTTTACAGTGAGTGTCTCCTTGTGATTTGCGCGAGTGGGGCGCCGTTTGGCGTGAACGAATTCGGAAATCGTGATGTACCGAGGTGGAACGATATGAAGCTGGTCATCGATGTCGCCGTAGGTTGCGTATGCCATTTCGAACAGGATTTCATTGAAGGCCGCCAGGAATGGAAAGAAGCCACCCAAGAAGAGAAATATCATATTATTGGAAAATTTGGTTCCGTTTACAAATGGTCGGAATATCTCACCAGAGAAACAGACAAAGAAATGTGCAATGAATTTCATGGATACAATATAATATCGAACACAAAAAAGGATATTGTGTTGCATGATACAAGTGAAACGCCGCTGTATCTCTGTTATTTCAGCACGTACGGCGGAAAAACGTATACTTGAGACCCCTGCGCAATTTCCGAGACCTGTTGTCTTTCCTGTCTCTCACGGGATTTTGCGCCCAACGGAATCCAATTTCGCATGATCCGTTCCAATTTCACCCGTTTGCATCGCTCGCGAACGATT
>JADFXV010000084.1 GCA_015233395.1 Desulfovibrionaceae bacterium
TCGGGGGAGGAACCTTTTTTTCAAAAAAGGTTCCTCCCCCGATTCTCTCCTACTTCAGCTTCTTCATCTCTTCGATGAGCACGCCCAGGTCCGGGCGGGTGTTGATGTCGTGGACGTCGATGTAGCGGATGATCCCTTGTTTATCGATGAGCACGAGGGCGCGTTCGGCCATGCCGTCGGAACGCAGCAGGCCGTAGGCTTTGGCCGTGGCCCCGTGCGGCCAGAAGTCCGAGACCACGGGAAACCAGAGGCCGCCCATTTGCGTGACCCAGGAATACAGCGTCGGGATGTTGTCCACGGTGACGCCGACAAGGGTGGCGTCGTATTTGTCGAAGACGTCCTTGACGATGGCGTAGCCCGGCCATTGTCCGGAGCAGACCGGGGTCCAGGCGGCCGGGACGAAGGTCAGGACCACGTTTTTGACGCCCTGGTAGGAGGACAGGCGGACCTTCCCGCCGCTTATGGAAGGCAGGGTGAAGTCCGGAGCCTTGTCGCCGATTTTGACGGCCAGCGCGCTGTCCACGGGCTTGAGGATTCCGGGCGCGTAGATGCTCTGCTGAAAGGAGGCGGGCTGGTCCGCGCCTGGCGCGGTTTGGGCGGCGGAAGCGGCCTGGGCGAGCGACAGGGCGCACAAGAGGACGAAAAGCGGGGCGCTGACGATGCGTTTCATTGTGCGCCTGCCTTGGGCAGTCCGGCGGCGGCGGCGAGTTCGTCGAGAAACTGTTCCGGCGAGTCCATGCGGCCGAGCCGGCTGAGCTTTACGGTGAAGGCTCCGGTTTTCTTGTCCTTGGCCAGCAGGTAGAAATAGGGGGTGCCGACGCTGCCCACGGCCTGGTGGGCGGTGAGTTCGGGGTCGCAAAACAGCGGAAAGAGCAAGCCGTATTTGGCGCGGAAGATCTCCACCTCGGCCAGCGAATTGCCCGCGCCCAGGCCCGCGAGCTTGATTGCGCCCGCCAGGCCGCGCCGCTCGATCAGGGAGTAGAGTTCGTTGACGGCCGGGGCCTCGCGCTGGCAATGCGGGCAGTACATGCTGAAGACCTCAAGCAGGACGAAGGGGGCCTTGATCTTGGACAGGCGCGGATTTTTATCCGAGGCGGCCAGGCCGAGGTAGGCGGCTTGCTCGGCGCTGAGATTTCCGCTGAGTTTCAGATTGGGAAAGGCCGAGCCCTCGGGGATGGGCCGGGATTGGGGCGCTTCCGAAGCCTGGAGGGCGAGGGCGGCGCTGGCCGCCGTCAAAACGAGCATCAGCAGCGATATGGACAGGATGCGTTTCATGGCTTCTCCACTCGACCGGGATTGCCGCGCCAGGCCGACGGCGGCCGGCCATTGTTCGGTAAGACAGTGTAATTTCCCCCGGGGATTCAGGCAAGCGCCAATTTTTTTTATCGAAAAAATACGCGGGCGGCTGACAAAAAAAATAATTTATGGCAATACTGCTCCGTGCGGGCGATCATATCGCCGATTCCGGACGCTTTCCGGACCGGCCACAAGGAGTCAGACGATGGCAAGCAAGCGGATCACCTTATGTATGGCGGCGGCGGCGTTGGCGGCCGGTCTCATCGCCTTGGCGGCGCATGCGCACGCGGCCGGGCTGCCGGATTTTTCGGTATTGGCGGAAAAAGACGGTCCGGCGGTGGTCAACATCAGCACCGAGGCCACGATCAAGGGCATGCGCGGCCAGATTCCGGGCATGCCGCCCGGAGGGGGGCCGTACGACGATTTCTTCCATCAGTTCGACGAGTTTTTCGGCCGGGGCATGACCGCGCCGCGCAAGGAGCACTCGCTGGGAAGCGGATTTCTGATCTCTTCCGACGGCGAGATCCTGACCAACAACCACGTGGTCGCGGGCGCGGACAAGATCCTGGTCAAGCTGCAGGGCAAGGCCAAAAACTATCCTGCCAAGGTGCTCGGCCAGGACCCGGACACGGATCTGGCCCTGATCAAGATCGATGAAAAGAACCTGCCGTTCCTCAAAATCGGCGATTCGTCCAAATCCAGGGTGGGCGATTGGGTGCTGGCCATCGGCAACCCCTTCGGCCTGGACCACACCGTGACCAAGGGCATCATCAGCGCCAAGGGCCGGGTGATCGGGGCCGGGCCGTACGACGACTTTATCCAGACCGACGCTTCGATCAATCCGGGCAATTCCGGAGGTCCGCTGATCAACATGGACGGCGACGTGATCGGCATCAACGCGGCCATCGTGGCCAGCGGCCAGGGCATCGGCTTCGCCATCCCGAGCGACCTGGCCAAGGACGTCGTGGCCCAGCTCAGGCAGGGCAAGAAGATGCACCGGGGCCTGCTCGGGGTCGCGGTCCAGGACGTCGACGACAACACGGCCAAGGCCTTGGGGCTTAAGGATAACAAAGGCGCACTCGTGGCCCAGGTGACTCCGGGCGGCCCGGCGGAAAAAGCCGGGGTGCAGGCCGGGGACGTGATCACCCAGGTCGGCGACCAGGACGTCGCCGATTCCAGGGATCTGACCATGCGCATCGGGCATATGGCGCCCAAGGACACGGTGCGCCTGACGCTCGTTCGCGGCGGCGCGGTCAAGAAATTGTCCGCCACGCTGGAAGAGCGCGACGCGAAAACGCTCGCCCAGGCCGAGAGCGGCGGCGCGGGCGACAGCGAAGGCGAGGGCCTGCTCGGAATGGGGCTGAAGACCGTGAACCCCAAGGAGAGCAAGGCCCTCGGCGTCCCGGCCGGCAAGGGCCTGCTCGTCACCGGGGTGGAGCAGGATTCCCCGGCCGCCGACGCCGGCGTGCGCCGGGGCGACGTCATCTTGGAGATGAACCAGATTCCGGTCAAAAGCGTCGAGGAAGCGCGAAAGATCGTGAGCTCCGACGGCAAGCAGCGGGGCGCGGTCATGCTTTTGATCACGCGCCAGGGCCAGCAGACGATCCGGACTATCGCCGTGAATTGACGATAACGGGAGCGTGAAAATTTTTCGATTTTCACGCTCCCGCTTCTCAGAACGCCCAGCCGGGAGGCCTGGCCGCCCGGCTTTTCCCCGTTTTTCCCCGCCGACTGGCCGCCAACTGGTGTGTTGACTCCCGATTTTTTCCCTGCTATCTAAAACGGCTTTATTTTAGTGCGCGGGGACAACCATGTTCGACAGCCTGACCGACCGCCTGGACGGAGTTTTCAAACGCATTCGCGGCCAAGCCCGCCTGGATGAGAAGAACATCCAGGAGGCTTTGCGCGAGGTGCGCTTGGCTTTGCTTGAGGCGGACGTCAATTTCAAGGTGGTCAAGGACTTTGTCGAACGGGTCAGGGAGCGCGCCGTGGGCCAGGACGTGGCCAAAAGCCTGTCCCCGGGCCAGCAGGTGGTCAAGATCGTCCACGACGAGATGATCGGGCTGCTCGGCGGCGCCACCAGCGAAATCGATCTTTCCGCGCGGCCCGCCGTGCTCATGCTGGTCGGCCTGCAAGGCTCGGGCAAGACCACCACCTGCGCCAAGCTGGCCCTGCATCTGCGCCGGCTCAAGAAAAAAACCTATCTGGTCCCGGCCGACACCACCCGCCCGGCGGCCATCGAGCAGCTGCGCAAGCTGGCCTCCCAGCTGGGCGTCCCCTGCCATCCGTCGCAACCCGGCCAAAATCCGCTGGACATCTGCGTCGCCGCCCTGGAAGAAGCCAGGCGCACGGGCGCGGACGCGGTGGTCTTCGACACCGCCGGCCGGCTGCACATCGACGAGCAGCTCATGGACGAGCTCGCGGCCATCAAGGCCAAGACCTCGCCGGGCGAGATTCTCTTCGTGGCCGACGCCATGACCGGCCAGGACGCCGTGACCGTGGCCGCCGCCTTCAACGACCGCCTGGACGTAAGCGGCGTGGTCCTGACCAAGATGGACGGCGACGCCAGAGGCGGCGCGGCCCTGTCGATCAAGTCCGTGACCGGCAAGCCGATCAAGTTCGCCGGCGTGGGCGAAAAACTTTCCGAGCTCGAGGTCTTCCATCCCGACCGGGCCGCTTCGCGGATTCTCGGCATGGGCGACATCCTCACGCTCATCGAAAAGGCCCAGAGCGAGATCGGCGCCGAGGAAGCGGCGGCAATGGAGAAGAAACTGCGAAAGGCGCAGTTCACCCTGGAGGATTTCCGCACCCAGATGCGCCGCGTGCGCAAGCTCGGCTCGATCGACGGGCTGCTCAAGATGATCCCGGGCATGGGGTCAATCCGCAAGAAGCTCGGCGACGTGGCCGTGCCGGAAAAGGAGATGAACCGCATCGAGGCGATCATCGGCTCCATGACTCCGGCCGAGCGGGGCGATCCCAAGATCATCGGCCCAAGCCGCAAGGCCCGCATCTCCAAGGGCTCCGGGACCACGGTCCAGGAGATCACCCTTTTGCTGCGCAATTTCGAGCAGATGCGCACGATGATGCAGAAGATGATGGGCGGCGGCGGGGGAATGCCCAAGATGCCCGGCATGCCGGGCCTGCCCGGCGGAGGCGGCGCGTCCGGAAAACCCGGGGAGCGGACGGGCAAATCCAAGTCTGCGCTGCAACGCGAGAAAAAGAAAAAGCGCAACAAGGGAAAAAAACGCTAGCCGGTCCCGGGGGAGCGGTTTCCCCGGCGGGTTGCCTTGGGCAAACAAGGCTTGCGGAAAGATAGAAAACGTTTAGTAAAAAGCGAGGATAATCACATGGCTCTTCGAATCAGACTGACCCGGATGGGTTCCAAGAAACGGCCTTTCTACCGCGTGGTGGCGATGGATTCGCAGACCCGCCGCGACGGCCGTCCCCTGGACTTCGTCGGCCACTACAACCCCATGACCGATCCGGCCGAGATCAAGATCGACAAGGACAAGGTCAAGAAATGGCTGGACCTCGGCGCCAAGCCTTCGGATACGGTCCTGGCTTTGCTCAAGAAGGCCGGAATCTAACGGCGCCCGGTCGCGCGGCCGTTTTGCGACCACCGGCCGAGCCAAGGGAGGCGCGAGAAGCATGCTCAAGGATTTGATCGAATTCATCGCTAAATCGTTGGTGGACAATCCCGACGAGGTGAGCGTGGCGGAGGTCGAGGGCGAACAGACCTCGGTCCTGGAACTGAAAGTGGCCAAGGAAGACCTGGGCAAGGTCATCGGCAAGCAGGGCCGGACGGCCAAGGCCATGCGCACGATTCTCGGCGCGGCCTCGACCAAGGCCAAGAAACGCTCCGTCCTGGAGATTCTGGAATAGCCGGGCCGCGCCGCCGCGCGCCGGACGACGCTCCGGCGGCGGACAAGGATTTGCTGGTTGTCGGCCGGGTCGGCAAACCGCACGGACTCAAGGGGGAACTCAAGGTGGTCAGCCTTGCGGATTCCCCTTTTGCGTTTCTCGAACTCAAGCGGCTCTACCTGCGGCAGGGCGCCGGCGCTCAGGGCAAAGCCGCGGCCAAGGCGCCGGCAGTTCCCGGCCCGGCCCGGCCCGTCGCCGTGCTCAGCGCGCGCGTGCATGCGGACACGGCCATCCTCGCCCTGGAAGGGACCGGCGACCGCGACCAGGCCGAAGCCTTGCGCGGCCTGGAAATCCTGGCCGCGCGGCGCGACCTGCCGGACTACGATCCGGGCGACGTCTACATCAAAGACATCCTGGGCAGCCAGGTGTTCACCGGGGAGAGCTGGGAAGAAGCCGCGCCTCTGGGAACGCTCGACGGCCTGTTTGAGGCCCCGGCCCAGGAAATCTGGGTCATCAAGACCCCAGGCGGCCGCGAGGTCCTGTTTCCGGCCACGCCCGAATTCACCCGCGACCTCGACGTAGCCGGAAGGCGCGTCCTGATCGCCCCGCCCCCGGGACTCATCGAACTCTACCTGGGCGATCCGGACGCGCCTTCCCCCGAACCGAAAGACTGACCCCCGCCGGCTCGCTGCGGAAACGGATTTCCAAAGGGGCCAAGCCCCTTTGGCCGCCGGAGGCGCTCTTTTTTACAATGGGATGTTCAGGCGGCAGGTTGCACGACAACGGACATGTGGCCGGCGCCCTGATTTGAGACAGGTTTCACCGTGACCTCGACGTCCTGGCCGAGAACAGTCAGAAAAGTCATGAGCCGCCCCACGGACACGGACGCGGGCTTGCAGCGCATCAGCGCCGAGACCTGGGCTTGCGTCGTGCCCAAGAGTTTTGCCGCTTCCGTTTGGGTCAGTCCCCGGTCTTTCAACAGCCGGTAGATCTGAACCGTCAGCTTGGCTTTCACCAACTCCTGTTCCGGTTCAGGCAGATCCAAATCGGCAAAGACGTTGCCGGCGCTCGTTTCGTGGTCGATTTCCATGGTCAGTCCTCCCGGCCTTTCCCGGCGTAAAGGCGCTGCGCCCATTTGAGTCGTGTCCGGATCAACTCGATTTCGTGTTGCGGCGTGGCGATCCCGCTTTTCGATTTTTTCTGGAACGCGTGAAGTACATAAACTTTTGCCGCGAAGCGGACGGTATACACGGCGCGATACGTATCGCCCCTGTGATCCTGAATGATTTCCATGACGCCGGAGCCTCCAAAATCTTTGAGAGGTTTCGCGTCCGGAGGCCACTCTCCCAACTGGGCGGCAAAGAGCGAAAGGCCGAAGCAGCGGCGGACCGGGGCGGGAAAGGCCTTTAAGTCCTTGCGGCTCGAACCGATCCAAACCAGTTCTTTCGGTTCCATGCTAGCCCTTTATATCAATATACATATTTTTATATAAAGTCAAGTCCCCATACCCGGCGGCCGCCCTGGAGCGCCTTCACTTTCTACTCCGCGTTTTTATTGAAACGGATTTCCAAAGGGGCCAAGCCCCTTTGGTCGCCGGAGGCGCTCTTTTCTCTACTCGTTGATCTGCGGCGGGGCGGCTTCGTCGGTCTGGGGGCCGGGGGCGTCCCGGACGACCTCCAGGCTCACGCCGTCGCGGCCCGGACGCAGGGCGTAGACCTTTTGTACATGCAGGGCGAAGAGATCCACCGGATGGTGGCTGATGACCAGGATCTGCAGGTCCAGGCGCGCGGCGATTTTCTTGATGAGCTTGATGAAGCGCGGCACCAGGCTCGGCCGCAGCCAACAGTCCTGCTCGTCGAGCACCAGAAACGGCCGGTGCCGGCGCTGGTCGAGCTGCGACAGGGCGATCAGGCGCAGGCCGGTGGAGACGATGTTGCAGACCGAGCCGCCCTGGCCGGTCAGGATGTCCTCGGACTCGCCTTGATGGACCACCTCGAAGAACACCGAGAGCTTGCCGCTCTTGATCTCCTTGACTCCCCGGACCAGGCGGTCCTGGTCTAGAATCTCGCGGATGGCGTGGGTGAGATTGGCTTCGATGTCCTCGATGGTCTCGCCGAAGAGTTCGCGGCTGAGTTCGTCCAGGCGCGCGCCCGCCTTGGGCGCCAGGGCCAGAAAGTCCCGGGTCGCGCCGAGGCGGCCGCGCACCCGGCCGTGTTCGCGGACCAGGCTTTCCGCCAGGCCGTCCTGGCGGTCGGCGCGGCGTTCCATGTCGCGCAGGGCGTTTTCGAGATCGGTCGCGTTCATGGGAGCGCGGCCGCTAGTGGACCGCTCCGCTGGCCTCGTGTTCGACCTTGTCCGCCCGGCGCAGGCTTTCGGCATACCGTTTGACCTGGTCGGTCGCCTTCCAGGCGGCGAACAGGGAGGCCCATTCGCCGAAATCCAGGATCTTTTCGTCGAGCAGGGCCTCGTGTCCGCGCACCCACAGGGAAAACAGGTGCAGATCGACCTTGAAGTCCTTGCTGTCGAGGATCGTGGGCACGACGCGCTGGCCGTATTTGGGACCGTCCAGGCTTTTATGCACGTATTCGCCGACCCGTCGCACCGAGGATTCGTAGTCGATTTCGGAGTTGTTGAGCGTGTCGATCAGTCCGGCCAGTTGGGGATGGCTTTGCCTGGCTTGGGCGGCGGCTTCCGGGGGCATCTCGATGGCCATTTTGCCGCCTCGGTCCTTGGAGAAATAAAACCTGAGCCAGTGCTCGAACTGGAAGATTTCCGCAACGTCGCGGAAGGCGGCTTGCATATCGTCGGTCATGGGGCGTCCTTTGCTTGCGAAATCATTATTCTTTCCGGAGTGAAGGGGAGCGCGAAACGTCTTTCGCTTTTGCGTCCCGGTTTCTGCTTACGGCCGCGCCGCGGCGGGACCAAGTCATAAGACATGACCGGGGCTTGGTCAAACGCCGGGAGCGAAGCAGCGGACCAGATGTCCGGGCGCGACTTCGCGCGGTTCGGGAACGTCCTTGGCGCAGTCCGCGTCCGCCCGCGCGCAGCGGGGATGAAACGGGCAGCCCGGGGGCGGCGTCAGCGGACTGGGCGGATCGCCCGGCGCGGCCGCCGCCCTGGGCCTGCGCGGATCGGGCCTTGGGGCGCTGTCAAGCAGCGCCCGGGTGTAGGGATGCAGCGGCCTGTCGTAGATCTCGCGCACGGGCGCGATCTCCACGATCCGGCCGGCGTACATCACCGCCACCCGCGAGCAGATATGGGACACCACGGCCATGTCGTGGGAGATGAACAGATAAGACAGGCCAAGGCGCTCCTGGAGGTCGCCCAGCAAATTGATGACCTGGGCCTGGATGGAGACGTCCAGGGCCGAGACCGGCTCGTCGCAGACGATCAGGCCGGGACTGGGGGCCAGCGCCCGGGCGATGGCCGCGCGCTGGCGCTGGCCGCCGGAAAACTGATGGGGGTAGCGCCTGGCGTACTCGGGCAGAAGTCCGACCAGGCCAAAGAGCTCCAGGACCCGCTCGCGCCGCCGCCCGGCGGTCATGCCGGGGAGCCTGCTCAGGGGTTCGGCCACGCTCCAGCCGATGGTCTTGCGGGGATCGAGCGACGAGAAGGGGTCCTGGAAGACCATCTGGACCAGGCGCGCGGTCCCGGCGCCGTCCCGGTCCGGCCCAAAGGGGCTGCGCCCGCCAAGGGACACGCTCCCGGACGTGGGCCGCTCCAGGCCGACGCACAGCCTGGCCAGGGTGGACTTGCCGCAGCCCGATTCGCCGACCAGCCCCAGGGTTTCCCCCCGCGCCACGCTCAGGCTCACCCCGCTTACGGCGGCGAGCGTGCGCCGCGAGGCGCAAAAATATCCCTCGCGCACGGCGTAGGTCTTGGTGACGCCGGACAGATCGAGCAGGTTCACGGGCGGGCCTGGCGGCCGGCAGGCGCGCCCGGGCCGGACCCGAGCGCCAGCAGGCGGCGCAGCTGTTCGGTCAGGATTTTGACGAACGTCCCGGCCATCTCCAGGCAACCGCCGAGATAGGTCAGCGCGGCCTGGCGTTTGGCTTCGGGGCCGAACGCTCCGAAATACCCGACGTACACGCCGGTGAGGAAGTCGAAGCCCGGGAAGCGCTCCAGCAGAAACGAGACGTTGGCCCCGTCCCAGGCGTCGAGGTGCCGCTGGAAATGCTCCAGGAACATCGGATGCTCCTTGAGGCTGATGTCTTCCGCGGCCATTTTCTTCACCAGCCGCCAGAATTCGATCTGGCCGAGCAGGTATTCGTGGATTTTCGCGCGGTCGGCCTTTTGGGGGACGGGCGTGATTTTCGCGGCCAGGGCTTCGATATCGCCGCGAGCCGGGACGGCGAAGTCCGGATCGATCACGACGCCCCGGCCGTGCACGATGGTGTCGCTCGTGGTGTTGACGACCTTGATCCCGGAACGCGCGATCTCGTCGAGCAGCCACTGGGCGGCGTCGAAGAAATTGAGCGTGGTGTACATCGTGCTCCCGTCCGCCGCGCGCGCCGGATAAAACTGGGGATATTCACCTGTCAGGGGCTTGTCTCGCTGCGCGAAGCCTTCGGCCTGGAGGCTTTGCTTGGTGTAGCTCATGCTGAAGGGATCGCGCCCGGCCATGTGCAGGCCCACGAACACCACCCGGGCGCAGCCCAGGTGGTCGGCCAGGGAAAAGGCCGTGGAGGCCACCGAGCCGTGCAGGCGCAGCATGGGGATGACCGGGAAAAGCTCGGGCAGGACGTTGCCGAAAAAGAAAATGTCCGCAAACGCGCCCCGGCCCGTGCCGGCGGCCGCGTGCGCCACCAGGCGGACGCCCGGCGGGAGCGACAGGTTTTCGATGGTCGCCGCCGATTCCAGCGAGGTGTCGTTGATGACCACGAAGTGCGGCGTCACCCCGGCCGCCGCGAGCGTGCGCAGGGCGGAGTTGACGCAGATGACCACCGCCTTGTCCCGGTTCGCGCGGATGTAGTCGATCTTGGAGTCCAGATCCGGTCCGGCGGTCGCGACGATGGCCGTCTCGCCCGCGAAGGCGCCCGCGAGATCGTTGATCGTGCCCTGGGTCAGGTAATCGACGGCGTTTTGGTAGAGATGGACCTGCTGGTCGTAGAACAACCCCCGGCGGATGTCGCGGCTGGGCAGGCCGCTGCGCCCCCAGTGGCCCTCGAATTGATAGATGCGGTGCCGGTAGTAGAAAAACTCGATTTTCTCGATGAGCTCCCTTTGGTACGCGTCCTCTCCTCCCGGCTGGTCCTCCACGAAGAAAACCGGATGCCCCCGCTCCACGATCGCCTTGGGCAGCATGTCCATCAGCGGCGCGGCGAAGCCGTGGTGGTCCCCGACGAAGAAAAACGGCTTGGAGGCGCGCTTGTGGAAGTCGAAGGAGACGATGAATTCGGCGAAATGGCGAAGCGACGGCTCAAACACCAGGCAGACCACGTCCGGCCTGGCCAGAATCCGGTTAAGCAGCTCGCTGTCCACGGCCCCGACGACCACGACCCAGCCCGTGGAGGCGAGGATCTCGTCGAGGGAGTCTCCGGGTTTCGGAAAGCCGAACAGGGGCTTGCCGTCCGGGAAATAGCGCGCGTCGACGGCGAACTTGGGATGGCAAAACCGCCAGATGGGCTCGTGCTCGCTCAGGACGTGACGGCCCGAGCGCGGACGCTCCCGGTGCAGCGGCGCGTCGGACGCGGCCTGTTCAAGCTGCCCGAGCGTCCGTAAAGCCTCGATGCGCGCCGCGGCGCTTGCCGGACCAGTCATCTCGCCTCCTTCATTTCAAAGCGCCGGGCGCGATCCAAAATCCAGGCCGTATGGCCGCAAGCGATCCTGCCCCCGCTTTTTCAAAAATCGTCCAACACCTCGATGAAGCGTTCGAGATCGCTTTCGTCGGCGTAAAAATGCGGCGAGAGCCGGATGCGTTCGCTTCGCAGGGACAGGGCGACGCCGTGTTGCAGGCAATGCGCAAAAAGGCCCTCGGGGTTGGGGTGTTCGAAGCAGACGATCCCCGAGCGCTCGGCGGGCGCCATGGACGAGGCGACGGCGAGGCCGCGCCCGGCGAGCGCGGCGGCCAGGGCGTCGATATGGGCGAAGACGCGCTCCTTGATCTCCGGGACGCCCGCGTCAAGGAGCAATTCGAGCGAGGCGCGCAGCGCCATGATCGCGCCCACGTCCAGCGTGCCGGGCTCCAGGCGGGCGGCCTCGGTTTTCAGGTCGAAATGCAGGCTGAAGTTTTCCTCGTCGACTACCGATTTCCAGCCGGCCACCGGGGTGTGCAGCAGGTCGGCGGTCTCCTCGGCGACGTAGAGCAGGCCGAGCCCCATGGGGCCGCACAGCCATTTGTGCGTCCCGGCGGCCGCGAAATGCGCCCCGGTTTCCTTGATTGAAAGCGGCAGCACGCCCAGGCTCTGCACCGCGTCCAGGCAGAAAAGGACATCGCGTTCGCGGCACAGCGCGCCCAGGCCCGCAAGGTCGCAGGCCGCGCCGGTGGCGAAGTCCACGCTGGCTGCGACCAGCATTTTGGCCGGGCTTTCCAAGGCCTTGGCGGCGGCCTCCAGGCCGATGCGGCCGTCGACGCGCTCCAGGTAATCGACGGTGACGCCGTGCCTGGCCAGGTTGAGCCAGGGGTAGATGACGCTCGGAAAATCCGGGGCGCTGACCAGGACGCGGTCGCCGTGGCGCCAGGAGAGCCCGGCGGCGACCAGCGAAAGCCCCATGGAGGTGTTGCCGGTGAAGGCGATTTCGGCCGGGCTCGCGCCGATAAGCCGCGCGGCCAGCTCCCGCGTCCGGGCGACCGCCTCCAGCCAGGCGAAGTAGTTCTTCGAGCCGAACGCGGCCCGGTCTTCAGTGAACGCCCGGTGCGCCTCCACGCTCGCGCGCGGCAGCGGGGCGATGCCGGCGTGGTTGTAGCAGACCATGTTCGCGGCGGCGGGGAAGGCCTCTCGCGCTCGGGCTATGTCCATGACGGCCATCCTTGGCTCGCGCCGGCTGCGTCCTCGGCCTGGCCGATCAGATCGGCCAGGTCGTCCATGGCCGATTGATAAAGCTCCGGACTTTCGATGTCCAGGCCCATGAGCAGGGCAAGCTCCGCCTGCGGCTGGCTCGAGCCGCAGGCGCAGACCGCCTCCAGGACGGCGGCGAAACGCGCGGGACCGGCGGTGTAACGCCGCCACATGCCCCGGGCCAGGCAGGCGGCCGCCGGGTAGTGGCGGACGTAGCCCGGGATGGCGACCGGATGCGGCGAAAGCGCCCACAGGGACCGGTAGTCGCCGGTCAGGCGCACGCTGCCCCCGTACAACGCGCCCTGGCAGGCGAGCCAGGCGGCGTCCAGGTCGGCCGCCGTCAGTTTCCCCTTGGCCTCGAACAGGCCGCGCAGGTTTTCCTCGTAGGCGAAAAGCGCCGCCTGGCGGACGCTTCCGGTCAGTTCGTCCTCGATGCGGGCGCACAGCAGGGCGAGCTTGCGCGCCGGCGACCTGGTCCGGCGCAGCGTGGCGTGAAAAAAAACCAGTTCCGCGAAAAAGGCCACGGCCTCGGCCAGGGCCGGGGCGCTCTGGCGCGCGCTCGCGTTCAACCGGGAGCTTAAGGCCTGATGCGCGCCGTGGCCGCATTCGTGGGCCAGGATCGAGGCGTCGCGCCAGGTTCCGCTGAAATTGAGAAAAATGAAGGGCAGGCGGCAGCCCGGCGGGGTGAGGCAAAAGGCCCCGGTTTGCTTGCCCGGCCTGGGGAAGGCGTCCAGGCGCGAGCCCGAGAGGATGGCCCGGGCGATCCGGCCGAAAACCGGGGAAATCCCGGCGAAGCTCGCCAGCGTCAGGCCGGAAGCCCTGTCGAAGCTTACGCGGGGCTGGTGCGGCAAGGGGGCGTTGAGGTCGTGGCTGCACAACTCCGTCAGCCCGAGCAGCCTTTTTTTGAGCCGGAAGTAGCGCTGGGCCAGGGGATAGGCCCGGCGCATGGCGTCCATCAGGACCGCGCGCGCAGCGGCCGGACTCTCCTCGGCGATGTCTGCCAGGGCCAGGCGGTGCGGCAGGTTGCGCGCCCTGGCGGCTTTTTGTTCGAGCGCAAGCAGCCCGGACTGGACCTCGGCCAGCTCGGAGCGGCGCGTTTGCAGGGCGAGGGCCAGTTCGGCGGCGGCGCGCGCGCGCCGGGCGCGGTTTTTTGCGGCCAGACGGCCGGCCGCCAGGGAAAGGGCGAGTTGGCCCGCTCCGACGCGCAGCCCGGTGGCGAGGCTCGCCCACCGGACCGTCAGGCGCAGCCGGTCCGTGATTTCAAGCGCAGCGAGTTCGGCTTCCCGGTCCGGGCCCGATTGGGTCAATTGATAGCAGGCCTGGGCAAAGAGTTTGGCCAGCGCGTGGCGGTGGGGGGCGAGCTGCGGGGCGTCGAGCGCGGCCTGGGCCGCGCCTTGCGGCAGGCGGCATAATTCGCGGTCCACGAACGCCGTGGCCGAGGCGACCTCCCCGGCCAGG